>JAPLAO010000228.1 GCA_026393245.1 Mycobacterium sp. | reverse complement strand
GTCTGGCCGTTCTCGATGACGTCGAGCCACCGATCGATCACTGGAGTGGTCACACGTCACCAGACCCAGAGCGACATGTCACCTGCCGGGTACCGCTGGAAGATGTCGGTGGTGTTGGCCGCCACACCCTTGTTGTTGAAGAACAGCTTCGAGTGGTTGGGCCACATGAATGCCACCGGATCGGAGAAGGCGTTGGTAGCTAATTCCTCCGACCAGGCCCGGCGGTCGGCGGGCGACTTGGCGAAGAAGTCGTGGATGTAATCCTGAGCCGCCTGCTGGATCTGCGGCGACTTGTTGTTGTAGTCGATCATGTATCGCTCGTAGTAGACCGGCTCCACGTCGCGGGCGGCAGCCATGATCTGCTCGGCAGTACAGGTGGTTTTGATCATCCGATTCGGGATCGGGTAATCGTCGGATGCATCGGCGGATGCCGTCGCCGGTGCCAGTGCGGTAGCCGCCATCGCAATCGCCGCCGCCATGCCGGCCCATCGGCCGAGTCGTTGGGTAGCCATGTCTCTCATCATGCGCCTCCTCGCGAGCTTGCGCTCAAGGTCAGTTGATCCGGATATGCCGGGTGGTCGGGTTCGGTGGTGGAATCGGCCGGTGGCGGAGTCGGGTCGGGCCAGGGTTGCGGCACCGGGCGCGGCCGCACCACCTGCGGCCACCAGAACCACCGGCCCAGCAGTGCCGCAACGGCCGGTGTCATGAATGAGCGCACGACCAGGGTGTCGAATAACAGGCCGAGTGCGATCGTGCTGCCGACCTGGCCGGCCACGACCAGGTCGCTGACCAACATCGAGGCCATCGTGAAGGCGAACACCAGGCCAGCTGAGGTGACCACGGCGCCGGTTCCGGCCATTGAACGGATGATGCCGGTGTTGATCCCGGCATGGATCTCTTCCTTGAACCGCGACACCAGCAGCAGGTTGTAGTCCGAGCCCACCGCCAGCAGGATGATGATCGACATCGCCAGAACCATCCAGTGCAACGGCATCCCGAGGATGTGCTGCCAGATCAGCACTGAGAGCCCGAACGATGTGCCCAGTGACAGTGCGACGGTTCCCACGATGACCGCCGCGGCCACCACGCTTCGGGTCAGGATCAGCATGATGATGAATATCAGGCACAGCGAGGACAGCCCGGCGATCATCAGGTCGTAGTTGGCACCGGTCTGCATGTCCTTGTAGGCCGACGCGGTTCCGCCCAGGGAGACCTTCGAGCCCTCCAGTGGCGTTCCCTTGATCGACTCGAACGCGGCGTTGCGGATCTTGTCGATCAGCGCGAGTCCGGTCGGAGTGGCGGGGTCGGTCTCGTGGGCGATGATGAAGCGGACGGCTTTTCCGTCCGGCGAGACGAACATCTTCATCCCGCGTTTGAACTCTTCGTTGTTGAACACCTCGGGTGGCAGATAGAACGAGTCGTCATTCTTCGACGCATCGAAGGCCTGACCCATGGCGGTGGCGTTGTCCTGCATGGCCTGCATCTGATCCTGCAGTCCGCCCATGGTGGACTGCATGGTCAGCATCATGGTCTTCATCGACTTCATGGTTGCGATCATCGGCGGCATAATCGTGAGCATCTGGGGCATCAGCGCATCGAGGCGGTCCATGTCGACGGTGAGCGCTCCGAGATCGTCACTGAGTTTGTCGATTCCGTCGAGTGAGTCGAACGCCGACCGCAGCGACTGGCAGACCGGGATGTCGAAGCAGTGCGGTTCCCAGTACAGGTAGTTGCGGATCGGGCGGAAGAAATCGTCGAAAACGGCGATGTGGTCGCGTAATTCGTTGGTGTCGGCCACCATCTGCTTGGTCTTGCCGACCATATCGTGGGTGACGCCGGTCAGCTGCGTCATCAGCACGTACATCTTCTCCATCTGATCGACGGAGACCTGCATATCGTCGCCCATCTTCAGCATGTCCTTCATGCGGTCCTGCATGTAGGACATATTCAGCTGCTGGGTGGCGCCGGACATGCTGATGATGAATGGAATCGAAGTGTGCTCGATCGGCTTTCCCTGCGGCCTGGTGATGGCCTGGACCCGGCCGACGCCCGGGATGTGGAAGATGTTCTTGGCGACGCGGTCGATGACAAGCATGTCCGCCGAGTTGCGCACATCATGATCGGTTTCGATCAGCAGAAGCTCCGGATTCATCCGGGCCTGCGGGAAATGCCGATCCGCGGCGGCGTAGCCGACGTTGGCCGGAATATCGGCCGGGAGATATTGGCGGTCGTTATAACTGTTCGTATACGACGGCAGTGCCAGCAGTCCGACGAGAGCGATCGCGATGGAGGCGACGAGAATCGGGCCCGGCCACCGCACCACGGCCGTTCCGATCCGGCGCCAACCGCTGGTTTTCATCGTCCGCTTGGGATCAAACAGTCCGAAGTGGCTGCCGACGGTGAGCAGTGCCGGTGCCATGGTCAACGCCGCCACCACTGCGACGATCATGCCGATCGCCAGGGGCGCGCCGAGACTTTGGAAGTACGGCAGCCGGGTGAAATGCAGACAGAACGTCGCGCCCGCGATCGTCAGGCCCGAGCCCAGGATCACGTGCGCGGTGCCGTGATACATGGTGTAGAACGCGGTCTCCCGGTCCTCACCGTTCAGTCGTGCCTCGTGATAACGGCCCAGAAGGAAGATGACGTAGTCGGTGGCCGCGGCGATCGCCATCGTGGTCAACAGGTTGACCGCGAATGTCGACAGGCCGATCAGGTCGTGATAGCCGAAGAACGCGACAATGCCCCGAGCGGCGCCCAATTGGAGGAAGACCATCAACAGCACCAGCACGGTTGTCACGATCGACCGGTAGACCAGTAGCAGCATCACGAAGATGACGATGAGGGTGACCGCGGTGATCTTCTTGACGCCCTTGTCGCCGGCGTGATGCTGGTCGTAGGTCAGCGCGGCGGGGCCGGTGACAAAGACCTTTACGCCCGTCGGTGGCGTCATCTTCGACACCGCGTCGCGGACCGCCTGGATGGACTCGCCGGCCAGCGTCTGACCCTGATTGCCGGCCAGATAGAGCTGGACGTAGGCGGCTTTTCCGTCGGCGCTCTGCGACCCGGCCGCAGTCAACGGGTCACCCCAGAAGTCCTGAATGTTCTGGACGTGGGTGGTGTCTGTCCGCAGTTTGGCGACGAGGCCGTCGTAGAACTCGTGTGCGTCTACGCCCAGGGGGGCGTCGCCCTCCAGCACGATCATCGCTGAACTGTTGGAGTTGAACTCGTTGAATACCTGGCCCACGCGCTTCATCGCCTGCAGTGACGGCGCGTCGTCGGGAGCTAACGACACCGAGTGCTGTTCTCCGCTGAGCACGACAACCAGGCCGATCCAGAACAGCAGGATCGGAATCGAGAACAGCCGGATGAATTTCGGTATCGCCGGGTGCGCGCCGATATGGCGGTTGGACGCATTGTTCTCGGTCAGCACAGGAGAGGGCTTCTTGCCTCTCAACAGCTTGACCATGGGATTCCCTGCGATCGTGGAACGAACATCGACCAAGAGATTAGCTCATGTAACTGTTCGGCTTACAATCGTCACCATGAGTTCCGCTAAGCGTGTCCTGGCTGCCGCAGTGATCGCGTCGGCCGCCCTGGTAATGGCCGCCCCGGCCCAGGCTGACCCTGATATCGACTTCGCCGATCAGTTGCACTCGTTCGGCATTTACGGCCAGCGCGACTACAACGCCTGGCTGGGCAAGATCGCCTGTAAACGCCTCGCCAACGGGGTCGACGGCACCGCCTACGCATCGGCGGAGTTCATCTCGTTGAACCTGGCCCGCGATACCTCCCAGACACAGGCCTTCCAGTTCCTCGGTGCGGCTGTGGCGACCTACTGTCCGGATCAGGTCGGGGTGCTGCAGGCCGCCGCGCAGTAACCGGTGGCCGTCGAACGCGAACTTGACGAACTCGTCGCGGCCCCACCGGAGGTCGTGCGGTGCTACTACGTCGACCTCGACCGGATTGCCGAAACCCATCCACTGGTGGTCGCCGTCCGCACGGTGTCCCACCTGATCCTCGATGACGGCTACGAGCAGACCTATTCCGTCAAAGACCGTGTCCCGCTTGGTTTTCTGACCCTGCCCATCACCTATACCGCGACTCTGCGGGTGCCCACCCGTGGCGCGGTGACGGCACAGGCGCGGCAGTTTCCCGGCGTGCGACTGGACCTGGTCGTGACCTTCGATGCCGAGAACGGCGGCACCCGCCTGACCGAACGGATCCGGATCGCCGCGCCCCCGGGTCTGCGCGCGGTGACGGTTCGCCAGGCCGTCGCGGCCCACACCGAGATGCTCGCCGGCATCCGGCGGCACTTCTCGGGTTAGCTCACCCGGCGAGCTTGCCGTTGTCGATCGGGTACACCGCGCCGTGAATTGCGGCGGCGTCGTCGCTGGCCAGAAACGCGATGGCGGTGGCCACATCCCTGGGCTCCATCAGGCCGCGGGGCGCGGCGATCCGCATGATCAGTTTGTAATCGGCATTGTCCGGGGCGGTGAAATCGGTGACCTGCGGCGTCAGCATGCCGCCGGGGCACACCACATTGACCCGCAGTCGCTCCCTGGTGAACTCCACCGCGAGCGCCCGGGTGAGCCCCACCAGACCGTGTTTGGCCGCGCAGTAGCCGGCCGAGTAGACCTCGCCCTCGACACCTGCCACGGAGGCGACGTTGACGATGTTGCCGCCGACGCCCAGCAGGTGCGGTAGCGCCGCGCGACACAGGTAGAACGGGCCGTTGAGGTTGGCCGCGAGGTCGTAGGCCCAGTCTTCGTCGGTGACTTCCGAGGTATGCCGCATCTGGTGAAAGCCGGCCGCGTTGACCAGGATGTCGAGCCGGCCGAAACGGTGAACGCACTCTTCGACGGCGTCCTTGCAGGCCTGCGGATCGGTGATATCGACTGACGCGAAGGCCCCGCCGGGCACCGTCTCGAACACCGTGGCCATCCGTCCGGTGTCGCGGGCGATCCCGAATACCGTGGCCCCGCGTTCGGCGAACAATCGCGCGACCGCCGCGCCCAGCCCGGACGAGGCTCCGGTGACCAGGGCTACTTTTCCGCTCAGTTGCGCCATCTTCGAGCCTTCCGGTCGGGTTTTCACCATCGGTGATGCGTGGCTGTCCCGCAGTCCGACGGCGTTGCGTAGTCCTGAGCAGTTGTAGCACCCGACGCAACCGATACGTGCCACGCAGTCGCGCACGAGAACGCAGAGAACGGTCAGCAAACTCCCGGCCACCGCTGCGCCGGGCGCGATAACTTCCCGGCGGAAAACAGCAAAACCCCTGCAAGATCGGATAACCCAATCATTACGCGAGCGTGACCATGCGGGTCCTGACGAGCGCCGCGGGCCGGTTTCGTCTTGAATTAGACTGCAGGAGCGCCCCTGGAGGGTGCGGATCAGACAGGGAGCGGCCAGTGCGATCGATCGATGCCTCGTCGCCGAGGATCGCCCTGAGCGCTGTGTCGGCGGGATCGCTGGGTCCGCTGGGCGGCGCGGAGTTCGAGATCTGGCGCAATGGCGTACGGCAAACAGTCCTGAGTCAGGTGTCCCAATTCGTCGAGTCCGAGTGCGTGCCGCAACTTGCGCACACCGGGGTCGACATCACCGCTGACGTTCTGACCCAATTCGTCGACGGCGGCAAATGCCTACGGTCGACATTCATGTACCTGGGGTGGCTGTGCGGAGCCGGCCCTGATGGCGCGGCGCTACGTGCCTGCGCCGGACTGGAGTTTCTGCAGGCGTTCGCGCTGCTTCAGGATGACGTGATGGACGACTCCCCGGTGCGCCGGGGCCGTCCGGCCGCCCATATCCAGTTCGCCCAATGGCATCGCGATCGTGGGCTGTCCGGATCGCGGGACCGGTTCGGGGCGTCGCTGGCCACCCTGCTCTCCGATTTGTGCCTGGTGTGGGCCGAGCAGATGATGCGCGACAGCGGAGTACCGCAGAACGCGCTGTCGCGGGCATGGCCGCACTACGACGCGATGCGGGTCGAACTCGCGATCGGCCAGATCGCCGACGTCGCCAACGACGCCGAAGCCATGCCGGATCTGGATGACGTCCTCGATATCGCCCGCCGGAAATCCGGCAACTACACGGTGCGGCGTCCGCTGGAGATCGGCGCCGCGATGGCCGGCCGCGGGGACCTGATCGAGGCGCTCGGCGGCTACGGGCATGCGCTGGGCGAGGCATTCCAGTTGCGTGACGACATCCTCGGCGTCTTCGGTTCGCCCGAGGTGACCGGCAAGCCGGCCGGCGGCGACCTCGCCGAGCGCAAGGCAACCAGCGTTGTGGTCGCAGCCCAACGGATGGCTGACGCCGCCATCGGTCGGCAGTTCGCCGAGTTGATGGCCGCTGAGGAACTCACCGAGTCCGATATCGCCCACTGGCGAAACCTGATCGTGGCCACCGGTGCCGCGGACTGGATCGAGGAACTGATCGTCGAACGAGTGGCCGAGGCAGCCGAACATCTTCGCGACCGCCGGATCGACGAGTGGGTCCAATCGGCGCTGGCCGATATGGCGTCGGTATGCACCCAACGAGTGACCTGATCAAGAGGAGTCATTGATGCGCACTGTCCCCGGGAAGACCGACCATGTGGTCGTGGTGGGTGCCGGCTTGTCCGGTCTGTCGGCCGCACTGCAACTGGCCGGGCGTGGACGCTCGGTCACCGTAGTCGAACGCTACACATACCCGGGTGGGCGGATGGGCCAGGCCGATATCCGCGGCTACAAGATCGACACCGGAGCAACCGTTCTAACCATGCCTGACATCATCGAAAGTGCGTTCAACGCCGTCGGTGCCTCAATGAGTGACTACGTCGAACTGATGCCGTCCGATCCCGCCTACCGCGCCTCATTCGCCGATGGCAGCACCCTCGACGTGCACTCCGACATTGCGGCCATGACGGCGGCTATCGAGGAGTTTGCCGGCCCGGAACAGGCCGCCGGATACCTGCGGCTGCGGGATTGGCTGACCGAGCTCTACAAGCTGGAGATCGACGGTTTCATCGGGTCCAATTTCTCATCACCGTTGTCGCTGCTGACACCGCAGTTGGCCCGGCTGGCCGCCATCGGCGGCTTCCGCGGCTGGGAGAAGATGGTCAGCCGCTTCATCACCGACGAGCGGCTGCAGCGGATCTTCACCTTCCAGGCCCTCTACGCCGGTGTGCCGCCGCAGCAGGCGCTGGCCGCCTATGCGGTGATCGCCTACATGGACACCATCGCCGGGGTGTACTTCCCGCGCGGCGGCATGCGCGCGGTGCCCGAGGGGCTGGCCGCCGCGGCCGCCGACGCGGGCGTGGTGTTCCGCTACGGGTCCACCGTGACGCGGCTGGAGCGCTCCGGTTCGCGGGTGACGGCGGTGTGCACCGACTCCGGTGACCGGATCGCCTGCGACGCCGTGGTTCTCACCACCGAACTGCCGCTGACCTACCAGTTACTCGAACGCACGCCCCGCCGGCCGATCAAGTTCCGGCCGTCCCCGTCGTGCGTCGTCATGCATGTAGGGGTGCCGTCTGTCGGGGGTGCGCTGCAGCACCACAACATCAGCTTCGGTGCCAACTGGTCGAAGACCTTCGACGAGATCATCGATGAGGGTGTGCTGATGAGCGACCCGTCACTGCTGGTGACCATGCCCACCGCTGGCGACCCGACGCTCGCACCTCCCGGGCGCGACCTGCTCTTCGTACTGGCGCCGTGCCCGAATCTCGAAGTGGGCAAGGTGAATTGGGCCGTCGAGGGCGATACCTACGCCCGGCAGATGCTGGCAACGGCAGCCGAGCGTCTGCTACCGGGGCTGGATCAGGACGCCGACGTGCTCGACGTCGTAACCCCGGCCGACTGGGCGCGCCAGGGCATGTTGGCTGGCTCGCCATTCGCGCTGGCGCATACCTTCGCCCAGACCGGGCCGTTCCGGCCGGCCAACCTGGTGCGTGGTGTCGACAACGTTGTACTGGCCGGGTCATGCACGGTTCCGGGCGTCGGCGTACCGACAGCACTGCTGTCCGGTCAGTTGGCAGCCGAACGAGTCACCGGCCCCGTCGGAGACCGGTCGCCGATGACGATCATCAATTCATCGAAACAGGTAGGGGCATGATCAACACCGAGTTGCACGCCGCCGGGATCGACGACGAGCGGTTGCGGGAGTCCTACCGGTACTGTCGCGCGCTCAACGCCCAACACGGCCGCACCTACTTCCTGGCCACCAGACTGCTGGCCCCGTCGCAGCGACCGGCCGTGCACGCTCTGTACGGCTTCGCCCGCTATGCCGATGACATCCTCGATGACCTGACGTCGAATGCGACCGTCGCGCAACGGGAAACGCGATTGGAGGAGTTGGCGTCGAAGTTCTTCAGTGGTGCCGACGACGCCAGTGAGCCGGTGCTGCCTGCGGTCCTGCATACGGCTCGCACCTACCGCATTCCATTGAATCTGTTCGACGACTTCCTGACGTCGATGCGGATGGACCTGACGGTCACCGACTATCCGGACCGCCCGGCGATCAACCACTACATGCGCGGCTCGGCGGAGGTGATCGGCCTGCAGATGTTGCCCATCCTCGGCACCGTCGGACCGCTGTGCGATGCCGAACCCTGCGCCGAAGCCCTCGGCCAGGCGTTTCAGCTGACAAATTTCCTGCGCGATATCAACGAGGACCTCGACCGCAATCGCATCTACCTTCCCGCCGATGAACTCGCTGCCTTCGGGGTGGACCGCGAGTTGCTGATGTGGTGTCACGACAACAGCCGCACCGACCCCCGCGTACGTGCGGCCCTGGCCGCACAGCATGAGACCACCCGGGCCATCTACCGGGTGGCCCACAAGGGCATCGCCCTGCTCGCGCCGCAGTCGCGGCCGTGCGTGATGACGGCGTTCACGCTGTACTCCGAGATTCTCGACAATATCGAGGATATCGACTTCGCGGTGTTCAGCGAGCGGGCGTCGGTGGGCATGAGTCGCAGGATTGCGGTGTTCAGCGGCGGACTGGTGCGGGCTAGGCGAGCGCGGCGGGCCGCCGTAACCCCGAGAGGCGGACTGTCCCAGGGCGCCGCCTGATGGACCGCTGGCAATACCTGCTCATCCTCGTTGGATGCATCCTGATCACGCTGCCGCTGGAGGCGTTCGGCCGCGGCGTCTATCGTCAGCCACTGCGCCTGCTACGTGCGCTGACCCCGGTGTTGCTGGTCTTCCTGCTGTGGGATGCGGTCGCGATCACACTCGACGTCTGGCACTACAACCCACGTTTCGTCAGCGGCATCGAGATGCCGTTCATGCCGCTGGAGGAACTGCTGTTCTTCATCGTCATCCCGCTGTGCGCTCTGCTGACCTATTCGGCCGTCAATTCCGTGCTCGGCATTCTCAGTCGGTGGCGGTCCAAAACGCCCGTGCGGAGTCGGCAGTGATCGGTCTGGGGTACACACTGCCGGCGTTCATTTCGGTCGTCGGGGTGTGTGTGCTGGAATGGGCGGTACTGCGTACCGGGCTTTTCCGCGCGCGCGCGCCTACTGGATATCGATGGTGATCGTGTTTGGTTTTCAGGTTCTGGTCGACGGCTGGTTGACCAAGCTGTCCGCACCGATCGTCATCTACAACGAGGCCCACACATCGGGTCTGCGGTTTCCCTGGGATATCCCGGTCGAGGATTTTCTGTTCGGCTGGGCGCTGGTGACCGCGGTGCTGCTGTTGTGGGTCAAACAACGATCCGATCAGGAGGAAAGCTGTTGAGCAGCGTCAGCAATCAGGGATTACCCAGGGCCGAAGTTCCGGACGCCTTCGATATCGGTGCTAGTGCCTATGACCGTCTGGTCGGCGCCAATCCCGGCTACCACGACCATCTGCGGATCTCGGCACGCCGGCTGCGGATCCCCAACGGCGGACGCGGGCTGCGCCTGCTTGACGCGGGTTGCGGAACCGGTGCGTCCACCGCCGCACTGCTGGAGGCCGCCCCGCATGCGGAGATCGTCGCCGTCGACGCTTCTGCCGGCATGCTCGAGCAGGCGGCGGCCAAGTCGTGGCCGGACTCGGTTCGCTTCGTGCACACCCCGATCGAGGCACTCGCCGACGCCGGTGTGCACGGGCCGTTCGACGGAATACTGGCGGCCTACCTGCTGCGCAACCTCGCCGATCCGGACGCGCAACTGCGGCGATTCGCCCAACTGCTCCGCCCGGGTGCCACCTTGGCGGTGCACGAATACTCGGTGCGCGATTCAGTGCCCGCTAAGGCCATCTGGAACGCCGTCTGCTGGGGCATCATCATCCCGCTCGGTTGGCGGCAGACCCGCGACACCGCGCTCTACCGCCACCTGTGGCGAAGCGTGAACACCTTCGACGGCGCCTCGGACTTCAAACGACGTTTGGCTGCAACAGGATTCACGGGTGTGCACAGCGAGACGGTAGGCGGCTGGCAGCGCAATATCGTGCACACCTTCCTGGGGGACGCTCCGGCGGATGCTCCAGGGGAAGCGTCACGATGAAGGATCCGCACCGCGTTGCACACCCGGCACCGCGTGGGCTGCCGGGCGCCGCTGACCTACCGGAAATACCGCACGTCGTGGTGGTCGGCGCGGGGATCGCAGGCCTGGCCGCGGCCGCCGGTCTGGCCGAACGCGGTGTCACCGTCGACGTCCTGGAACGCCACGCAGACCTCGGTGGACGTG
>JAPLAO010000226.1 GCA_026393245.1 Mycobacterium sp. | reverse complement strand
TGGACTGGTATCTCTCGCTGGCCTGCCTGAAATTGGGCGTCGTCATCGAGGGCACCTGGGCGCGCTATCTGGCCGGCGCGGCCACTAGGGAAGCCGGGCAGCGGTTGCACGACTCGGCGGTCATGCTGATGAGTTTGGGCACCGCGGTGGTCGCCGGCGAGAGGCCGTTCAGCTGACCGTCGCGAGGCGGTTCAGGACGTGGCGGTGCGTGCGCAGGTGCACCACTGTCCGGGTGGTACCTCCGCCTTTACCTCGGCGATGTGTTCGCCGCACCCCTCCCAGGTGGTCTTATGGCAGCTGGTGCATTCGACGGGGCGGCACATGATGGTGGTGTCCTCTCGGAGTTGCCTGGGAATTATTGCAGCACTCTAGGTGTATCCGGGCCCTCAGCCCAAGGGGCGCAGCACGATCGGCATGCCGTCCATCGGCACCGGCATGCCGGCGTAGTCGTAGCGCGGCCGGTATCCAGGGTGCGGCAGTTCCAGGCGGTAGTTGGTCAGGATCCGGTGCATCACGGTCTTGATCTCCAACTGCCCGAACACCATGCCGATGCATTTGTGCGCGCCGCCACCGAACGGGGTGAACGCGTAGCGGTGCCGTTTGTGCTCGGCACGCGGCTCGGCGAACCGGTCCGGGTCGAAGGTTTCCGGATCGGTCCACAGTTCGGGCAACCGGTGGTTCATTCCCGGCCACATGTTCACGTTGGTGCCTGCCGGGATGTAGTGGCCCAGGATCTCGGTGTCCCGGACGGCCCGGCGGATGGTGAACGGCAGCGGGGTGACCAGCCGCAGGCACTCGTTGATCACCAGATCGAGGGACTCCAGCTTCTCCAGCGCCTCGATGTCCAGCGGGCCGGTGCCCACCCGGGAGCTCTCCTCGCGGCAGCGGCCAGGTGATAGGCCATGGTGGTCAGCGTCGAGGTCGACGTGTCATGGGCGGCCATCATCAGGAAGATCAGGTGGTTGACGACGTCGGCGTCAGTGAACCCGTTCCCGTCGGCGTCGACGGCATGGCAGAGCACGGTGAGCATGTCGGTGCCATCGCCGTCGCGGCGCTGGCGAACCCGCCCGGCGAAGTAGTCCTCCAGCACCTTTCGGGCTTCCAGCCCACGCCACCACTTGAACGGTGGCACGGGTGTGCGGATGATCGCGCCGCCGGCCCGGGTGGTGGTGGTGAACGCCTGGTTCACCTTCGTCACGAGTTCGTGGTCAGCGCCGGGCTCGTGGCCCATGAACACCACCGAGGCGATGTCGAGGGTGAGTTCCTTGGCCGCGGGATGGAACAGGAACCGCGGGTCGTTCGTCGGCCAGTCGTCGGCCACCACCGCTGCGGCGACTCGGTCGATGTGCTCGACGTAGCCCGACAGCCGGGCGCGGGTGAAGGCCTCCTGCATGATCCGGCGGTGGAACATGTGCTCGTCGAAGTCGAGCAGCATCAGTCCCCGGTCGAAGAACGGCCCGATCACCGGCTGCCATGCCTGCTGCGAGAAGTCCTTGGTCTTGTTGGAGTAGACCGACTGGGTGGCGTCCGGACCCAGTGCGGCCACCGCGTTGAGCGCCGGCGTCTGTGAGTAGTGGACCGGACCGTTGCGGCGGTACATCTGCAGCAGATAGTCCGGCCCGCCGCGGAAGATCTCGATCAGGTGGCCCAGGACCGGCATGCCGGTGTCGCCCATCACCGGCTTGAGGCCGCTGCCCGCCGGGGGTTCGGCCAGGACGAACTGCGGCCACCGCTGCTCCCGCAACCGTGCTTCGACGGCGCCCATGCCGGGGATCGTGTTCAGCGTGGGGGTGAGCCTGCGGCGGGCTTGGTCGAGCAGGTAGTGCGGGGTGCTGACGGTGGCCATCGGTGCTCCTAACGGGAAACGACTGGCGCGTGCAGCCCACCTTGCGGGCAGATTTGACGACTGTCAAGTTTCCTTCCGGCCTCGGCGTGGTGCATGGTGAGCAGGTGAGCGCGCAACCCTCCGTCGAGGTGCCCAGGCGCCGCGGCGATAAGCAACGCCACGTCATCGTGGCGGCAGTCCGCGACCTGCTGCAGGAGAAGGCATTCGCCGAATTGTCGGTCAGTACCATCAGCGACCGCGCCGGAGTGGCCCGGTCCGGGTTCTACTTTTACTTCGACTCCAAATACGCGGTGCTGGCGCAGATCCTCGGCGAGGTCGCCGAAGAACTCGAGGAACTCACCGGAGACTTCGCACCGCGCGGAGACGACGAGACCCCGGCGCAGTTTGCCAAACGGATGGTCGGCAGTGCGGCGGCGGTCTACGCGCACAACGACCCGGTGATGTCGGCGTGCAACAGTGCCCGCAGCACCGACGCCGAGATCCGGGAGATCCTCGACGGCTTCAACGATGCCGTCATCGACCAGATCGTGCCCATCGTGGAAGCTGAGATCACCCGCGGCACAGCCGATCCCATCACCTCTGATGTTCGGGGTCTGGTGCGCGCACTGTCGGCATCCACCGCGTTGACGCTGTCGGGCGAATCATTGTTTCTCGGACCCGACCGCGATATGAACAGAGCGGTACAGGTGTTGGAAAAGCTGTGGCTGCATGCGCTGTGGGGCGGGCAGGCCAGCGGCTAGCCATGACCTTTCACTTCGCCGACAAACGGGTGCTCGTCACCGGCGCGGCCAGTGGTATCGGCCGCGCGACCGCGCTGCGACTTGCCCGTGACGGCGCGGTGCTGTTCCTGACCGATATCAACGCTGAAGGTCTGGCCCAGACGGTCGCTGATGCTCGCGCTGCCGGAGCCCGGGTCGCCGAGCACCGCGCACTGGACATCGCCGACCACAACGAGGTGGCGCACTTCGCCGCCGACATCCACATCCGGCACCCCGCGATGGACATCGTGATGAACATCGCCGGCATCTCCGCCTGGGGCACCGTCGAACATCTCACCCACACCCACTGGCGGTCGATGATCGACGTCAACCTGATGGGACCCATCCACGTCATCGAGACGTTCCTGCCGCCGATGGTGGCGGCCGGTCGGGGCGGACAACTGGTCAACGTGTCCTCGGCCGCCGGATTGGTGGCGCTGCCCTGGCATGCCGCCTACAGCGCCAGCAAGTACGGCCTGCGCGGACTGTCCGAAGTGCTGCGCTTCGACCTGGCCCGGCACCGCATCGGTGTCTCGCTGGTGGTGCCCGGAGCGGTCAACACCCCGATGGTCGACAGCGTGCATATCGCCGGTGTCGATCGGGAACACCCGAAGGTGCAACGCCTGGTGGGTCTGTTCAGCGGCCACGCCGTGTCGGCGGAGAAGGTGGCCGACAAGATCCTGGATGGAATCACCCGGAACAAATTCCTGATCTACACCTCGACGGACATTCGCGCGCTGTATGCGTTCAAGCGGTTGGCCTGGCTGCCCTACAGTTTCGCCATGACCCGGGTCAACGTTGCGTTCACTCGTGCGCTTCGTCCCCGCGGTGCCAGGTCGCTACCGCCGGAGTAACCGGCTAGCGTGCGCCGTGCGGGAGGGTGCCGAGGTGACCGGCGCCCTGCGCGAGATCCTTGGTGCACTCGTCGCGCAGCCCGACTAAAGCCCGCGTTGCGCCGGGTCCGACGGGGAGCTTTGTCGGTGGCCGGTGGTAGACCTGCATCCTGGCGTGTTGTGACGTGCGACACGCCGTGAACCGCACCGGTGTGAGGCTTACGACCTGGGAGTTTCACGATTGTTATTCGGAAGATGTTGTACCTGTATTGATTGTCACCCACTAGGTGTAGTGTTCTGGAAGCTGGCAGGCCCGCAACCGCAGGTCCGCCGGATTCACTGAAATACCTGTCCGTTTGGTCTGTTTGACCTGTTCGCCGAGGAGCTTTCCCGAGATGACCATCACCGTCTACACCAAGCCGGCTTGTGTTCAGTGCAACGCCACCTACAAGGCCCTCGACAAGCAGGGCCTGGACTACGAGATCGTCGATATCACCGAGGTGCCCGAGGCCCGGGACTACGTCATGGCCCTGGGGTATCTGCAGGCACCCGTCGTGGTTGCCGGCGGTGAGCACTGGTCGGGCTTCCGGCCCGACCGCATCCGGGATATCGCCGCCGCCGGGCAGTCGGCCATCTCGGTCGCCGGAGCCGAACTGTCGGCGACATCGATCAGCGCTTAGAAGCCAGGGACCTGATCCGATGGTGCTGGACGGCGGGCTGTCAGACGGCGGTCCGACAAGGCTGGTGTACTTCTCCAGCGTCTCGGAGAACACCCACAAGTTCGTCCAGAAACTGGGTATGCCGGCGATCCGGATCCCGGTCAAGGGCGGCATCGAGGGCGCCATCAAGGTCCAGGAACCGTACGTACTGATCCTGCCCACCTACGGCGGCGGCCGGGCCAACGGCCCCGACCCGGAGGACGGGTCCTACGTGCCCAAGCAGGTCATCGCTTTTTTGAACAATGAGCACAACCGTTCGCTGCTCCGCGGCGTGATCGCGGCCGGCAATACCAACTTCGGCGCCGAGTTCTGCTACGCGGGCGATGTCGTCTCGCGTAAGTGCAAAGTGCCGTTTCTGTACCGATTTGAACTCATGGGAACCGTCGATGACGTGGAAGCCGTCCGGGCGGGACTGAACGACTTCTGGAAGTCCGCAAGTTTTCAAGAAAGGCAAGACACGTGTCACCAACGGTCACAGCTACAGAGCCTGTAACCACCTCGACGGCAGCGCAGACGCTGCCCGGCGAGATGGACTACCACGCGCTCAACGCGATGCTCAATCTGTACGGGCCCAACGGTGAGATCCAGTTCGACAAGGACGTGCTCGCCGCGCGGCAGTACTTCCTCGAGCACGTCAACCAGAACACCGTCTTCTTCCACAACCAGGACGAGAAGATCGACTACCTGGTTCGCGAGAACTATTACGAGCGTGAGGTTCTCGACCAGTACTCCCGCAACTTCGTCAAGACGCTGACTGATCGCGCCTACGCCAAGAAGTTCCGGTTTCCGACCTTCGTCGGGGCGTTCAAGTACTACACGTCCTACACGCTCAAGACCTTCGACGGTAAGCGTTATCTGGAGCGCTTCGAGGACCGCGTGGTGATGGTGGCGCTGACACTGGCCGCCGGTGACACCACACTGGCCGAGCATCTCGTCGACGAGATCATCGACGGACGGTTCCAGCCGGCCACACCCACCTTCCTCAACTCCGGCAAGAAGCAGCGCGGCGAGCCGGTGAGCTGCTTTCTGCTGCGCATCGAGGACAATATGGAGTCGATCGGGCGCTCGATTAACTCCGCACTGCAGCTGTCCAAGCGCGGCGGCGGAGTTGCGTTGCTGCTGAGCAACATTCGCGAGCACGGCGCCCCGATCAAGAACATCGAGAACCAGAGCTCGGGCGTCATCCCCATCATGAAACTGCTGGAGGACTCGTTCTCTTACGCCAATCAGTTGGGTGCGCGACAAGGTGCTGGCGCGGTGTACCTGCATGCGCATCACCCCGACATCTACCGCTTCCTGGACACCAAGCGGGAAAACGCCGACGAGAAAATCCGGATCAAGACCCTGTCGCTGGGTGTGGTGATCCCGGACATCACCTTCGAGTTGGCTAAGCGCAACGAGGACATGTACCTGTTCTCCCCGTACGACGTCGAGCGCGTCTACGGGGTGGCGTTCGCCGACATCTCGGTCACCGAGAAGTACTACGAGATGGTTGACGACGCGCGGATCCGCAAGACCAAGATCAAGGCGCGCGAGTTCTTCCAGACGCTGGCCGAGTTGCAGTTCGAGTCGGGCTATCCGTACATCATGTTCGAGGACACGGTGAACCGGGCCAACCCCATCGACGGCAAGATCACCCACTCCAACCTGTGCTCGGAGATTCTGCAGGTCTCCACGCCGTCGACGTTCAACGAAGATCTGTCATATGCCGAAGTGGGCCGGGACATCTCCTGCAACCTCGGCTCGCTGAACATCGCCAAGGCTATGGATTCGCCGGACTTCGCTCAGACCATCGAGGTCGCCATCCGGGCGCTGACCGCGGTCAGCGATCAGACTGAGATCACCTCGGTGCCGTCCATCCAGAATGGCAACCGCCAGGCGCACGCCATCGGACTCGGGCAGATGAACCTGCACGGATATCTTGCGCGGGAGCGGATCTTCTACGGTTCCGAAGAGGGCATCGACTTCACCAACATCTACTTCTACACCGTGCTCTATCACGCACTGCGGGCGTCGAACCGGATCGCGATCGAACGCGGCACGACATTCGCCGGCTTTGAGAAGTCGAAGTACGCCAGTGGTGAGTTCTTCGACAAGTACACCGACGGTGTGTGGGAGCCGGCCACCGACAAGGTCCGCCAACTGTTCGCCGATGCCGGCATTCGCATTCCGGCACAGGAGGATTGGGTCCGGCTCAAGGAATCGGTCCAGAAGGACGGCATCTACAACCAGAACCTGCAGGCGGTGCCGCCGACCGGCTCGATCTCCTACATCAACCACTCGACGAGCTCGATCCACCCGGTGGCGAGCAAGGTCGAGATCCGCAAGGAAGGCAAGATCGGCCGCGTCTACTACCCGGCGCCGTATATGACGAACGACAACCTGGAGTACTACCAGGACGCGTACGAGATCGGCTACGAGAAGATCATCGACACCTACGCCGCGGCCACTCAGCATGTGGACCAGGGGTTGAGCCTGACGCTGTTCTTCAAGGACACCATCGATACCCGCGAGGTCAACAAGGCGCAGATCTACGCCTGGCGTAAGGGCATCAAGACGCTGTACTACATCCGGCTACGTCAGTTGGCGCTGGAGGGAACCGAAGTCGAGGGCTGCGTCTCCTGCATGTTGTAGGGGTTCCGCAGCAGCCTTGTTGATCTGCGAATTCAGCCTCCGAACTGGACTAGGGCTACCGTCAGCACTGCGCTGCGCTCAGGCGGGATGACGTAATTCGCTTTCGACGGCGCGGCGGATCCAGGACGAGACTGATCGATCCTCGGCCGCGGCTGCCGCGCGAACTTGCTCGAGGAGGTCTGCCGGAAACCGCACGGGCACAGTGGCGGTGAGTCGGCGCTGCGCGGGTCCTTGGGGCTGTTGGTTTTCCGGACGTGCGTAGAACTCGGACTCCTCGTCGGGGGTCATTTGATCTGTCATCTATCTCTCCGGTATTGGTCGGCAAGGTCTTTGGAGGCCCGGTAGCAGCCGATCGGGCGGCACCGGGTGGGATCGCCCTCGCGGGACGGGGCCAGAGGGACCATCAGCACTGTGCCACCGGCGACCTCAGCGACCATGAGCCAATGGGCGGGTGGTTTGGCGGGGTAGAACAGCGGGTCGGAGGCCCAAACCTCGCAGATATCGTCGATGCCACGGTTGGGGTGTTTGAACAGGTGGGCGGCTTGAGTATCGATTTCAAACGGGTCGTTGCTGGAGAGCAAATCAAGGTCGAACATCCCGGCCTCTCCATAAGTGTATTACACACGAATACGAACGGATACAAAAGGGACCATCAAAGAATGGATCAGCTGGAGGGATTCAACTCCGGCATCACCTCAGTTTGGCTGGCCGGGCTGACAACGGTGTCCGTCTTCACGTCCCGGCCTCGGCCTCCTGCACTCTTCTTTGTGCCATGAGCACGAACCGTTAGCGAGTTGCGGCGGCGGGCCGATCTAGTACGTATAGCGCGTTATTCGATGCGGCATACCCCGTGCCGTCCGGACTTGTGGTCAGTGCTTCAACGGCGCCGACACGGCTGCCCCTGTCCCACCGGGTGCCGTCTGCACTTGACCAGACGTACCCGTCGGTATCGATGCCCCACAGACCGCGACTGCTGCCACTGATCAGGGTCAGTGGTGGCGCGGCGGTCACCGCATTGAACGACCGGCCGCCATCGATGCTGCGTGCCACTCCATCGGGGGTGACCGCCCATACTCCTGACTGCGTGATGGTCAGCGACCCCACTGCCACATCGGCGCCCGGGGTCCACGTGACGCCGCCATCGTTCGAAATCTGCAGGCCCCGACCGTCGGAACCGACGACGACGCGGCCATCGGTGGCCAGAACGTGGAAGTCGGCCATTCCGGACAGAGACCGGGTGGTCCATGTCTGGCCGCCGTCGCTGCTGGCGCGGAAACCGAGTGGGTTCGGCGCGCCACTGGACGGGCCTGGGTGCCCGGACGACACCAGGTTGTCAGTGCCGGTGGCGCCGGCCAACCCCATGAAGTCGTCGTCGGAGTCACCAATCCGCGCCGTCGCGCCTGTCGTGAGGTTGATCGAGAACAATCCGCTGTGTGTTCCGGCAAGCAACGTTGCTTTGTTCGCGACGTGGAGGCCGTGCAGGTGAGTGAGTGGAGCATCAAGGGGCACCGGCGCCGACGTAGCGCCACCCGCGTCAGGGGAGGGGGATTGCGAATTCGAGCAGGCGGCGACCGCTGCGCTCAGTGCGCACACGACGAACAACGTGGCGATCCGGGCATGCACCTTCGTTTCCACGACTCGCCCATTTCTGAGAGGCCATGAAGGGGTTGAGTTCGGCGCGACGGAGCGTGTGGGGTTCACGCGAAGGACACTAACTGAAGCCCATACCCGACCGGCCAGGCTGACCGCCGTGGTCGAAGTAGTGCAGGCGCATCAGAGTAGACACGTATCTCGATCAGCCCGACATGATGGAAAGGTCACCGTCGTAAGACATCACGTCCCCGCCAGGGCCGGAGGAGGTACCGACAGATGAGGGGCTGGAGTCAGCGGCGCCGGTTGGGGTGCGTCCTTGGCCTCAACCTGCTGATGATCGCCGCACTAGTCCTCGCCGGTGTCTCGGCGCACTCCCTGGGCGTCCTGGCCGCTGCCGGGGACTTCGCCGCGGACTCCGTCGGACTGATCCTGGGTCTGCTGGCCGTCGCGCTGCGCGACCGGCCACATCACGGCGCTGACCGCCGTTCACGGGCCACGACGGTGGTGGCGCTGATCAACGGCGCAGCACTGCTGGCGGTGAGCGCACTGGTCATCGTGGAGGCAGCGGATCGCTTGAGTAGCGGGACACCTGCAGTACACGGGGTGCCGGTGGTGATCGTCAGTGTCATCTCCGCACTGGTCATGTTGGCCGGTGCGGCGATCCTGGGATTCGGCGCGGGCAGCGAGGACCTCCACATGCGGTCAGTGCTACTCGACACCCTGTCTGACGGGGCTGCGGCTGCTGCTGTGGCAGTCGCGGGCGCCGTCATTGCCGTCACGCAACGCTTCTACTGGCTCGACCCCACCCTCGCCGCGATCATCGCGGTCGTGATCGCCGTCGCCGCAATCAATCTCCTCACCGACGGTATCCGGGAGCTACGCATCGCCCACTAAGTCCCAACCGTCGCAAGATCGATCGTTGAAACCCGCCAGCCCTAAGCAACGAACAACAGAATCCCTGCCGCTGAGCAGAATGCCAACGATCCATTCCCATCCGGTCGTGTCCATGGGCTCCAACCTGTCCTGGGCGTCGTCCCACGCTGTTTCCAGTTCGGTGATTCGCGCCGCCGCGCCTGCATCATTGCAGCGCGGTCAACAGCTCGTTGAGGGATTGTTTCTCTGCCACGCGGTCGGGCGCGGATGCCCGCACGGCTTTGAGGGCGCGGTCGATC
>JAPLAO010000068.1 GCA_026393245.1 Mycobacterium sp. | reverse complement strand
GTGAGTCCCAGTTCGGATTGCCGCCAAGCCCGGACGCCATCAACTCGGAGTCGAAGGTGATCTCCTCAGGCGTCCCGTAGCCATCGCCTATCGGCCACAACTGCAGGCGCGCCAACGCCTCCCGTCGGTAGTGGACAACCAGGTGATGGGCGAAGGGATCCACACCCTCGAGGCGAACATCGTCGCGGTGGGCGATCAGAGTCGTCTGTGCGCCCGGGTTCTCGACCGGAGCCTCAACCAGGGTGAAATTCGGCGCACCGTCGTTGTGCAGGATCAGGAACCGGTCCCGGCCGTCGACGATGGCGTGGTCGACGGAGTACTCGATTCCTTCTCGTCGCGGCAGCACCGTGGTGAATTCAGCGCGGGGGTCGGAGGCGTCGGCGAATCGGATCTCTGAGGTGATCGACGATCCGGCCGCGATGAGGATGTAGGCGTTACTTCGGGTGCGGCCCACGGCAAGCCAGAACCGTTCGTCGGGTTCGTGGAACACCTGCTCTGCGGACCCACTCGCGCCGAGCCGGTGGCGCCACACCGTATCGGGCCGCCACGACTCATCGACGGTGGTGTAGTAGACGCAGGTGTTGTCGGCCGTCCAGGTGACTCCCCTGGCGATGCCGGAAATCTCATCGGGGTAGAGCTCGCCGGTGCGTAAGTCCTTGAACCGCAGGGCATAGCGCTCGTCACCCACGACATCGACGGAGTAGGCCAGGATGTTGCCGTCCGGGCTGACGCTGCATGCACCGAGGGCAAAGAAGTCATGACCGGCGGCTTCGTCATTCTCCTCGAGCAGTACCTGCTCACCGGAAATGTCGGTGTGCTCATCGAGAACCGGTGGCTCCCAGTCATCTGGTCCGGCTGCCGGGCAGCGACAGTGCACGCCGTACTGCTTGCCTTCGAAACTGCGACCGTAGTACCACCAGTCACCGCGGCGGGTCGGCACCGATAGGTCGGTCTCCTTGGTGCGCGACTTGATCTCGTCGAAGATCTTCTGCCGCAACGGTTCCAGATAAGCCGTCTGATCCTCGACATGGGCGTTCTCCGCCTCGAGATGGGCGATCACCTCGGGGTCGGACTTGTTTCGCAGCCACTCGTAGGGATCGAGGAAGACGTCCTCGTGATGGACGCGTGGAGTGTCGAGCCGTTTGGGGACCGGAGCCGCTGGGCCGGCGACATCAGATCCCGGAGCCGGACGGCCGGCGACATCAGGTTTGCGCGCCATCATGCGCCGATCCAGTCGGCGAACTTGCGCCCCGAAATGCGTTCGTAGGCTTCGATATAGCGGCTCCGGGTCGCATCGACAATGGCATCGGGCAGCGGCGGCGGCGGCGCGGCGCCGTGTCGGTCCCAGCCGGATTCGGGCCCGGTCAGCCAGTTACGGACGAACTGCTTGTCGAAGCTGGGTTGCACCGCACCCTCGGTGTAGCTATCGGCCGGCCAGTACCGCGACGAGTCCGGGGTGAAGACCTCATCGGCGAGCACCAGGCGTCCGTCGCTGTCGGCGCCGAACTCGAACTTGGTATCGGCGATGATGATCCCCTTGGTCAGTGCGTGTTCGGCGGCCAGGCCGTAGGTCTGCAACGTGAGGTCCCGCAAGTGCTCGGCGCGTTCGGTGCCGACCAACTCCGCGACCCGGTCGAAAGAGATGTTCTCGTCATGGGCCCCGATGTCAGCCTTGGTCGCCGGTGTGAACAGCGGGTGGTCAAACTTACTGGCCTCGACGAGCCCGGCCGGCAACTCGATTCCGCACACCGCACCACTTCGCTGGTAGTCCAGCAGCCCCGAACCGGTCAGGTAACCGCGGGCGACGCACTCAGCCGGCACCATGTCGAGCCGGCGAACCACCAGTGCGCGGCCGAGCACGTCGGCCGGGATGCGGGGATCGTCGGGCAGCCCGGCGAGATGATTGGGCGCGCCTCCCGCATCGGAGATGAGACCGAAGAAGAACACGCTCATCGCGGTCAGAATGCGGCCCTTGTCCGGCACCGGGGTGGTGAGGATGTGGTCGAACGCCGAGATCCGGTCGGAGGCCACGAACAGCATGTGCTCGTCGTCGACACGGTAAAGCTCACGGACCTTGCCGCTGGCCAGGTGAGGGTAATCGGTCAGGGCGGGACGCACCGGGTCAGCCTATCGGCCGGTGACCGCCGAACTGTGCTGGGATCAATCCATGAAATCGCGCTTCCTTCCCTACGCCACCACACCCGGCCGGCTGACCGCCCAGGTGGTCAGCGACCTGCTGGTCGGCCTGTGGATCTCCCTGTGGGTATTCGTCGGCCTCGGCGTGCATCATGCGGTGGCGACGATCGCCGGCGTCGGTACCCAGGTGCGAGACGGCGCCACCGGGATCGCTGACAACCTCAACTCCGCCGGGGACAGCGCCAACCGGATCCCACTGGTGGGCGACACGGTGTCCACGCCACTGCGCGCGGCCAGTGAGGCTGCCCTCGACCTCGCCGGCGCTGGACAGAACCTCAACACCACCGCGACCTGGCTGGCGGTGCTGCTGGCGATCGCGGTGGCCGCACCGCCCATCTTGGCGGTAGCGATGCCGTGGCTATTCCTGCGCATCCAGTTCTTCCGGCGGAAGTGGACGGTGATCGCATTGGCCCAGACACCGGCCGGGGAGCAACTACTGGCCCTGCGTGCGCTGGCCAACCGACCGCTGCGAAAACTGACCGAGGTCGACGGCGACCCGGTGGGTGTCTGGCGGCGCGAGGAGCCGGCCGCGGTGCGTGGCCTGGCGGCACTGGAGTTGCGTTCGGCAGGCGTGGCCCGGGTGACTCAGGCGCGCTCAGCCCTCAGCTGAGTTCGACGTGCAGGTGCCTGATTCCGTTGTGCCGGTTACTACGGGTCCACTCCACCGGCGCGGCCAGTTGCACGGCGGAGTACCGCGCC
>JAPLAO010000307.1 GCA_026393245.1 Mycobacterium sp. | reverse complement strand
GGCGTCGAGGATCGTGTTGTCAATCCGATAGTCGCCGTGCACGATCGACGTTCGGCCCTGCGGCGGTACGGACCGCGTCAACCGCTCATGCAGGCGTTCGACGTCGCCATCCCGCGGGTCATCCGGCAGCCGGACGTACTGCCACTGCGCACCCCATCGTCGGACCTGGCGGTCCAGATAGCCGACGGGTTTCCCGAAGTCGCCGAGTCCGACCGTGTCCGGGTCGATCGCGTGCAGATCGGCCAGCACCCGGATCAGGTTGTCGACGCATCCGGTGATCGCCGCCGGGCCACCCAATGCCTCCAGTTCGGCTCGGCTACGCGCCACTCGGCCGGGCACAAAGGCCACCATCCCGAACGGCGCGCCGAGCACGGAATCGTCCTCGCTCACGGTGACGGCGTGCGCCACCGGAACGCCGGTGCCAGCCAGTGCGGCGACCACCCGGTATTCGCGGGCCATGTCGTGTGCCGAGGGTGTCAGACCATGCAGGGGTGGACGGCGCAGCACCCACTTCGACGCGTCGTCGTGGACCATGAACGTCAGATTGGATCGCCCGCCGGCAATGAGTTCGGCCTGCAGATCTCCGGAGCGCGGGATCCCGACGGAATGCAGGTGGCGGTCCAGTGCGCCGAGGTCGAGCCCGTCGAGTGAAGTCACCGTCCCTGTATAGCGCACCGGGTTTGCTACCGGTTCGACGCGATGGCTTCCGCAGCGACGCAGCGTCGTCGTTGGTGTAGTTCGATCTCGGCCGCGAAGGTTTGTAGAGCGCTGCGGATCATGCGCACTGTCCCGTCCGGGTGTCGACAGGCACCGCGCCCGTCGACCATGGTTGTCACGCGGCGGATCTCCTTCACGAGCGAATCGGTCGCCCGGCCATGAGCGAGGTCGCGAAGCAATTCGGCGATTCGCGGCAGTCCGTTGAGGCACGGCCCGCATTGGCGGGCGCTCTGCTCTGCCAGATATCCGGCAATCTCGGCGGTGTGGGCAAGCCCGCACTCGGAGACTCCCAGCGCGTGGACGATTCCCGCTCCCGGGGTTGCCTCCACTGACTTCAGACCCGACCGCGACAGTCGCAGGCCCGCGAATGCGCCTGCTGGAAGCCAACTTCCGTGATATCCGCCGATCAGCACCGCGCTCACGGTGCCGGGGTCAGTACCACCGGCATGTTCGATCAGATCGGTGAGAGCAGTCCCGGTGGGCACTTCGACGACTCCGTGTTTGCGCAGTGCGCCGGAGTAGGTGACGAGCATCGTGCCCGGATCGCTCTCGTCACCCACGCCACGAAACCACTCGGATCCGAATCGTGCGATCAGTGCCATGTGGGCCAGTGTCTCCACGTTGTTGACCAAGGTGGGCCGTCCCCGCACGCCCGATTTCGTGGCCAGCACAGTGCGGTCTCTCGGCAGTGCCGGTCCGCCCTCAATGCGCCTGATGGCGGCGGACTCCTCGCCGGCGACGAACCGGTCTGGTGCCTCGACCACGGTCACCCGATTCGGATCCAGACCGGCCGCGCGCCGCTCGTCGAGTGCGCGCGCCACCATCGGCGTAGCTTCGGCATGCACGTACAGATAAACCCTGTCGGCTCCGACTGCTGCCGCGGCAGCATCGAGTCCGTCGAGCACCAGGTGTGGCGCGCGTGTGAGCAGTTGCGCATCTTTTTGGCTCAGGGGTTCGCCTTCGGAGCCGTTGCCGACCACCACCGGCTTGGGTCCGGTGACCGAGGCCATCTTGCGTCCACTGGGAAAGCCGGCCCCGCCACGTCCGGACAGGCTGGCGTCGGTGATCATTGGGATCAAATCCGCTCCCACAGAGGGTAATTCGCCGAAACGGGCGTGATGTTCAGCCAGGGTCGGTCCTGCAGCGGCGAACAGTCGCGGCATTGTCGGTGGTTCCGGCGGGTTCTGCTGTGTCATGGTGCGCTACACCCCAACGTCGACGTATTCGGTGAAGTTGGCGCGCAGCCGCCACACCAGGGTGCCAGCCACCATGAGCGCGCACACGCCGGCGAATCCCACGAACCAGGTGCGGCCGGCGTCGGTTCCGTTGCCAAGTGCGTGCGCCATCGCGATCGGCCACAGGAGATAGGTGGTCCAGTGCACGACGCGAAAGATTCTCAGCCCGAGTCGTCTACGCAGCAGGCTGCTGATGATCACCACGATGAGCACGTCGAAGGCCACCGTGCCCAGGCCCTGCCACAGCGGCCGGTATTCGCCGAGGAAGGGTACGACGAAGTCGATGAGCCTCAGCTTCGCGTAGGGATCCAGGAACAGCAGGCCCATATGCAATGCCACGAGCAAGGTTGCGGCGAGGCCGACGAAGCGGTGCACATCGGCGACGCCGAATCGTGGCAATGTGAAAAGTGGGCGGCCCGACCGCACGCCGATACCCAGCACGACCGACAACGTCATGAACGCCAGCGCGACGATTCCGTTGCCCCGGCCCAGTGCCCACAATGCTTCGCTACTCATGTGTTGGTCATGACCCCTTGGAGGTGGTGTGCGGCGGCGTGAACTTGTTGCCCGAGGAGCCACCCCCCACCGGGACGCGGTTCTGCCGGGTCGTCGAGG
>JAPLAO010000295.1 GCA_026393245.1 Mycobacterium sp. | reverse complement strand
CTCTCCCGGGATTCCGAGGTAGCGGGGCGCGGCCCCCATGGCCAAGATCACGGCACGGGCGCGGTGCGTCTCGCCGCCGGCGGTCACCACTTCCTTGACCGGCCCGTCCAGCGATACCGACTCCACGTCCTCCATCTGCAGGTCCGCCCCGAATCGCAGGGCCTGTTCGCGCATCTCGTCCATGAGTTCCGGGCCGGTGATGCCGGTGCGGAAACCGGGGTAGTTCTCCACCTCGGTGGTGGTCATCAGCGCGCCGCCGAACGAGGTGCCTTCGAACACCAGGGGGCTCAGTAACGCACGCGCGGTGTAGATGGCGGCGGTGTAGCCGGCCGGGCCGGATCCGATGACGATGACGTCGTGCAGGGTGGTGCTGGCGGTCATTGCTGCCTTTCAGCCTACGTGCGGATTCGGTCCCCCTGGACCCAACACCAGGGTAGGCGGAGGTGTTCCCGACGGCGAACTAAGGGCGCTTGTCGTGAGATGGGAACGACGGTGTGACGGTGATGAGTCGGGCACTGCCGGGGGTGCTCCCGGCGGGTCTGTCGTCCGTCAGCAGCGCGGCTGCGCCGATTCCGACGGCGGCCAGCACTGTGGCACCGATAACGACGACCAGGACCCGGCTAGCCGGGCCGGCGTCGCGCGCGGCATGGGCGGGCCGGGACCGCTGCTGGCCGGTCACCGTATGCGCTGGCTGGGGTGACTGCACCCGATCAGTGTGCGGCTCAGCTGCCCGCCGCCGTGGGTGGATTGCTCAACAGCACCGCGAGTCGCGCCCTGGCCCGGGAACAACGACTCTTGACCGTGCCCTCGGCGACGCCGAGCAGTCTCGCGGTGTCAGCCACCGAGTAGTCCTGCATATCGACGGCGACAACCGCGGCGCGCTGTTCCGGCGATAGCCGCATCAGTGCTTGCCGGACGACGATCGCCGTCTCGATATTGGCGGTTCTATCCGCTATGGGAAAGCAGTCATCAGTGAGCCCGGCGGCAGCAAAACCATTGCGGCGCATTCGATCTCGGCAGGCATTGACAACGATGCGGTGCAACCAGCTCCCCACCGCAGCGTCGTGCCGAAATGCGCCGGCGCCACGATGGGCTGACAGCATGGCTTCCTGCAGGGCATCGTCGGCGTCTTCGGCGGTGTGGCTGCGTCGGCGCGCCAGCCGGTACAGCTGGACGCGGTGGCGGTGAAAGAGTTCCTCGAATGCGCGCCTGTCACCGGCGACATGGGCGCAGAGTAGGTCGGCATCGCTGCGACGATCGGCGGAGAAGCTGGGCACGGCCGGACAGTATCCAGACCGGCCAGGTCCGGCACTTCACCCCTGTGTAGCGTCAGCCCGCGGCGTTGACGGTGATCTCGGAGATGTCGACGCGGCTCTGGCCGGCGGTCTGGCCCATCGTCGAGATCCACACCAGCAGATGCGAGGTGGGCGCTGCGCTGGGCACCGAGATGGTGTTGGTGCCGGACTTCAGCGCCGTGGGCCCGGCCAGCAGTGTGGTGTCCTCCAGACGAGCGGGGCTTGCTCCCTCGGCACTGCGGATCTGGACCTGGGTGCCGGTGCTGGACACCGCGACCGTGACACTTCCCACCTCGGTGTCCTCAGGTAACTGCAGCATCAGGCCCACCCCGTTTTTGAAGTTGGGGAACGGCACGGTGTCAGTGTAGGTATCCGTCGGCCAGGCCGTCGCGGGGTCGCCGTCGATCGCCAGGCCGGCCAACTCTGGTGCATCCGCGCCGCCATCGGGGGAAAAGACCGTCGCTGCAACGGGTTTCACGATCGGACCGGCGGCAGCGGCCGCTGTGGAGGTGGGCGTGTTCAGGCCCAGCTGATCACCCTTGAGACCGCCGCCCGAGTCACCGCCGACAATCCGGCCCAGCACGGAGGCGAGTGCGACAAGTGCGACGATCAAGACCGTGGCTCCGGCGCCTATCCCGAACAACAGGTTGCGGCGCCGCCGCGCCCTGGCGGCGGTGTCATCGTTGACCGGCCGGGTGCCGGCGGCCCGCGCCGGAGCTTCCGCGACCGGCTCCATCAGGTCGGTTCGATCGGCAGCGGCGGTCGCCTGCTGCAACAGATGCAGGAGCGTCGGCGCTGTGCTGATCCCACCGCCGGGTTGAACCGCCCGGATCGCTGCCGCCGAAATCTGGAACGGGATGGCGGGATTGGTGACCCTCGGTTCCACCGGTTCCCCGGTCGGATCAGTGTCGGCGGGGCGCAGCCCACTGGGCGTGCCACTTTCCGGAAGCGGCCACCGGTCTACGAGCAGCGCGTACAACGCGGCGCCGATGCCGCGGACATCGCCGGCGGGGGTGGCGTCCTCGAGTGTCGCCGGGAAGGCCAGCGTGACGTCGCCGTCGATGCTCACCCGCACCCGCCCGGGATGATCGACGCCCAGGGCGACGCCGGCGCGGTGTGCGTCATCGGCCGCGGCGGCCAACGACTGGATGGCCCGTGCGCCTCCGATCGGCGATGGGGAGGAGGCCGCCACCTCTTTCAGCGACCCGCCCCTGATCCACTCCGCCACCACCAGTCCGCTGCCGTCGCGGTTGGTGGTGACATCGAGGACGCGAGCAAGGCCGGGCCGT
>JAPLAO010000033.1 GCA_026393245.1 Mycobacterium sp. | reverse complement strand
TGTTGCGCGCCAGTTTCATCCGCGTTCCGGCGCCCGGTTCACCGGCGTGGATCACCAGCGACGCCCACTGTTTGAAGACCGGTTTGATGCGCTCGTAGACCTCACGCGGCGCGCCGACCATCGTCGCCAACTCGCCCTTCTGAGCCGCACCGGCACCTCCGCTGACCGGAGCGTCGATGACGTGAATTCCCTCGCCCGCGAGTTCGGCTGCGAGTTCGGCGGCGGTGATGTCGCTGATCGTCGAGTGGATGGCGATCACCGTGCCCGCTGCGGCGTGGCGGGCAAGCTCAGAGACCACCTCGCGCACCTGGGCGTCATTGAGCACGGTGACGCTGATGATGTCGGCTGCAGCGACGTCGGCGATACTTCCGGCCACACTCGCCCCAGCCTCGGCGAACGGCATCATCACGTCGTCGCGGATGTCGAACACCACGAGGCCGCCCGGCCAGCCGGCCAGTCGCATGGCCATCGGCGCACCCATATTGCCGAGGCCGATATAGCCGAGTCTTGGCTCAGTCCCCGAATCAGTCACTGCCGAACTCCTTCTATGACCGGATGATCTGGCCGCCGTCGACGTTGAAGATCTGCCCGGTGATCCACCTGGCCTGATCGGAGAGCAGGAACAGGCACATACCGACGAGATCCTCGGGCTGACCCATCCGGCTCAGCGGGATGGCCTTGACGATATCGGCCACCATCTCCTGCGGGGTGGTGGTGCGGTTGGCCTCGGTGTCGATCGGGCCCGGCGCGATCGCGTTGATGCGGATGTTCTGCCCACCCAACTCACGTGAGAGTTGTTGGGTCAGTCCATTGATACCGACCTTTGCCAGGCCGTAGTAGTTGGCGTAAAGCCATGCCGCGGTGGAGGAGCGCCGCCACCTCGTTTGGCCATCTTGCGGTAGACCGCCCGGGTGCACAGCAGCGCTCCGTCCATATTGACGCTCATGAACTTCTTGTAGTAATCCCAGTCCACGGTGACCAGGAAGTCCAGTTTCATGCCACCGAAGATCGCGGCGTTGTTGACCAGGTAGTCGATACCGCCAAACTCTGCCAAAGTGCGATCGGCCATCGCCTTGGTCGACTCGACATCCGAGACGTCTACCGGTACGGCCAGTGCGGTACCCCCTTCGGCCCGGATCCCGGCGGCAACCCGTTGGGCGCCCTCGGCGTTGATATCGGCGACCACCACCGCCGCACCCTCGCGGGCCAGTGCTTCTGCGTAGGCCTGGCCGATGCCACCACCGGCGCCGGTGATGATGCCGACCTTCTCGTCGAACTGTCCCATCGTTCCTCCTCGCATGCCCTGATTAGAACGGCCTGATTAGACCGCTGTGGCAATGACTTTCAGCTCCAGGTATTCCTCGAAACCGGCCACGCCCATTTCCCGGCCGCTACCGGACTGCTTGTAACCGCCGAAGGGCACGTCCGCGGAGTACCAGACCCCGCCATTGACATTGACGGTGCCGACCCGCACCCGATTGGCGACCGACTGGGCACGCTCGGGATCGGCGCTGAACACCGAGGCGGACAGTCCGTAGGGCGAGTCGTTGGCAATCCGGATCGCGTCATCGTCGCCATCGTGGGCGATCACCGTCAGCACCGGGCCGAAGATCTCCTCACGGGCCACCCGCGCATCGTTGGTCAGTCCGGCCACCACCGTGGGTTCGATGAAGAATCCGCGGTCGCGATCGGCGGGCCGGCCGCCGCCGCAGGCGAACGTTCCACCTTCAGCGATCGCCAGGTCCAGGTAGGCCTGGATGCGATCACGCTGGCGCGCCGAAATCACTGGGCCGCAGATGGTTCCGGGATCATTCGGATCGCCCGGCTTCATACCCGACATGGTGGCAGCAGCCGCAGCGACCGCATCGTCGTAGCGGGCACGCGGCACCACGAGTCGAGTGGTGATCGCACA
>JAPLAO010000195.1 GCA_026393245.1 Mycobacterium sp. | reverse complement strand
GATGCCGAACCGTACGGCGGTCTAGTCGGGGACCGATCGCAGCCCCGCGGGAACAACTGGCGAGGCTGGATCAGCGAGGCAGTCGGTGACGGCTCTTGCCGGTGGGCCGCTTGTTACGAAGAGCGCCGCCATCAGTCTCCGACGTGTCAGTAGCAGTGGTGGTTTCGTCCTCGAGTCGGACGGCGTCGATCTCAGTGACTTCGGTCTCGACGACTTCGGTCTCGACGACTTCGGTCTCGACGACTTCGGGTGCGGCATCGCTGAGCGCTGCCGCGCTGTCAGCCGTTGTTACGTCGTCCTCGGATGATGCGTCGACAGCCGTGTCGACAGTCGTGTCGATGGTGTCGTCGATATTTTCGTCGGCGTTCTCATCGGGCACCGTCGTCGGCTCCGCCGCAGTGACCTCAGCGCCGGTCTTTCTGCCGCGCTTCCACGTCCGCTCTTTGACAGCCTTCTCCTTCAGAGGCTTCGCGGGTTTCTCTGCAGCGGGGGGCTTTTCGGCCACGGCCGACAAGTAGTAGGCCGCAATCCCCAGCACAGCGATTGCCGCGGCCGCCCCGTAGACAGCGAATAGCCACGGACCGGCGGCGTCGATGCTGATCCAGATCTCCGCGATGGCCGTCAGGATGATCAAGACGCCGGCCACCATATGTAGGACCGCCGACCACGCACGTAGTCGCAGTGCCAGCTCTGGAGTGTCCGACTCCGGCTTGATCGACTGCCGCAGGTTGAGCATCACAGGCACGGCAGCCAATGCGATCGGCACGCCCGCGGCGACTCGACCGACGATCGCCAGTGTGTCGGGGAAATCGCCCGTCAGGACCCACCAGCGGGGCAGGACGAACAGCACATACAGGACGGCGCCGAGCACTGACAGGGCGAGGTGCAGTGTCGTCGCGGCGCGGCGCTGCATACCTCTCCTCGCGATAGATGCGCTCCGAGGTGCGAACAGACTCCAGTCGTGTTCACACCTCGAACAGGTGGCGGAGGATAGGGGATTTGAACCCCTGAGGGCTATTAACCCAACCCGCGTTCCAGGCGAGCGCCATAGGCCACTAGGCGAATCCTCCGTCGGCAATCGTAGCCGACCGGACCGGCCTGCTGTTTCGGCTGGCTGTCTTGGCCGGGATGGCGGGTATTAGACTCGCGGTGGACCCCGCGCGGCGTCCAACCTGTGAACTCCCCCAGGGCTGGAAGGCAGCAAGGGTCAACGGGCTCTGGCGGGTGCGCGGGGTCCCCTTCTCGCCGGGCCCGGCGAATTCACGGCGTTGATGAAAGGCGCATGGTGTCGTTTCAGTCCCTAGCCCGTGACGAACTCCAGGCGCAGCATGAACTCCAACTGCTCAACTACGCCGGCCTTCAGGCTAAGACGTTGTCCCTGGACCTCACCCGCGGCAAGCCCTCCGGTGAACAACTCGACCTGTCCAATGCACTGCTGGCTTTACCTGGCAGCGGTGACTACCGCGACGATGCGGGCACCGACACCCGCAACTACGGCGGCCTGCAGGGTCTGCCGGGCCTGCGCGCCATTTTCGGTGAACTGCTCGGCATCGGTGTGCCCAACCTGGTCGCCGCGAACAACTCCAGCCTGGAACTGATGCACGACATCGCGGTGTTCTCGATGCTGCACGGCGGTGTCGATTCGCCGAGACCGTGGATTCGGGAACCGATACTGAAGTTCCTATGTCCCTCGCCGGGCTACGACCGCCACTTCGCGATCACCGAAAGCCTGGGCATCGAGATGATCGCCGTCCCGATGCGAGAGGACGGCCCCGACGTTGACATGATCGAAGAACTCGTCGCCGCCGACTCCGCGATCAAGGGAATGTGGTGCGTGCCGCTGTACTCCAACCCCACCGGCACCGTCTTCTCATCGGAGGTGGTGCGCCGACTGGTCGAGATGCGCACCGCCGCAACCGATTTTCGGATTTTCTGGGACAACGCTTATGCGGTGCACACCCTCACGCCTGATTTTCCCCGGCAGATTGATGTGTTGGAGTTGGCCGCGACGGCAGGACACCCGAACCGCCCGTATGTGTTCGCCTCGACGTCCAAGATCACCTTTGCCGGAGCAGGGGTCAGCTTCCTCGGTGGGTCACAGGACAACATCGCCTGGTATCTGAAGCATGTCGCGAAGAAGACGATCGGTCCCGACAAGGTGAACCAACTGCGGCATCTGCGGTACTTCGGCGACGCCGACGGGGTGCGCTCGCTCATGCTGCGCCATCAGGAGGTGCTGGCGCCCAAGTTCGCTTTGGTCCTCGACATCCTCAACCGGCGGCTGTCGGACTCCAAGATCGCCTCCTGGACCGAACCCACGGGCGGCTACTTCATCAGCCTTGACGTGCTGCCGGGCACGGCCAAGCGGACTATCGCGCTGGCCAAGGACGCCGGCATCGCCGTGACGGAGGCCGGAGCGGCGTTCCCGTATCGGAAAGACCCGGAGGACAAGAACATTCGGATCGCGCCAAGTTTCCCGACCATCGCCGAACTGACCGCGGCAATCGACGGCCTGGCTACCTGTGCCCTGCTGGCGGCAACCGAATCGCTGCTGCGCCCGCAAGCCGTCTGATGTTGTCGGTAGCCTGCTGAGGTGGCGCTCTACCGGAAATACCGACCGGCGACCTTTGCCGAGGTGGTCGGCCAGGAGCACGTCACCAAACCGCTGTCGACGGCCTTGGCGGCTCACCGGATCAACCACGCCTACCTGTTCTCCGGGCCGCGGGGGTGCGGCAAGACATCGTCGGCCCGCATTCTGGCCCGGTCACTGAACTGCGAGCAGGGTCCGACTCCGACGCCGTGCGGGGTGTGCGACTCCTGTGTCGCCCTGGCACCTAATGGCCCCGGCTCAGTCGACGTCGTCGAACTCGACGCCGCCAGCCACGGCGGCGTCAACGACACCCGCGAACTACGCGAGCATGCGTTCTACACCCCGGCCCAATCGCGCTACCGCATCTTCATCATCGACGAAGCGCACATGGTGAGTAAGGAGGGATTCAACGCGCTGCTGAAGATCGTCGAGGAGCCGCCCGAGCATCTCATCTTCGTGTTCGCCACCACCGAGCCGGACAAGGTGCTGGCCACCATCCGCTCGCGCACGCATCACTATCCCTTCCGGTTGCTCGCACCCCGAACCATGCGCGGGCTCATCGAGGGCATCCTGAACTCCGAGAATGTCGAGATTGACGACGCGGTGTTCCCGTTGGTCATTCGGGCCGGCGGCGGCTCACCTCGGGACACCCTCAGCGTGCTCGACCAACTGCTGGCCGGCGCCGACGGTAACCGGGTGCCCTATCAGCGTGCGCTGGAAATGCTGGGAGTCACCGACGCCGCCCTGATCGACGACGCCGTGGATGCACTGTCCGCCGGGGATGCCGCGGCCTTGTTCGGCGCGGTCGAAGCGATGATGGACGCCGGGCATGACCCGCGCCGGTTCGCCACCGATCTGTTGGAGCGCTTTCGCGATCTCATTGTGCTGCAAGCTGTTCCGGATGCGGTCGACCGCGGCGTGGTGTACGGCCCCGGTGACGTGTTGGACCGGATGCGCGAGCAGATGGTCCGCGTTGGCCCTGCCACCCTGGCTCGCTACGCCGAGGTGGTGCACGCCGGGTTGGGAGAAATGCGCGGCGCGACGGCCCCCCGGTTACTGCTGGAGGTGGTTTGCGCACGGCTGCTGATGCCGTCGGCCAGCGATACCGAGGCAGCCCTGCTGCAACGTGTCGAGCGCATCGAGACCCGGTTGGATATCTCGATTCCGGCCGGCGAGGCCGCTGTCAGTGCGGCCGCAACGCCTTCCGACAAGCACTACACCCGTAAGACACAGACTCCGATGCCGCAGGCGGCCACACCGGATGCGCCGCAAGCCAGACCGCTTTCCGCACCGCCACCGCCCCCCGAACCTGAACCCGAACCTGAACCCGAACCGCAGATCGAACCTGAGTCCGAATCAGGATCGCCATCCGAACCGCTGCCCCCGCCGCCGTCCGAACCGCCGCAGCCACCCGAACCGCCGTCCGAACCGTCGCAGCCCGAACCCGAGCCCGAACCTGCCACCGCACCCGCCGCCGCGCCGGGAACGTCGGCCGGCGTTCCGACTGAGCCGAGCGCGGCGGACGTTCGCAAAGTGTGGTCAACAGTGCGTGACAAGGTCCGCGAGCGGAGCCGCACGACGGAGGTGATGCTGTCCGGCGCCATCGTTCGGGTGGTGCAGGACGGCACGCTGATCCTGGCCCACGAGTCGGCCCCGCTGGCCAAGCGGCTGTCCGAGCAGCGCAATGCCGATGTCATCCGCGATGCCCTCAAAGACTTGTTCGGGGTGGATTGGCGGGTGCGGTGTGAACTCGGTGTGGGCGTGCCGGCGGCGGAGCCGGACGCGGTCGCGCCGGAACCCGAGTCGGACCCCGTCGACGCACGACGAGCCGAAGAGGACGGCATGATCGCAGAAGTGGGTCGCGATGATGCCGCGCCGCGGCGCGATCCCGAAGAAGCTGCGCTGGAACTGTTGCAAACCGAACTGGGCGCTCGACGCATCGACGGCTAACTTTCGGCACGTACGCTTGGCCGCGCCGCAGCACAGCCCGGATGGACAAGTCGCGACTACCGAGGAGATTGATGGCACAGGTCAGCGCATCGAGCAGCATCCTGATCGGCGCCGAGCCCACCGCCGTGCTCGACGCCGTCGCTGACTACCAGGCTATGCGCCCGAAGATCCTGTCCCCGCACTACAGTCGGTACCGGGTGTTGGAGGGCGGCCAGGGCCGCGGCACCGTCGCGAGTTGGACACTGCAGGCGACGAAGTCGCGGTCGCGCGAGATTCGCGCCACCGTTGATGTCGCGGGGCGCACCGTGGCACCGTCGCGAGTTGGACACTGCAGGCGACGAAGTCGCGGTCGCGCGAGATTCGCGCCACCGTTGATGTCGCGGGGCGCACCGTCATCGAGAAGGACGCCAACTCGACATTGGTCACCAACTGGACGGTGGCTCCGGCCGGGGCCGCGGGGTCCAGCGTGACCGTGAAGAGCACCTGGACGGGCGCCTCCGGTATCGGCGGTTTCTTTGAGCGCAGCTTCGCACCGGTTGGCCTGCGCAAGATCCAGGCCGAGGTGCTCGCCAACCTCAAAAGAGCGGTTGAGAGTAAGAGCGGTTAGGGCCTAGGTAGTGCGGGGCGGTTGGGTCGCCAGGAACGCGACCACACCCTGCGCGACGGCGTTCGCGTACTTCTGGCGGCCCTCCTCGCTTTCCATCAAGTTTGAGTCCAGCGGGTTCTTCATATTGCCGAGCTCAACCAGGATCGACGGGTACTGCGCCAGGTTGAGCCCGGCGATATCGGCGCGGGGATTGAGGCCGTCGGTGCCGATGTAGGTCGACGGCGGGATGCCCGAGCTGGACAGCTGATCACGCATCATCCGGGCGAATTGAATCGACGGGCCGGCTTGGGCGGCATTCAGCGGCGGGCTGGAGTAGAGAATGTGGAACCCGCGTCCGGTAGCGGGGCCGCCGTCACCGTGGATCGACACCACCGCATTGGGCGCCAGCGCATTGGCCATCGCGGCACGTTCGTCTACACAGGGACCCACAGCGTCGTCGTTGCCCCGCGACATCGCGGTGCGCACGCCCATCGCGGTCAGGGCGGCCCGGATCCGCAGCGTGGTGTCCCAGGTGAAGGTGTGCTCGGCGTAGCCGCTCTCGGTGTTGGTGCCGCTGGCCTGGCAGTCCTTGGTGCCACCGCGGCCGGTGGGTACCTGGTGGGTCATGGAGGCGTCATTGGCACCGTTGTGGCCCGGATCCAGGAACACGATCATGCCTGCGACGCTGCCCGGCGCGGCGTGGCTAGCGGGTGCCGCCAGCGAGGACGCGGCTAGTAGTAGCGCGGTGGATGTTGCGGCCACGACACGCATAGGGACGAACTTCAGCACGGGCGTCACGGTAATCCCCCGGCGTCTAGGCTGGAAAGTCAGCGGCGGCCTGAATGCCAGGCTGCAACGTAGTCGAGACCGAGATGCAAGGAGACCGTCATGCAACCCGGCATAAACCCCGGCGACCCCGGTGATTTGGGGGCTTTCGGCAGTCAGGCGCAGCAGGCGCAGCAGGCACAGCAGGCACAGCAGGCTCTGGGCAATCTTCAGGCGGCGCTGGCCCAGGCACAGCACATGCAGCAGCACCTGCTCGTGGCCCAGCAGCAGATCGCCGAAACCGAGGTGCAGGGCCAGGCCGGCGGTGGGTTAGTCGAGGTCACGCTCAACGGCCAGGGCAAGGTGGTCGCGGTGCGCATCGACCCGAGCGTCGTCGATCCCAATGACGTGGAGACGCTGCAGGACTTGGTCATCGGAGCACTCGATGACGCCGCAGAGAATATGCGTGACACGGTGAAGACGATCCTCGGACCGCTGGCGGCAGCCACCGGGCAACAGCTGCCGGGGTCCTGACTTGTTGCGTCATGTTTGAGGGTCCCGTCCAGGATCTCATCGACGAGTTCGGCAAGCTGCCGGGCATCGGGCCGAAGAGCGCGCAGCGGATCGCCTTCCACCTGCTGTCGGTCGAACCGCCGGATATCGACCGGCTCACCGCGGTGTTGTCACGGGTACGCGATGGTGTGCAGTTCTGTGAGGTGTGCGGCAACGTCTCGGAAGCCGAGCGGTGCCGGATCTGCGCCGACTCGCGCCGCGACGGTACCCAGGTGTGTGTCGTCGAGGAACCCAAGGATGTGCAGGCCGTCGAGCGCACCCGGGAGTTCCGTGGCCGCTACCACGTCCTCGGTGGAGCACTGGACCCGCTGTCCGGAATCGGCCCGGACCAATTGCGAATCCGCCAGTTGCTCAACCGGATTGGCGAACGGGTCGACGGAGTCGACATCACCGAGGTGATCATCGCGACCGACCCCAACACCGAAGGCGAGGCCACAGCCACCTATCTTCTGCGCATCCTGCGCGATATCCCGGGCCTGACCGTCAGCCGCATTGCATCGGGGTTGCCGATGGGCGGCGACCTTGAATTCGCCGACGAATTGACATTGGGCCGTGCGCTCGCCGGCCGTCGTGCGATGGTCTGACCGGATCAGATCCACTGTCTTTCGCTCCCCGCGCCAGTGGGCCGGATTAGTGTTCACAGGGTGTCTCTCACGGAGATTGCGATGAAGCGACAGCCACGCGCCGCGCCGGGGGCGCGGTGGCTGTGGGTCGGCGTCCTCACCGCCGCACTCGGCGGGACTGCGTTGATTGGCGGCGCCGGCCATGCCGCGGCTGCCCCCCGACCTGATGGATCCGATGTATCCGCCGCGACTGAAGCTGCCGGAACTTCGGTATCCCCCGCGGCCCACGGTGCCAGGGCCACACCGGCGCGCCCGGCACCGTCGGTGAATCGGGTCAACCGGGCGCCGGCCGGAGAATCGGCCGGGCCTGCCGCACTGCACCGGTCGGCCGCGTTGCGGCGCGCGCTGTCGATGACTGTCGCAACGGCTGCGACTGGAACCGATTCGATTCCAACGGGTCTCACCGCGGTCTTCGCCCCGGGCCCGATCCGATCCGCCATTCTTGCGGTGCAGGCCCTCACGTACGGGTATCCGCTGCTCGAATTCGAGAGATTCAGGTCCGAGGCGCCGGGACTGAACATCATCCGGTCCCAGACCGGTTTCGCGGCACCGGACGTGGTGCCCATCTGGCGCCCTAACACCGATACCCTCTACTCCCGCGCGACACTGGATCTGAGTGGCGGGCCGGTGGTGTTGTCCGTCCCAGACATGGGAGACCGCTACTTCAGCTTTCAACTCAACGACCCCTATACCAACGCGATCTCCTACATCGGCACCCGCACAACGGGTTCCGGTCCCGGCCGGTACGCCATCACCTGGGACGGCGGACCCCAGGTCGCCGTCGAGGGCGCCCAATCGGTGACCGTGCCCTACCGCAACATCGTGCTACTCGGGCGCACACTCGCCGGCGACGAGGCCGATC
>JAPLAO010000044.1 GCA_026393245.1 Mycobacterium sp. | reverse complement strand
TGGGCAAGGACGTGCTACTGCTCACCGACGGCCGATTCTCCGGCGGCACCACCGGCTTGTGCGTCGGCCACGTCGCCCCGGAGGCCGTCGACGCCGGACCGATCGCCTTCGTCACCGACGGTGACCGGATTCGCCTCGACGTGGCGAATCAGACACTCGACATCCTGGTCGAACCGGACGAATTCGATTCGCGCCGAGCGGGATTCACCCCGCCACCGCCCCGCTACACCCGAGGCGTGCTGGCCAAATACTGCAAACTGGTGGGCTCAGCCGCCCAGGGCGCGGTCTGCGATTAGTCGGCCGCCCTGGCTGTAGCCCTAGCGGCGCGCTTCGGCGTGCTCGCGTCCCTGGCCTGACCCGGCGTTGCCCGGACCGCGTCGTCACCCGACTCCGCAGCCTCCGGGGCATTCACTGCCGCCGGAGCCCGCAGTGCCGCACCGCGGGCCTTGCGAGCCGAGACCGGCGGTGCCGGATCCGTCGCTGCTGCGTCGTCGGCAACGACGTCGGGTTGCGCCTCGGCGGCGGCCAGGGTCCGAGCGGCCGCCACCGGCGGCGCGAGGCTGGGCATGACCGACGCCGGCGGGGTCGCCGGCGCCGACGGGAAGAACACGTCGCCGAAGCCGGTGAACAGCGCACGCACCACGTCGCCGGGAACCTGCACCCACTCCGCGGGGGTCAGCGGATTGACCGACAGGAAAGGCTCCGGAGTGGCCGAGGTGAGGAAGCTTCGGTCGTAGGCGGTGTAGCCCAATTGCGCGTAGGTCTGGGCATCGGCGGTGTCGCACTTGGCTGCACAGGTGTCCAAGTTGTTTGGTGTGATGACGTCGGAGTAGCCGGTATTCACCAGGATCGTGAACGCCGGTTGCAGCGCGTCGGCGAACGGGGTACCCAGACTGGTCCCGAAGATCGCGTTGATCAGCCGCGACGGCAATCGCAGTGGCTCCAGGATCGGCAGATCATTGGGCAGCAGGGTGCCGTAGTAAGCCTGGCCGTCCGTCACGTCTAACGATCCGCTGGACAGCCGATTAAGGATGCCCAGCACGCCGGCCGCATTGAGTCCAAGAAGGGTGGTGGTCGTCGGTCCGTCAGGGCCGGTCAGCCCAGTCAGGGCGACCCCGCCCGCCAGGTTGATCGGCAGCCCCGCGATGAGGCTGTTGACGATCGAGAACGGGTTGAGCGTGACGGGGAAATCCGAGATCGTGTCGTAGGCCCAGGTGAGGTCCACCGTGCCGGTGTTGAGTTTGATCGTTCCGGCGTCGTTGCTCTTGACGCCGGCGGTGGGAAGCGTGGTGTCGACGCCGAACAGGTTCAGCAGCGGCGCGAACCGGGCGTCGATACCACCGTTGGGCCGCAACGGGTTTCGTAGATACAGCAGCTCCTGGTTGGTCTGATTCGGAAGCTGGACGGTTCCGGGCTGATACGGCGTGTATCCACCCGGAGTGTTGCCATTGATACTGGCGATCTGGGTCCGGTAAGCGTCGATGAGGTTCTTGGTACCGATACCCGAACTCAGCACCGCCGGAAACTGGCCGGCGGTCGCACCCGTCGTGCTGTAGACCCGGTCGTAGAAGGGTCGGTTGCCGATGAGAGCAGGGCGGCGCTGGAAGGGCAGTGCGTTGACGGTGTTGTAGATGTTCTGAGTGTCGTAGCCGATGGGCGCCAGTTGCAGCGTCAGGAAGGCGCCGTCCGGAGCAATGACCGGAATCGCTCCGAGCGAGATGGGGCCCACCGAGGTGATCCCGAGCGCGGGCAGCAGGTTGAGCAGCGGACCCGCGATCAAAACCTGCTGATCGACGTTGAGCTCCGCCGCACTTGCCGGCGGCGCCGAACCCACGGCCACCGCGGCCGCTGTTGCGACAGTGACGCCCATGACGGCCAATTTCGCGACTGGCCTACCGCCCGACCGCAGCTTGCGAGCAACTTTAGTAGCGCCCATTGTCCTAGCCCTCCCTAGAGATTTCGGTTCAATCCCAGGCAACATAGCAAACTTGTCGTCGATTGCGAACTGTTTTCTCCCGACCGGCGATCGGGGAGTCTCTTGCCTGCCAGCCGACGGTGCCGCAGAGTAACTCAGATGACCCGCACCGCATTGCGCATCTGTCCACTGTGCGAGGCCACCTGCGGCTTGGTTCTGACCATCGACGACGGTCGCGTCACCGGCGCCCGCGGCGACCATGACGACGTGTTCAGTCACGGATTCATCTGCCCCAAGGGCGCCAGTTTCGCTGAACTGGACAACGACCCCGACCGCCTGCAACGCCCACTGGTGCGCCGTGACGGCGAACTCGTGGAGACCAGTTGGGACGAGGCGTTCGCCGCCGCCGCCGAGGGCCTCGGGCGCGTCATCGGCGCGACCGGCGGTGCGTCGGTGGGGATCTACCTGGGCAACCCCAACGCCCACACCATCGCCGGCGGGCTGTACGCGCCCGGCGTCATCCGTTCCCTGGGAACCCGGAACATTTTCTCCGCCAGCACGCTGGATCAGATGCCCAAACACGTCGCGTGCGGCTACCTGTACGGCGCGCCGGTTCCGTTCACGATTCCCGATCTTGACCGCACCGATTACCTCGTCATCATCGGCGGAAACCCGTTGGTCTCCAACGGAAGTCTGGCCACCGCAGCCGATTTCGTCGGAAAGCTCAAAGCGATCCGTCGGCGCGGTGGCCGGCTGGTGGTGCTGGATCCGAACCGGACGCGCACCGCCGAGATGGCCGACCGCCATATCGCCCCGCGCCCGGGCACCGACGGTGCGCTGTTGTTCGCAGTAGTCAACGTTCTGTTCGACGAGGATCTGGTCGACCTCGGCCGCCTCACCGATTACGTCGTCGGTGTGGAGCAGGTTCGTGCCGCGGCGGTGGACTTTCCGCCCGAGGCCGTCGCCGACCACTGCGGGGTGAGCGCTGATGAGATCCGCACCCTGGCGCGCGAGATCGCGTCGGCGCCCAGTGCGGCGGTGTACGGCCGAATGGGCACCTCGACCGTCGAGTTCGGAACCATCACCAGTTGGCTGGTGGACGTCGTCAACATCCTGACCGGCAACCTCGACCGGCCCGGTGGGGTGATGTTCGCCAGTTCATCGGTGAGCTCCGCGCCCCGGTCGGCACGCCCGGGCCGCGGTTTCACCACGGGCCGCTGGCACAGCCGGGTCTCCGGCTATCCCGAGGTGATGTCGGAACTGCCCACCGTGGCGCTGCCCGAGGAGATCGAGACACCCGGTGACGGTCAGATCCGGGCGGTGATCACCATCGGCGGCAATCCCGTGCTGTCCGCGCCCGACGGCCCGCGCCTGTCCGATGCCCTCGACGAGATCGACTTCATGGTGTCGGTCGACCCCTACCTCAACGAGACCACCCGGCATGCCGACGTGATCCTGCCGCCTCCGCCACCATCGCGCGCCGGTCATTTCGATATCGCGTTCGCTGCGGCATCGGTGCGCAATAACGCCCGGTACACCCCGGCCGTTCTGCCATTGGCCGAGGGCCGGCCCGATGAGTGCGAGATCCTGTCCCGGCTGACGTTGATCGTCAAAGGCTTGGGACCCGACGCCGACCCCGCACTGGTCGACAACCAGGCGATCGAGGCGAAGCTGGGCCGCGAGGTCGCCGACCCGGACTCCCCGGTCGCCGGGCGCACGGTCGAGGAGTTGACCGCGATGCTGCCCGACGGCCCGGGTTATGAGCGCCGGCTCGACATGCTGCTGCGGTTGGGACCGTATGGCGACGCCTTCGGAGCCACACCCGATGGCCTGACCCTGCAGCGGCTGAAAGACAACCCGCACGGAATCGACCTTGGTCCGGTCGCGCAGCAGATTCCGGAAATCCTCCGAACCCCCTCCGGCATGGTCGAATTGGCGCCCGAACCGATCCTGGCCGACATCCCCCGACTGCACGCGTCACTGGGGACCAGCGGCGACGGGTTCCTGCTCATCGGACGCCGGCAGTTGCGTTCCAACAACAGTTGGATGCATAACCTGCCGGCACTGTCCGGCGGTTCCAATCAGTGCACCCTGCAGATCCATCCCGACGACGCCTCCCGGCTGGGTGTGACAGACCTGGCCGTGGTGACCGGCCCGGGCGGCAAACTCGAGGTGCCGGTGGAGATCACCGACGCCATCCGGCCCGGCGTGGTGTCACTGCCGCACGGCTGGGGGCACACCGCGCCCGGCACCCGGATGTCGGTCGCCGCGCGAAATCCCGGCGTCAACGTCAACAGTCTCTTCGACGACTCGCTGCTGGATCCGTTGTCCGGCAACGCGGTGCTCAACGCGGTGCCGGTGGAGGTTGCCGCCGCGGGCTGACGCGGCCGGCTACCGGACGCCTTCTTTGGTGTAGACGACCCGCAATACGTGACCGACCTCCGGGCCCATCACCGCGGCGGCCAACTCGCAGAACGTCGCGACGAACTCCGGTCCGTGGGCCGGCCCGGTGCCGGCGGCCAGGTGGTGGGCGAGCTCGTGGAGCACCACAAGTTCACGCATCGCCCACCCGGCCGCGCCGCGTTCCGGGACGGCGATAACGCCTGTGCCGTCATGGTTTTCGTAGTGGGCGGCCGTCGAGGCGCGTCGAGGGCGCACGGTGATCGGCCCGGCATTCGGCCAGCGCGCCGTCACGCTCGGTAGCGCAAGAACCTCACCGAGGTAACGGGCCACCGACTCCAAAGAGGCGAACCGTGCTTCCGGCGGCAGGGTGATCTGATCACCGAAGAAGTCGATGGCGCGCGAACTGTGCGCAGCGGCGCGATCGAAGAGGGTGCGCACGAATTGCTCGGCTGAATAGACCCGCGAACGTTGACTGTCCCGGATGTTCACCGGGGCAGTCGGGTCCGCGCACCCGGCAACTCGGGGCTCGATCCCAGCCGTGCCTGCCGGCCGGCCCGGTCGCCGGCCCGCCGGGCTGCCGAGGAGTACCCCGCCGAGGCGCTGCTGGCCCGCCAGGTGCCGCGGGCCTTGGACTCGGTGCGGTAGTGATCGCGAAGCTCGACTTCCTTGTTGCGCAACGCAATCGCGGTGCCGGGGTCCGCGGTGCGAGATTGGGTAGCCTCCCGCGTGGCATCGTCGCGGGCCTCGGAGAGGCGCTGGCCTATCCGGATGCCGAACGCGAGCTGGAAATTCAGCCGGGCGGTGATGGTCGGCGTGGGTCGGTGCGCACCGGTGGCCAAATAGGCGTCACAGGAACGCACCATCTGCACCACCAGACTGGCGTACAGCGCGTGGCTGGCGTCGATATCCTCACCGAATCCGTAGGCGTAGACGTAGGTCGAATTGGATGCCACGTCACAACGGACGTCGTTGGCGAGGGCGATCGCGGCGAACAGTTGAACGTAGGTGCGCAAGCCCCGGCTGCCCGGCTCACCGATGGTGATCGTCCGCTGGGTCGGGATCTGGGCACCGGTGCGGGCAGCCGAATGGGCGCGGGCCACCGCGAGATCTATCGACGTCATGGTCGCCAGGCGTTGCGCGGCGGCCATGAAGGCCTCGGCCTCGTGGGCATTATCGGTGCCTTCGGCCTGGCGCAGCAGTGCGGCGATCCGGGAGAGCATCCTGTCATCGGTCATGGCGCCACGCTAAGCGACGACGACGACATCACGGCGATCCCGGGACGTGCGCCGGGTGAGCTTTCCCCACACCGCAATTCGTCCACAACCACCACGATCACGTCAGCCACCCTAGTGGGTTATTGACCGACGAACACCTCCAGTGCGGCGGTGAGTTGCGGCGATAACGGGTCCTTCTTGGCATAGTTGGCGACGTTGTCGGTCGGGTCGTCGCGCAGTACGTGGTTGACCCCGCTGAGTTGGACGAACTGCAGTGCGGTCTGCGTCAGCGCGGCCGTGAGTGGCGGCATATCCGCGCAGGCGGCCTGGCCGTCGGAATCCGAGCAGGTGAGCAGAACCGGCGTGCCTGCCGGGATCGCGGCGGCCAGTGCCAGGGGGTCGATGGCGTCGGATTCGACGACCGCTTTGACGTTGGACGGGTTGAGAATCGCGCTGAGACCGTCGGGCAGCGTGCCCGACGCGGTACCCGATGTCCGGGCCTGAGTGACCGCGGCCCGCCAGGCGCCGACGACCGCCTCGGCTTGCTGCGCAGTCTTGCTTCCGGACCGCACCGCGGCGGCGACGTCGGCCTCGACCCGGCCCGAGATCAGGTCGAGGTAGCGCGCCGCCAACGGCTGCAGCAGTCCCAGTGAGTGGATCTTCGGAGCGCCGAACGCGGTGTCGTCGGCCAGGGTCATCGCGTGAATGGTGCCCTCGCCCAACCCGTACACCGAGATTCGTTGCGCATCGGTGCCGGGTTGGGCGGCCAGGAACCGTAGCGCCGCCGTGGCACCACCGGTGTAGATGGCACTGCCGACGTCGGCGGGCCGGTCTTTATAGGGGCCCAGACCGGTGCTTCCGGTGCCGACTTTGTCGTATCGCAGTGACGCCACACCGTGCTCGGACAGAAACTCCGCGAGTTGAGCCATGTTTCCCACCGGTCCGGCGACATTGTTATCGCCGTTGCGGTCGGTTTGCCCGCTTTCGGAGATGAGCAGCGCGGCGGGGTCGGCGCCGTCGCCGGAGCGGTGCCGGTAGGTGCCGTGCACGGTGAGGCCGGCGGCATCGAAGCTCACCTCATCGGTGACCCACGTTCGGCCGCCACCGCCGTCGCGCGAACATCCGCACAGCAGCGCGAGAGTCAGCGGCACCGTCAAAGCCACCGTCAGCAGGCGCCGCATCACAGTCGCGCCGTAATCCAGCCGATGACGTCATCGAGCACGCGATCGCGCTCGGGCTCG
>JAPLAO010000171.1:14846-26929 GCA_026393245.1 Mycobacterium sp. | reverse complement strand
GGCCGCGAGCACCGGGCGGTACGCGAGGATGTCGGCGTCCTGGATATGAGCCTGATGGCGAAGTTCCTCGTTCAGGGTCCCGACGCGGCGAAGGTGCTCGATCGGCTCTCGGTCAGCGTGATCGACCGGGAGATCGGCCGGCTGGTTTACACGCAATGGCTCAACAGCGCCGGCGGTATCGCCACCGACCTGACAGTGACCCGCGTCGGTGAGGAGAAGTTCCTCGTCGTCACGTCCGACCTCATCCACCGCCGGATCGAACCCATGATCCGTCGCGAAACCCGAACCGGCGAATTCGTCGTCGTCACCGAAACCACCTCCGCGACAACGCTGCTGTCGGTTCAGGGTCCGAAGTCGCGCATCCTGCTGGCGAGACTCACCGACGCCGACCTGTCCAATGAGGCGTTCCCGTACCTGACGGCCAGACAGATCCATGTCGGCTATGCGCCCGTGCTGGCGGCCCGGGTGACCTACCTCGGTGAGCTGGGTTGGGAGTTGCACATCCCGACCGAATACGCGGCCGGTGTCTACGACGAGTTGATTTCTGCCGGAGCCGATCTGGGTGTGCGACCGGTCGGACTGGCCGCGATGTCCAGCCTGCGGTTGGAGAAGGGCTACCGGGATCTCGGCGTGGACATCGACAACACCGACAACCCGATCGAGGCCGGACTCGGGTTCACCGTCGCCTGGGACAAGCCGGGCGGGTTCGTCGGTCGTGATGCCCTGCTGGAGTTCAAGGCCCAGGGCACCCCGCGCAACCGTGTCGTCAGCCTGTTCGTGGACGACGCCGAAGCCGATCTGTTCGGAAATGAGCCCGTTCTGGTCGACGGTAAGTGGGTCGGGTACGTCCGGGCCGCCGCCTACGGCCACACCCTCGGTGGCCCGGTGGGTCTGGCGCAGGTGTTCTGTGACGCCGGAGTAACCGGTGACTGGTTGCGCGAGCACGCGTTCACGGTGCACACCCCGAGCGGCGACCTTCCGGCCCGGCTGCAGATGGCACCGTTCTACGACCCGCAGCGCACCCGAATCCTGGCCGACTCCTAGGGTGCGGGGCGCAGGATCGTCAATGCGCCTGGCACCGCCGATATCTCGACCGGAAGAGCGCAGGCGTATTCGCCATCGGCGTAGGCGTTGATGCCCGGGCACTCGACCCGGATGTTCCTGGCCCGCGCGGTCGTCACCTCGTCGAGTTCGACGTGGGTGCCTTTGAAGATGGTGGGGAACAGCCGGACCAGCTTCAGCCGGGACCCACTGCTCACCATCGTGATGTCCAGCATTCCGTCGGCATGATCGGCGCCCGGACAGATCAGCATTCCGCCGCCGTAACTGCGGGTGTTGCCGAACGCAGCCAGGGTGAGGTCGGTGACGATCTCGCGCTCGCCGTCGAGCACCAACCGAAATGGCAGCGGATGCAGCTGTGACAGTTCGGCCACGATGGCCAGGTTGTATCGCATCCGGCCGTGCGGCCAGCGCATCCGGTTGACCCGGTCGCTGACCAGGGAATCGAATCCCGTTGCCGCGATGGTGCCGAACCAGGTTTCGGTGCCGTCGGCGCCGCGGATGTGTCCGAGGTCGATGGTTTCGGTGTGGCCGGCGACGATCACGTCAACCGCCGCCGCCGGGTCGCCGACCGGGATGCCGTACTCGCGGGCATGGTCATTACCGGTGCCGGCCGGGATGATTCCCAGTGGGATATTGCTGTGCGCCAACGACTGTAGGGCCAGCGAGATCACGCCGTCACCACCGGCAACCACCAAGGCATCGGTGCCGTGGGCTAGGGCCCCGTCAACCAATTCGCGCGCGTGATTGGGGTCACGGCCGACGGTCTCGGTGACGTCGACGCCGCATTCCTGGAAGCGTGCGACCGCGCGTTCGGCCGCATGCGGGGCGTTGCCGTGACCGGCCATCGGGTTCGTCAACAGCGTGACGCGGCCGATCTCGGTCATGGAATGAGCTTGCCCGGGTTGAGGATTCCCGCCGGGTCGAGGGTCTGCTTGACCGCGCGCAGCACCCGCACCCCGAGATCCCCGATCTCGTCGGCCATCCACGGGCGGTGATCGGTGCCGATTGCGTGGTGATGGGTGATGGTGCCGCCGTTATCGACGATGGCGCGCGCCGCGGCAGCCTTGGCGGTGTGCCACTGCTCGGCGACATCGCCGCGCTGCCCCGCGACCACGGTGAAATACAACGACGCGCCAGTGGGATACACATGCGAAATGTGACACATCACCAAAGCCGCTGTGCCACTTTCGGTCAGAGCCGTCGTCAGGGCCTCGGTGACCGCGGCCTTGAGCACCGGCAGGTTCGACCACGACGTTGCGGTCTCCAGGGTTTCGCACAGTGCACCCGCCGACAGCAGTGCATCGCGCAGATACGGGGCGTCGAAACGGCCGTGCTCCCAAGCCTTCGCGGGGCCTTCGCCGAGCGAGGTGCCACCGTGGGCGGCCAGCACGGCGCGGGTTTCCTCATGACGACTCTGCGCATGGGCGGGGGTGCCTTCGAACACTGTGATCGCCAGGCAACCGCCGGTGATGCTCTGCTCACCGATGTTCGACGTGGTGGCCAGGTTGATACCCGTCTCGACTTCGTCGGAGAGCCGAATCACGGTGGGTCCGGTACCGGTCTGGATGACCGCGCGCAGGGCGTCGGCGCCGGTGGTGAAGTCCGGCAACGACCACGCCTCGTAGCGCACCGCCTCGGGTACCGGATGAATCCGCACCCGCACCCGGGTGATGACGCCGAACGCGCCCTCGGATCCGGCGAACAGTTCGCGCAGGTCCGGTCCGGCCGCCGAGGCGGGGGCCCGCCCGATGTCCAGCACGCCCGCCGGCGTGACGACCCGCATGCCTCGGACCATGTCGTTGAATCGGCCGTACCCGGCGGAGTCTTGACCGGAGGACCGGGTGGCGGCGAAACCGCCGATGCTGGCGAAGCGGAAACTCTGCGGAAAATGGCCGAGGGAGAAGCCCTGTTCGCCCAGCAGACGTTCAGCATCCGGTCCGGTGACCCCGGCGCCGAGTTCAGCCTCGCTCGAGGTCTCGTCGAGCCAGTGCAGGGCGTCGAAGCGGCGCAGATCAAGGGTGATCACGGCGCCGAACCCGTCGCGGATCGGGTCCAGCCCGCCGACCACACTGGTTCCACCGCCGAACGGCACCACCGCGATGCCGTGCCGCGTGCAGTAGTCAAGAATCGCGGCAACGTCGTCTTCGCTGCCGGGGAACAGCACTGCGTCGGGCGCATCCTGATGAATCTGTTTGCGCTTCAGAAGATCCAAGGTGGACTTACCGCCGGCGTGCAGTAATCGATCGCGATCTCCGATTCGCAGATAGTTGCCGCCGACGATCGCTGCCAGACCGTCGACGCGATCTTGGGGCAGTGCGCTCGGGGTTAACTGAACATCGTCGATGCCTGGCGCCATGATCCCGGTGCCGGTCACACCGAGTGCCTGCTCGAGTAGGTTTTGGAGGCCGGCTGATAGCGGCCGGGCTAACCCCGGATCACCCCAGCCATCCCAGGCCATCGGGGGTAGTAGGTGATTTCCGGCGTCTGTGTCGACCATGAATTAGAGTATTACAGATGGTGCCAATCAGTAATGTAGATGTTGAGAAACGTCGAAAAAGGCAGGCGTACAACAATGTTCGCCGCGTTACTCGCGGTTTTGGGATGTTCCGGTGAACACCGCACTCAGCGCCGCGCGGCGCACCACCGAATTGGTCGCTCTTGGCGACGGCGACACGGTTGACGTCGTCGTCATCGGAGGTGGGATCACGGGTGTAGGTATCGCGTTGGATGCCGCGAGCCGCGGATTGTCGGTGGTATTGGTCGAGAAGCACGACCTGGCGTTCGGGACCAGCCGGTGGAGTTCCAAACTGGCTCACGGCGGTCTGCGCTACCTGGCCAGTGGCAATGTCGGTATCGCACGGCGAAGCTCGCTGGAGCGCGGAATCCTGATGGGAGTCAATGCGCCGCATCTGGTCAAGGCGATGCCGCAACTGGTGCCACTGCTGCCATCGATGAGCCGGTCCCAGCGGGTGCTCGTGCGAACCGGATTCCTGGCCGGTGACGTGTTGCGGGCGTTGGCCGGCACGCGATCGTCGATCCTGCCGAGACCTCGTCGGCTCAGTGCGCAGCAGGCCATGGCAATGGCCCCGACGCTGCGCCGCGACGGGCTCGACGGTGCGCTGCTGGCGTACGACGGACAGCTGATCGACGACGCCCGGCTTGTGGTGGCGGTGGCGCGGACCGCAGTCCAACACGGTGCCCGCATTCTTACCCGCGTCGGAGCGTCGTCGGCCACCGGGAACTCGGTGCACCTGACCGACGAGTTGACAGGAGAGTCGATGAATCTGGCGGCGCGGGTGGTGATCAATGCCGCGGGAGTCTGGGCCGCGGAGGTGGACTCCTCGATTCGGCTGCGGCCCAGCCGTGGGACCCACCTGGTGTTCGATGCCGAGACCTTTGGCAATCCCACTGCGGCGCTGACGATTCCGATCCCGGGGGAAACCAACCGGTTCATCTTCGCGCTGCCGGTACAACTCGGCCGGATTTATCTGGGCCTGACCGACGAGGAGTCGCCGGGTCCGATCCCCGATGTGCCGGAACCGACACCCGGCGAGGTCACCTTCCTGCTCGATACCGTCAACACCGCACTGCAGACTGCCCTGACCCTGGCTGACATCACGGGTATGTACGCCGGCCTACGGCCACTGATTGACATCGCCGGAGCAGACGGCGACCGTACCGCCGATTTATCCCGCGATCACGCGGTGCTGGAGTCCGATTCGGGACTGTTCAGCGTGGTTGGCGGCAAGCTGACCGAATACCGGTATATGGCCGAAGACGTCCTCGACCGAGCTATCGCGGCTCGCGGGATCAGTGCCGGGCCATGCCGGACGCGCAACCTTCCCCTGGTCGGTGCATCCGCTAATCCCGTTGCAACGCAGCGGAATAGCGGCATCCTTCGGACCAGTGGGGAGCTTCCAGGTTCACTGGTCGCGCGCTACGGCGCTGAGTCGCGGAATGTGATCGCCACCGCGCGTTGTGAGCGCCCGGCCGAGCCGGTGGCCGAGGGTATCGATGTGACCCGGGCGGAGTTCGAATTCGCCGTCACCCATGAAGGTGCCCTCGACGTCGGCGACATCCTGGACCGTCGAACGCGCATCGGCCTCGTGGCCGCCGACCGGGAGCGTGCGATGGACGCGGCTAACGAGTTCGTCGCCGCATCACGGTGAGACAGACCGCCTACAGCGGGATGTTTTTGTGCCGGCCGCGCCGGGCCGGCGCCTCGGCCAGGGTCTGGGTGAGCTTGCTGCGGGTGTGGGCGGGGTCGATCTTCTCGTCGACCACCCCGATCTCGATGGCCGCGTCCACGCCTCCGGCGATGCGCTCGTGCTCGTCGGCCAGCTCCTCGTGCAGCGCCTCGCGTTCGTCATCGGGTGCCGCGGCGAGCTTGCGCTTGTGCAGGATGCCCACGGCCGCTTTCGCGCCCATCACTGCGACCTCCGCGTCCGGCCAGGCGAAGACCTTCGTCGCACCCAGTGAGCGGGAGTTCATCGCGATATAGGCACCGCCGTAGATCTTGCGGGTCACCAGTGTGACGCGGGGGACCGAGGCCTCACCGAACGCGTGCAGCAGTTTCGCGCCGCGACGCACCACTCCGCCCCACTCCTGGTCGACACCCGGCAGATACCCCGGCACGTCGACGATGACCACCAGCGGTATGCCGAACGCGTCGCAGAGACGGACGAAACGCGCTGCCTTCTCGGCACTTTCGGAGTTCAGGCACCCGCCCAGGCGCAGCGGATTGTTGGCCAGCACCCCGACGGTGCGGCCGGACAACCGACCGAGGCCGACCACCATCGACGGAGCCCACTTGGACTGGAACTCCTCAAACGGCTCGTCGGAGTCCAGCAGCGCTTCCACTAGGGGATGCACGTCATAGGCGCGGCGGGCAGACTCCGGCAGCAGGGCGTGCAGATCGACATCGCCGGCTTCGGCCTTGGCGCGGTCGAAAATGCCCTGCTGGCAGAACAATCCGACCAGACGACGTCCGCGTGCGTAGGCGTCGAGTTCGTCGTCGGCGACGATATGGCACACGCCGGACTTGCGGTGGTGGGTGTCGGGTCCGCCGAGTGAGGCCATGTCGACGTCCTCGCCGGTGACGCTGCGCACCACATCGGGTCCGGTCACGAAGACCCGGCCTTCGGGAGCCATGATGACGACGTCGGTCAGCGCCGGTCCATAGGCGGCACCGCCGGCCGCGAAACCGACCACGATCGAGATCTGCGGGATGTAGCCCGAGGCCCGGATCATCGCTTCGAAGACTAGGCCGACTGCGTGCAACGCCTTGACGCCCTCGGCCAGACGCGCGCCGCCGGAATGCCAGATGCCCACAATGGGGCTCTGCTCATCGATGGCGGTGTCATAGGCATTGACGATGTGGCGGCAGCCCTCCACACCCATGGCGCCGCCCATGATGGTGCCGTCGGTGCAGAACGCGATGGTCCGCAGGCCGTTGACTGTGCCGGCCGCGGCGAGCACACCGGAGTCGTCGCGATCGTGGAGCATCTCGACGCTGTCGTCGTCGAAGAAGTTTCGAAGCCGCAGCAACGGGTCGCGCGGGTCCAGCGATTCGCCGACCGCCTCAGGGGCCATGATGGTCATCTATACCTCCTTGTGCGTGTCGGATGTGGTTGGCGTGCCGTTCGCTCGTCGCTTTTCAGTACTTTCCGAACGCGATCGCGACGTTATGCCCACCGAATCCGAACGAGTTGTTGATCGCGTACCGGTAGTCGCCTGGCCGGGGCTCCCCGGCCACCACGTCCAGGTCGATCTCCGGATCGAGGTTGCGCAGGTTGCGCGTCGGCGGGATCACGCCGTCGCGCAGTGCGAGCACAGTGAGGATGGACTCCACCGCGCCGACGGCTCCCACCGAGTGGCCCAGCGCCGACTTGGGCGCGTAGACCGCCGGCCGGTGGCTGCCCATCGCGTTGTTGATCGCCCTGCCCTCGGCGACATCACCGACGTTGGTGCCAGTTGCATGGGCGTTGACGTGGTCGATGTCGCCGGGTTGCAGGCCGGCGAGCTGGATTGCCCGGGTCATCGCCTGGCCGGCCTGTACGCCATCGGGATCCGGCGCCACGATGTGGTGGCCGTCTGAGGTGACCGATGCTCCCATGATCCGGGCCAAGATGGTGGCGCCGCGAGCCTTGGCATGCTCCTCGGTTTCGATGACCATCAGCGCGGCACCTTCGCCGAATACGAAGCCGTTGCGGTCGCGGTCGAACGGACGACAGGCACCGGTCGGGTCGTCGTTGGTATTGGACAGCACGATCCGCATCTGAGCGAATGCGGCGATCGGTACCGCCTCGATCTTGGTCTCGACGCCACCGCACACCGCGATATCGGCCTCGCCGTAGACGATGTTGCGCCATGCGTTGGCGATCGCCTCCGAACCCGACGCGCATGCCGAAATAGGTGTGCACACACCGGCTTTGGCGCCCAAGTCGAGTCCGACGACCGCGGCCGGGCCGTTAGGCATGAACATCTGCACGACCAACGGTGAGACGGCCCGCAAGCCCTTGGATCGCAGGCCGTCGTAGGCGTACACCAACTCCTCGGAAGAACCCAAACCGGTCCCGATGGACACCATCAGCCGCCGGGTGTCGACGTCGGGCGAACCGGCGTTCTCCCAGACCCGTCGGCCCAGCACCGTTGACATCTTCTGCAGATACGACAGCCGGCGCTTCTCCACCCGACCCAGATCGGACTCGAAGTCCTCCAGCAGGTGTCCGCCGATTCGCACCGGCAGGGCGTACTCCTCGACGAAGGGATCCTCGAGGGTACGGATGCCGCTTTGCCCGTCGAGCAGTTTCTTCCAGGTGTTCTCGGCATCGACGGCCAACGCGGTCGTCATGGCGATGCCGGTGACGACCACGTCGGGAAGACCGTTGCCCGTTGTCAGCGGTGCCATTTGTGCCGGAATCTTCCTCTCTGGGTCACGTACGGCGGTCTCAGTAGCGCCCGAAGGCCAGCGCCACGTTGTGTCCGCCGAAGCCGAATGAGTTGTTGATCGCGTACTGGTAGTCGCCGTAGCGCGGCTCGCCCGCGACAACGTCCAGGTCGATCTCCGGATCGGGCGTCTCATAGTTCAGCGTCGGTGGGATGACACCGTCGCGCAGACTGAGCACCGTCAGGATCGACTCCAGTGCGCCGACCGCACCGATGGAGTGACCCAGCGCCGACTTCGGCGCATACACCGGGGCATGCTCCACGCCGGCAACCCGGATGGCGCTCGCCTCGGCGATATCGCCGATGGATGTCGACGTGGCGTGGGCATTGACGTGATCAATGTCCTTGGGCGACAAGCCCGCCAACTCCATCGCCCGCTTGATCGCGTGGCCGGCCCGCAGGCCGTCCGACGCCGGGGCCACCATGTGGAATCCGTCCGAGGTGATACCGGCACCCAGCAGACGTGCCAGCGGTGTGGCGCCGCGGGCCCTGGCATGTTCTTCGGTCTCGATAACCATCAACGCTCCGGCCTCGCCGAAGACGAACCCGTCGCGGTCCTTATCGAACGGACGCGACGCGGCGGCCGGATCGTCATTGCGCGTCGACATCGCCCGCATCATCGAGAATGCCGCGATGGGCAAGGCCTCGATCGTGCCCTCGACACCACCGCAGACCACGATGTCGGCGTCACCCATGACGATCTGTCGCCATGCGTGCGCGATGGCCTCCGACCCGGACGAACAGGCCGACACCGGGGTGATGACCCCTGCGCGTGCCCCCAGGTCCAGGCCGACGACTGCCGCCGCACCGTTGGGCATGATCATCTGCACCGCGAGTGGCGAAACCTTGCGGATGCCGCCCTCATTCATCACGTCATAGGTCTCGACGATCTTCTCGCCGCCACCCAGACCGGTGCCGATGACGACCCCGAGACGGTCCTGATCCACCTCGGGAGCGCCGATGGAGTCCCACATTTTGCGACCGAGGTACTTCGACATCCGCTGGACGTAGGACATCCGTCGCATGTCCAGCCGGCCCATGTGGTCGTCGATCGGATCGACGAGATGTCCGCCGATCCGCACCGGCAGGTCCCACTTGGTGACGAAGTCATCCTCGAGGACCCGGATTCCGCTTTCGCCGGCCAACAGGGCCTTCCACGTGCTGTCGATATCAGCACCGAGCGCCGTGGTCGCCTCGACGGCAGTCACCACGACGTTCGGGAAGCCGCCGTTAGCAGTGGAAGGCTTGGTCACTTGTCTGACCCGAACTTGTCGCGCAGCGCCGCGGCGGCCTCGGGGTTCTCCTGCTCCAGCTTCTGGATGTAGGTGACGACGTCACCGACGGTGCGCAGGCCGGCCAGATCCTCGTCGGGGATCTTCACGCCGTACTTATCCTCGGTCTGAACCGCGATCTCCACCATCGACAGCGAGTCGATGTCGAGGTCGTCGACGAACGACTTCTCCATGGTGACCTCAGACGGCTCGATACCGGTTACCTCTTCGATGATCTCGGCGAGACCGGTGATGATTTCATCCTGCGTGGCGGCCACAGCGTGGTTCCCTTCATAGTTGCGTTCTTCATAGGTTGTGTTGCGGGGTAATCGGTTGTGCTACTTAATAAATCGGTGGGTCGCGCTTCTTTATTTGGTTGTCCTGGTCGGTGCCGGCGGGTTAGAGCCCGGACAGTCCGTCCAGATCTGCGGGTGTCTTGACGGCGTGCGTCGGGACGCCCCGAAGTTCTCTTTTGGCGATTCCGGTCAGAGCGCCCGCGGGGGGGAACTCGACGATCACCGTGGCGTTCAGCCCGCGGATGGTGTCGTTGCACAGATCCCAGCGCACCGGCCGGGTCAACTGCGCGACGAGTTTCGCCATGGCGTCCGCCGCTGAGGTCACCGGCCGGCCGTCGAAGTTGGACAGCAGCGTGGTGGTCGGATCACTCGCGGCGACGGCGGCTGCCGCGGCGGCGTAGCCGTCCAGGGCCGACGACATGTAGTGGGTATGGAACGCGCCGGCGGTGGCCAGTTGGCGTACCCGGGCCTTGGCGGGGGGATCCTCAGCAAGCTTCTCCAGCGCGGTGAGCGCACCGGCGGCGACGATCTGGCCGGCCGCATTGCGGTTGGCGGGGATCAATTCGAGTGCCTCAAGTCTGGCCAGCACCTCGTCCTCCTCGCCGCCGAGGACCGCCGACATCCCGGTGGGTTCGGTGGCGCAGGCCTTGGCCATCTCGGTGCCGCGCACCGCGGCGAGTTTGACGGCGTCATCGCCGGAGATGACGCCGGCGATGGCATAGGCGGCGATCTCTCCCACCGAATGGCCGGCGACGACGGTGCCGCCGGCGGCCGGCAGGCCGCGCTCAGCGAGCGCCGCGTGGGCCAGCAGTGTGGTCGCCACGACCAGCGGCTGGGTGACCGCGGTGTCGGTGATCTCTTCGGCGGTGGCGGTGGTGCCGAGCCGGGCCAGGTCCAGGCCGCTGATCTGCGACCACCGCTCGATCCGATCGCCGGCGCCGGGGAGGTTCAGCCACTCGGCAAGCATGCCGGGGGTCTGAGAGCCCTGTCCGGGGGCGAGCAGCGCGATCACATCTCTAAGAGAACACTGTGATTGGCTATTTGCGGGGTGTAAAGGATTATGAACCTTGTCTTAGGTTTTTGTGGGATACCTACAAATCGCCCTATGGATGCGACGTTATCGATACCTTGCCGCGATCTAGGCCCCGTCTGTGGTGTGACGGCCGGACCCGACAAGGGGCTGGGTGAGCTGTGTCACCCAGCCGTTTACTCTGGTCTGCGCGACGGATTGCGCAGGGGTCGGGTAATCGAGCCGGCCGACCGTGGTGGCGACCCGCAGGATATAGGCGTCCCGGGGAACCGTGGGATCGCGTCCGGTGAAATCGGCGATCCGCTTGAGGCGGTAGCGCACGGTGTTTGGATGAACGAACAGTTTCCGCGCGCAGGCCTCAATTGCTCCGCCGCTGTCGAGGTAGGCGTCGAGGGTCTCGCAGAGCGCCGGGCCCGCATCGGCAAGTGGCCGCATGACCTCGTTGTGCAGGGCGGCCACCGCGGACGCATCGCCCATCAGCGCCCGCTCCGGCAGTAATTCGCGGGCGTGCACCGGCCGCGGTGCCCCACTCCAGCCAGCCACGGCGTTCATGCCGGCAATCGCCTCGCCGGCGCTGTGATAGGCCGCGGTGAGCATCGGTGCCGTCGGCCCGATCACCACCGGGTCCGGGGAGAACCCGCCCAGAAGGTCGTTGAAGAACCGGTCCGTCGGGCTCAGCGGGCCGGAGATGATCGCGATCAGCCAGGTGCCGTGTACGTCGGCCAGCGCCGCGCGGCCATGCCGAAGCGCGATGTCGCGGACGGCCTCGCCGGCGGAATCCTCGCGGCCTGCCGGTGGAGTGCCGACCACTACGGTCGCGGGCGCGGTGGTGTCCCAGTTCAGCGCCGCCGCGCGGGACAGCAGTTCCGGGCCGGTATCGCCGCGGACCACAGCGTCGACGACGCTGGCCTCCATCCGGCTGTCCCAGGATCCGCGCGCCTCGGCGGCGTCGGCGTAGGCGGTGGCTGCCGCGAAGGCGAGGTCTCGGCTGTAGCGCAGGATTCCGAAGGTCAGCGCCGTCAACTGTTCCTCCGTGCGGGCGAGCATTGGTACGACCTCCTCGAAGAACTCCATCGTGACCCGGACCATCTCGACGGACTGGGCGAGGGCGATCCTGCGGGTCAGGTCCTGGGGCACCAGTTCGAAGGCTTTGGCGGTGTAGCCCACCTCGCTGGATGGGTCGCGCATCCACTCCACGAAGTTGACCACTGAGGCCTGCACAACCAACTGCACGCTGGCCCGCTGCGACGCTTCCAGGCTGGCGAAGAACGGCAGTCGATCCTGCATGGCGTGTACGGCCTGGGTGGCCAGCCGGCCGGAGTACTGCTTGAGCCTCCGCAGCGTCGACTCGGGCACATCGTTGAGCAGTTCCATCGGCGAACGCGGACGCTCCGGGCGGAGATTGTCGGGCACGCCTAAAAGCTACGCCATTTTTTGGCCGGAACCGCCAAATGTCGTGGCCTTACGCCACTCCGG
>JAPLAO010000171.1:0-14794 GCA_026393245.1 Mycobacterium sp. | reverse complement strand
GGAGCGGCCATCACATCGTCGATCCGGTACTCCCGGGCCGCCGCGACCGCCACCGACGGGTCGATGTCTCCATCGCGGGCCAAGGCCTCCAGGGTGGCCACCACCACCGACTCGGCATCGGTGTTGAAATAACGCCGCGCGGCCGGGCGGGTGTCGGAGAAGCCGAACCCGTCAGTGCCCAGCGTCACGTAGGTATTCGGTACCCACGGCCGGATCTGTTCCGGCACCGCCCGCATCCAGTCCGACACCGCCACGACCGGGCCCGCACTCTTGCCCAGTAGTTGGGTGACCACCGGCACCGCCGCCGCGCGCTCCGGGTGGCGCAGTAGTGCCTTCTCGACCGCGAGACCGTCGCGATGCAGTTCATTCCAACTGGTCACCGACCACACGTCGGCGGCCACATCCCAGTGCTCCGCCAGCAGTTCGGCGGCCCGCAGCGCCGCCGGCATCGAGACCCCGGAGGCCAATATCTGCGCGGCACTGGTGCGCTTGTCGGTCGTCGCCCGGAAGCGGTACATCCCGCGCAGCAGATTCTCGACGTCGAGATGCTCCGGCTCGGCCGGCTGCGGGTAGGGCTCGTTGTAGATGGTGATGTAGAAGTAGACGTTCTCCGGGTTCTCCCCGAACATCCGCGACAGACCGCTCTCGACGATATGGGCTATCTCGTAGGCGAAGGCCGGGTCGTAGGCCACCACCGCCGGGTTGGTCGAGGCCAGCAGCAGGGAGTGGCCGTCGGCGTGCTGCAACCCCTCGCCGGTCAGGGTGGTCCGGCCGGCGGTCGCCCCCAATACGAAGCCGCGGGCCATCTGGTCGGCGGCGGCCCAGAAGCTGTCTCCGGTGCGCTGGAAACCGAACATCGAATAGAAGATGTAGACCGGGATCATCGGCTCGTCGTGCGTCGCATACGACGTTCCGACGGCGGTGAACGAGGCGCACGACCCCGCCTCGTTGATGCCCTCGTGCAGGATCTGGCCCTTCTCGCTCTCCTTGTAGGCCAGCATCAACTGGGCGTCGACCGCGGTGTACAGCTGGCCGTTGCGGTTGTAGATCTTCAGGCTTGGAAACCACGAGTCCATCCCGAAGGTGCGGGCCTCATCGGGAATGATCGGCACGATGCGCGGGCCGATGTTGGTGTCGCGCAGGAGTTCCTTGAACACCCGCACCGTCGCCATGGTGGTGGCCACATCCTGTTGCCCCGAACCGGACTTGAGCGGCTTGAAGATATCTCGCGGCGGCAGCGTCAGCGCTTTGCTCTTGGTGCGACGCTGCGGCAGGAAGCCGCCCAGCGAGGTGCGCCGGTCCAGCAGATAGCGGATCTCCGGTGACTCCGTACCCGGGTGGTAATACGGCGGAAGGTAGGGGTTCTCCTCGAGCTGAGCGTCGCTCAGCGGGATCTTCATCGCATCGCGGAAGTCCTTAAGGTCCTGCAGCGCAAGCTTTTTCATCTGATGGGTGGCATTGCGACCTTGGAAGTGCGAACCCAGTGTGTAGCCCTTGATGGTCTTGGCCAGGATCACCGTCGGCTGGCCCTTGTGCTCCATCGCCGCCCGGTAGGCTGCATAAACCTTGCGGTAGTCGTGGCCCCCGCGCTTGAGGTTCCAGATGTCGTCGTCGCTCATGTTCTGTACCAACGACTTGGTTCGCGGGTCGCGGCCGAAGAAGTGCTCCCGCACATAGGTGCCGTTGTTGGCCTTGTAGGTCTGGAAGTCACCATCGGGTGTGGTGTTCATCAAATTCACCAGGGCGCCGTCCTTGTCGGCGTGCAGCAGGGCATCCCACTCGCGGCCCCACACCACTTTGATGACGTTCCAGCCGGCGCCGCGGAAGAAGGACTCCAACTCCTGAACGATCTTGCCGTTGCCGCGCACCGGCCCGTCGAGGCGTTGCAGGTTGCAGTTGACGACGAAGGTCAGGTTGTCCAGGCCTTCGAGCGCGGCGACGTGGGCCAGGCCGCGACTTTCCGGCTCGTCGGTCTCCCCATCGCCGAGGAAGGCCCACACGTGCTGGTTCGAGGTGTCCTTGATGCCACGGTCATGCAGGTAGTGGTTGAACCGGGCCTGATAAATCGCGTTCATCGGACCCAGACCCATCGACACCGTGGGGAACTCCCAGAAGTCGGGCATCAGCCGCGGGTGCGGGTAGGACGGCAACCCGCCACCGGGGTGGGAGTGCTCCTGGCGGAAGCCATCCATCCGGTCCGCCGACAGCCGGCCCTCCAGGAAGGCGCGGGCGTAGATCCCGGGGGAGGCGTGACCCTGGATGAAGATCTGATCCCCGCCGCCGGGGTGGGATTTGCCGCGGAAGAAGTGGTTGAAACCCACCTCGTAGAGCGAGGCCGAGGAGGCGTAGGTGGAGATGTGGCCGCCTACGCCGACGCCGGGGCGCTGGGCGCGGTGCACCATGATCGCGGCGTTCCACCGGATCCAGCGGCGGTAGCGGCGTTCGACCTCCTCGTCGCCGGGGAACCACGGCTCCAACTCGGTGGGAATGGTGTTGACGTAGTCGGTCGAGGTCAGGGCGGGGATTGCCACACGTTGCTCGCCCGCGCGCTCGAGCAGGCGCAGCATCAGGTAGCGGGCGCGGGCCGGTCCGGAGCGGGACAGCAGGTCATCGAAAGACTCCAGCCATTCCGAGGTCTCGTCGGGATCGATATCGGGCAGATACGACGCCACACCGTCGCGGATGACCCTGACCCGATCGGATTCTTTCGGGCCGCCTGAGCTTTCACTGCGGTCAGGGCGCGCGTACTGGGTGGTCAACTTCCGCTCCTCGATATCCGGTGGAGGTAATGCCGGTCCTATCGTGCCGCACCCGCGGCACTCGCGACGCATAGTGGCATTAGACGCCACCGGAAATTCACGCTGCACGCCAAGTGGCCCGGTCAGGCGGTAACGTCTGCGTCTGTGCTGATGGGATCTGCGCGCGGGGGGCGCATCGCCGGACTGCTGGCCACCTGTGCCGCGGTCGTTGTCATGGCTGCGGCCGGATGCACGTCGGTGACCCGAGGCGATCCGACGGCCAACGCCGGAGATGCCCCCGCCTACCGGACGTCGATGTCGGCGTCCTCATCGCAATCGGCAGCCAGCAGCAGTGCCCGGGAATCCGAGCGACAGGCCTCGCTGACCACCGCCGCCATGCGCTCCAGTTGCGAGACGCTGTCGACCACCAGTGCCGACGCGATCGACGCGGTCAATGCCTACGTCAGCGCTTACAACGAAGAAGGTGGCGACGTCGAGAGCACGGAGTCCCCGGCCGTCGACGCGCTGGATCGCAGTGCTGAGGCGGTGGACGCCAGCATCAGCGATGTCATGCCCCCGGAACTGGTGGACGCCCTCGCCGGGTGGGTCGACAGCGCCCGATCGACCTCCGACGCCATCAGCAGTCGGGTCGAGCCCAGCGAGTTCAACCAGATCATCGGTGCCCTCAATGACGCGAGGTCTACCGCGTCAAGCCTTTGCGACGCGACGTACTAAATGGCGGCATGCGACGATATGGCCCAAGACAGCCGGTCTAAGAGATGAAGGAGGTTCCGACAGTGGTCACCGAGGGTGACAGCGGGCGTGGCTTTGCTCAGCGACTGGGCATTGACCGCGATCAGATCGTTCAGGAGTTGGGCTGGGACGAGGACTCCGACGATGACCTGCGGGCCGACATCGAGGAGGCCTGCGGCACCGAACTTCTTGACGAGGATGCCGACGAGGTGATCGACGTCGTTCTGCTGTGGTGGCGCGATGGCGACGGCGACCTCGTGGACCGGCTGATGGATGCGATCACGCCGCTGGCCGAAGATGGTGTCATCTGGGTGCTGACACCCAAGACCGGGAGACCGGGGCATGTGCAGCCGGCTGACATCGCCGAGGCGGCGCCCACCGCCGGGCTGATGCAGACATCGTCGGCCAATCTGGGCGACTGGGGCGGCAGTCGGCTTGTCCAACCGAAATCCAAAGCAGCAGGGAGACATTCATGACACTGGCAGTGGGAGCCGAGGCGCCGGACTTCACCCTCAAGGATCAGGACGGCCAGCCCGTCACGCTTAGTGACTTCCGGGGTAGGAAGAATGTTTTGCTCGTCTTCTTCCCGCTGGCCTTCACCGGTATCTGCCAGGGCGAGCTCGACGAGGTGCGAGACAATCTTCCGGACTACGACAACGATGACACCGCCGTCGTGGCCATGTCGGTGGGTCCTCCTCCGACGCACAAGATCTGGGCAACCGAGAGCGGCTTCACCTTTCCGGTGTTGTCGGACTTCTGGCCGCACGGTGCCGTCGCGCAGGCCTACGGGGTATTCAACTCCGACGCGGGTTTCGCCAATCGCGGCACGTTCGTCATCGACCGCTCCGGCGTGGTGCGCTTCGCCGAGATGAACGAGCCGGGTGAGGCTCGCGACCAGAAGGTGTGGACCGACGCGCTGTCAGCGCTGAAGGCCTGATTCTGGACTCCCGGTCCGCCTTCGCGACACCGGGGCACGGGCGTGTAGCTCAGTGGTAGAGCTCTGGTTTTACACACCAGCGGTCGGCGGTTCGATACCGTCCACGCCCACTCGACGTGCGGCCTCGGGAGCCTTACCTGTGCGACGTCAATCACATAACATCGCCTCATGAGCATGCAGTGGCAGCCGCCGCAGCCGCCGTTGCCACCGCCGCATCGCCCACCTCTTCGACGGTCCTGGTTGCCCGCGGCGATCATCGGATCGGCGATCGTGATCGCCGCCGGGTTAGTGGCCGGGGCGCTGATACTCAAGGATCGAACGGTTCCCGACCGCGCGGGGACCTGCCAGGCGTGGATCCAGACCCGTCAGACTCTTCGGTCCATTCCGGCTCTGCCGCAGGACTGGAACTGGAGTACCCCGAACATCGACAACTACATCAAGATCCAGAATGCTCCGGTCGGGAAAGCCCTCGAGGTGTTCGAGCCTGAGATCGCCGATGATCCCGCTGACGTGGCGCAGGCGGCTAGGGACTACGTGGCGGCGCGACGCTATCAGATGCAGTCGCTGACCAACCACACCTATGTGGCTGCCGACGGCGTATCAGTGGATACCGCGTTGGGAAACCTGAACCGGTTCTGCGGGATTCAGGATGACGGCCAACCCATCTGAGGTGGCCAACCGATCTGAGCCGCGACTACACCAGAGTCATCAGCCCACCAGGGTGAGTCGGCGCAACACCTCGGCACCGAGGTCGCGGGAGTCGACTTCCGCCAGCGAGACCCGGATCTCCACTGGTTGCTCGGTCTCAGCTGAACTCAGGTATGACGCCGCGATGAGCGCCTCGATAGGGGAGCGCCGGTAGGCGCGGGCCACAAGGATCACTGTCTCGGCTTTGGGCCGGGTTTTGCCATGCAGCCAGTTGCAGACCGACAGTCGGCCGACGCCGATGTGCTCGGCGATTTGCGCCTGGGTGGCGCCCCCGCTGATCCGGCGCACATACTCCGGCCACGTTTCGGCCACCGGAACCACGCCGGTGTCGCCCGAACTCCCCATTCGCCCCCCATTTCGCGATCCCCCGATCGCCCACGACGACACTAGGTCGAGGCTCTGACACATTCGGCCCGCGCGGAGTTTCAGCAGCAGCCGGGTTGGCCCGCCCGCTGCGCCAGATGGGCATGGGGACTGGCATCGGAGCCGCCTACCGCATCCAGAAAAGTGTCGAGGTCGACCCGGTTGCCGGCCAGCCAAGTGCCGGTCACGGTGGCTTTGTCGGCCAGTTGCGCGGGGTCGACCGCGTACGGGTCGGCAGCCAGTTCAGTGAAGTCGGCCAGCTTGCCGACGGTGATAGAGCCGACGAGAGTGTCCCGGTTCAGGGTGCGGGCGGCGTCGATGGTGTGGGCTCGCACTGCCCGATCCAGCGTCATGACCTGATCGGGTGCGTGCACGGCACCCGAACGCGTGCGCCGGGTCACTGCCGTCTGGATATTCAGCACCGGCGTCGGCGGCGATACCGATCCGTCGTTGTGGAACGACACCACCGCACCCGAGGCTTGAGCATCGCCGAAGGACTGCCAGCGGCTGCCGTGGTCGTGGTCGAAGATCTGCCCGTCGAGCAGATCGCCCCAGTAGTAGTACTGGAATGGCCCCATCGAGGTGTGCACCCCGAGTGTGGCCGCCCGGTCGAAATGCCTGCGGGTACCCGCCCCCAGATGTTCGAGGCGCCAGCGGTGATCGGTACCGACCAGGTTGTGGCGCTGCAGAGCAGCTTCGTAAGCGTCCAGCGCCAGGTCGATCGCAAGGTCACCGTTAGCATGCAGTGCCATCTGCCAGCCGGCCGGCGCGGCTTTGTCCAGGATCGCGTCAAGTTCGGCACGGGTGTAGTTCATCGATTGCGGCCCACCGGCTTTCGCCGGATCGATACCCGCCATCTGGGTGGTCTGGGTACTCAGGTAAGGAAACGAGATACCGATGTTGCCGACCCAGGGTGAGCCGTCGGTCCATAACTTGACGCCCTGTTTGATCAGCCAGTCATCGCCGGGGGCGAAGGTGACCGCGTCGGTGTAGGTGTTGCTGGTGGAGACCTCCCACATGCTGACCCGCAGCGGGCAGGACGGGGCAGCGGCAAGTGCCTCGTAGCCCGCCCTGAGATTGAGATCGAAGGCCATATCGGAGGTCGACGTCACACCGGCCCGCGCCATCGTCGCGTAGTACTGCGCACCTGCCACCAACGGGTTGCCGAGTGTGGTCAGGAGTTCTCCGACGACGGCGATCAGCACTGCGGTCTCGAAGCCCTGCCCGTCGAGGCTGCCGTCCGGGTTGCGCCCGAAGTGTGCCCCGGGCGGATCGGCGGGCGGGTTGACGTCCCAGCCCTTGGACTTCATCAACGCGGTGTTGAAGTACACGCCGTGCCCGGAGTTGTCGGCGACGATGGCGACCCGGCTGCCGAAGATGCGATCGAGTTCGGGCGCCTTGGGTGCCGGGCGCTGATGCAGCAGGGCGTCGAATCCGGAGAACAACAGTGGTGTGTCGGCATTGGTCCCGGCGATGGCTGCGGCGAATATCGTCTCGACATCCGACCATTTCGGAACCTGAAACGGCGTGATGTTGCGCGCGGGAGGCTCGGTGGCGACTCCGCTCATCAGCGGGTGGCTATGCGGTTCGATCAGACCCGGCAGCAGGGCAGCGGCACCGGTGTCGACCACCTCGGCGCCCGGGGCGGCCGTGCGGCATTCGTCCAGCGACCCGACCGCGGTGATCCGGCCGGCCGCGATGGCCACTGCTTCGGCACGTGGCCGGGTCGGATCCATGGTGATCACGGTGCCGGCTGTCAGGATTCGATCCGACATTTCCACCCCTATCTGTCCAGGGCCAGTACACCAGGTGTGAAAGGCTGCCGAGGTGTTAGCGCGCAGACGGTCGCTTCCGGCCGGGATCCTCGCGGGCTACCTGGCCGACGTCCTTTTCGCCGATCCCCGGCGCGGGCATCCGGTGGCGGGCTTCGGTTGGTGCGCAACGGCTCTAGAGAAAATCACCTACCGCGACAACCGTGGCGCCGGCGCGTTGCACACCGCGGTACTGGTTGGCGGTCTCACCGGAGCAGGCGCATTCGCACGCCGCCGTGCCGGGGGAGGGGTAGCGCTTGGCCTGCTGACCGCCGCGGCCACCTGGTCGGCCCTGGGCGGCACCACCCTGGCCGCGACCGGAAACGCGATGGCCGATCGTTTGGAGACCGGTGATATCGCCGGTGCGCGGACAGTGCTGCCGTCGCTGTGCGGTCGAGATCCCGCCGCCCTCGATGGGCCGGGACTGGTGCGCGCGGCGTGTGAGTCGGTGGCCGAGAACACCTCCGATGCCACCGTGGCGGCCTTGATCTGGGTGGCGGTGGCCGGAGTGCCCGGGGTGCTTGCCTACCGTGGCATCAACACCCTCGACGCCATGATCGGCAATCGGTCGACGCGCTATCTCCGATTCGGTTGGGCGGCAGCCAGATTGGACGATGTCGCCAATTATCTGCCGGCCCGGGTCACCGGAGTGCTAGTGGCGCTGTGCGCTCCGCTGGTTGGTGGTTCGGTGACGCGCGCGCTGGAGGCGTGGTGGCGCGACGCCGGCAGGCACCCCAGCCCGAATGCCGGCGTGGTCGAGGCCGCATTCGCCGGTGCGTTGGGCCTACGACTTGGTGGCCCGACCCAGTACCGGCACGAATTAGAGATCCGGCCCACCCTGGGCGACGGCCGGGATCCGGATATTGACGACCTGCGCTGCGCGGTGCGGTTGTCGCGAGTGGTGCAGGCGGCTGCCGCCATGCTGGCGCTGGTGATCAGCGCCTTCGGCCGGCCGCGCTGGTGATCAGCGCCTTCGGCCGGCCGCGCTGGTGATCAGCGCCTTCGGCCGCCCGCGCTGGTGATCAGCGCCTTCGGCCGCCCGCGCTGGTGATCAGCGCCTTCGGCCATAGCGGTCGATGAGTTTGTCTTCGACGGTGATTGGCTCGGCTGACTCCTGCGCCGCGGTTCGGTTTACAGCCTCACGGCGGCGCATCCGGATTTCTGAGTAGGCGAAATACCCCAGACCGATCGGCGCCAGGATGCCGAATGCGATCCACTGGATTCCGTAGGACAGGAACGGCCCGGCATCGAGTTGGGGCAGTGGCAGCACGTCGAGGCCGCCCGGTTGGTCGTCCGCCAGTTGCAGATAGGAACCAGTCAACGGGGTGTCAAGGACGTCGGCGATCTGCCGGGTGTCGATCGCGTACACCTGCATGAAATCGCCTTCGCGGAAGGGTTGTTTGTCGTCGACGGGGGCGGTTTCGGAATCGCGCAACCGCGCGGTGATGCTCACCGAACCCTCTGGAGGTGGCGCAATCCCCGGCACCTTATTACCGTCCACCGGCCGCACGTAACCCCGGTTGACCAGCACGGTGGGGCCGGCGTCGACAGCGAATGCGGTGAGCACCTCGAATGCCGGCTTTCCGCCGAGCAGACGAAGTCGGGCGAGCGCCTGGGCGGGAAGATACCGGCCGGTTGCGGTGACCCGGCGCCATTGAAAGTCGGGGGCAGCTGAATCCTGCTGTGGCAGAACCGATGTCACCGGAACCGGATCGGCTGACAGGGAGGCCTCGATCTGGTTGTTCTCCCGGGAAGTCATGGTGTTCTTGCCGAGTTGCCAGGGTGCGAGAACCGTCAGTGACAGATAGGTGAATCCCACCACAACCAGTGCCAGCGCGATCCAGCCCGGCCGAAACAGGAACGCCAACCGCCGCATCAGTCCGGTGCCCCCAGTCGCTCGCCGACCCACCCATGAAGTCCGGGCAGTGCCGCTTCGATGACTGCGAAGACGTCCTCGAAGTCTGCCACATCACCGTAGTAGGGATCCTCCACGTCGGGTGTGTGCGCGCCTGATCGCGGGTCGAATACTCGCAGCATGCGCAGGCGTTCGGGTGCCACACCCCAGTCGGCGAGGATGCGGAGATGGTTGCGGCCGAGTGCCACCACAAGATCAGCGGACAGGTGGTCGTCGCCGACCTTGGTTGCGCGGTGCCCGGTCGGGTATCCGCGATCGCCCAGCACCCGGACCGCACGGTCGTCGGCGTCGGCGCCGACGTGCCAATCGCCGGTGCCCCCACTGCTCACCCGAACCGCGTCGGCCAATCCGCGCTGTGCGATCTGATGGGCGAACATCTTCTCGGCCATCGGTGAGCGGCAGATATTGCCCGAACAGACGAACGTGACGTGCAGGGGGCCGCTAGACACCGAGCACCTCGCGCAGGCCCGCCATGGTCCCTACGTGTGCGGTGGGTTCGACGAGGCGCGGCTCGGTGAAGTCCGCCGCGCCGTAGCCCCAGTCCACCACCACGGTGGCGATCCCGTGTGCGGCGGCACCCTCGACGTCGTGAGCGCGGTCCCCGACCATCACCACCCGTTCGGGCAGCGGGTGCAGTTGCGACAGAGCGCGGTCCAGCACCTCGGACTTGGTAGCACGGGTCCCGTCGACGCCGGCTCCGGCGATCACCTCGAAATGCTCGGCCAGACTGAAATGTTCGAGGATGCGCCGCGCGGTGGGTTCAACTTTGGAGGTGGCCACCGCCAGTCGCACCCGGGCGGCCCGCAGATCAGTCAACAATTCCGGGACACCGTCGTACACGCTGTTCATCGACCATCCCCGGCTGGTGTAGTCGGCCCGGTAGGCCGCGATCGCCTCGTCTGCGCGCCCGCCAAGGCCCATTCCGGCCAGCGTGTGGTGCATGGGCGGCCCCACGATGCGGCCGGCCAGATCGCCCTCGGGAACCTCGGCACCGATGGTGGCCAGGGCGTGCCGGAAGCTGGCCACGATGCCCTGCGCGGAATCGGTCAGCGTTCCGTCGAGATCGAAGATCACCAACTCCGGATGCGCGCCGTCGGGGGTGGTGGTCACCGCACCATTGTCGCTGACGGCACCGGCGCCGGTGGCCAGGCTCCGCGCACTACTGTTCTGCGGGTGAGCAGTGAACGGGGTGACCGGCGGCTCCGGCGGCTCCGGCGGGTCCGGATCACCGGGGCTTTCCGATGAGCGTGCGACTTTCCGATGTGATCGGCGTGCTCGACGAGGCCTATCCGCCGTACTTGGCGCATGACTGGGACTCGGTGGGCCTGGTGTGTGGTGACCCGCAGGATGTGATCGACTCGGTGACCATCGCCGTCGACGCCACCGCCGCGGTGGTAGATACCGTCGGGCCGAGGGGCCTGCTGCTGGCGCATCACCCACTGCTGATGCGCGGGGTGGACACCGTGGCCGCGAGTACGCCTAAGGGTGCGGTGATCCATCGCCTGATCGGCCAAGGATCATCGCTGTTCACCGCGCACACCAATGCCGATGCGGCCAGTCCGGGGGTGTCCGATGCGCTGGCCGAAGCGCTGGGGCTGACGGTCGTGGGTGTTATTGACCCGGCGGTGCTTGATCCAGCTGTGCTTGATCCGGCTGTGCTTGACCCGGCTGCCGGCGGACCGGATCTGGACTCCCCGCTGCCCTCGGGCGTCGGTACCGGTCGGATCGGCACCCTCGCACGGCCGCAACGGTTCGCCGATTTTGTCGCGTGGGTGAACTCGGCTCTGCCGCAGACGAGTTGGGGTGTTCGGGCCGCGGGCGATCCGGACGCGACGGTGACGCGCGTCGCCGTCTGCGGGGGAGCGGGCGACTCGCTGCTGGCTGCCGCCGCCGCAGCAGGCGTGCAGGCATATGTCACCGCCGACCTGCGCCACCATCCCGCCGACGAGCACCGTCGGGGCAGCGCAGTCGGACTGGTTGACGTGGCCCACTGGGCGAGTGAATACCCGTGGTGCACCCAGGCTGCCGAGTTATTGCGCGCGCACTTCGGTGCGACGCTTCCGGTGACGGTCTGTCCGGTGCGAACCGATCCGTGGAACATCGAATTCTCGAGGGGTGAGCATGAAAGCTGAAGTGGCACAGCAAATTTCGCTGTTGGAGCTGACCGAAATCGATGCCGAACTGTCTCGGCTCGCTCACAAGGCCGCGCACCTGCCCGAGCAGCAGCGCTTCGAGGGTCTGCAGGCTGATGAGCGCAGCGCCGCCGACCGGGTCGCCGTTCTCGGTATCGCTGTGGAGGACGTCGACGCCGAAGTCGCCCGGCTGGAGTCCGAGGTGGATTCGGTCCGCAAGCGGGAGGATCGTGATCGGGGGCTATTGGATTCCGGCTCGGTCAACCCCAAGCAACTCGAGGAACTTTCCCACGAACTGGACACCCTGGAGCGCCGGCAGGCGAGTCTGGAGGACTCCCTGCTGGACGTCATGGAACGTCGGGAGCAGTTGGCGACCGAGCAGGCCGCTGAGTGGGCCGGTGTCGGGGATCTGCGACGGGAACTTGCCATTGCCGAGGCTGCCCGGGACCAGGCACTGGCCGAGATCGAGCAGATCCGAGCCGCGCGGGTCGCGCGGCGATCGGCGGTGGTGTCGGAACTGGACGCCGCACTGGTGACGCTGTATGACCGGCAGGTCGCGGCGTCGGGTATCGGCGCGGGCCGACTGGTGGGCGGTCGCTGTGGAGCGTGCCGGATCGAACTCGACCGTGGCGAAGTGGCGCGGATCATGGCGGCACCCGACGACGAGGTGCTGCGGTGTACTGAGTGCGGGGCGATCCTGCTGCGCGTCCGTGGGCGGGGCGAGTGAAAGTCATCATCGAGGCCGACGGTGGCTCGCGCGGAAACCCGGGCCCGGCGGGCTTCGGATGTGTGGTGTTCTCGGGCGACCACGCCACCGTGTTGGCGGAGCACAGGGAGTTCATCGGACACACCACCAACAATGTGGCCGAGTACCGGGGTCTGATCGCCGGACTGGAGGAGGCGCGTCGTCTCGGCGCCAATGAGGTTGCGGTGTCGATGGATTCGAAGCTCATCGTCGAGCAGATGACCGGGCGATGGAAGGTCAAGCACCCCGCGATGGCTGAGCTTCATCAACAGGCCCGTGCCCTGGCGTCGACGTTCGACGCCGTCACATTCGGCTGGATTCCCCGGGAGCGCAATTCCCACGCCGACCGTCTTGCCAACGAAGCGATGGACGCCGCAAACGAGGGGGAGACCCGGACCGCCGCCGACCCGCCACCGGGTGCGGTGGCAGTGCCGCCGTCGGCATGGACCGGCAACCAGGGTGGGCCGACCCGACTGCTGCTGCTGCGCCACGGTCAGACCGCATTGTCGGTGCAACGGCGCTACTCGGGTCGCGGGAACCCCGAACTCACCGACACCGGCCGTCAGCAGGCCGACGACGCCGCCCGCCATCTGGGCGCCAAGGGCGGTATCGCCGCGGTGGTCAGTTCGCCGCTGATGCGGGCGCACGACACCGCCAAGGCCGCGGCCGATGCGCTCGGCCTGACGGTGGAAATCGACGATGACCTGATCGAGACCGACTTCGGCGAGTGGGAGGGACTGACCTTCCCGGAGGCGGCGAAGCGTCACCCCGAGGTACATGGCCGTTGGCTGCGCGACACCAGCCTGCAACCGCCGGGCGGGGAGAGCTTCGACGAGGTGCAGCACCGGGTTCAGCGCGCCCGGGATCGGATCATCGCCGACCACGGCCCGGGCACCGTGCTGGTGGTCTCGCACGTCACCCCGATCAAGACCCTGCTCCGACTGGCGTTGGGTGCGGGTCCGTCGATCCTGCACCGGTTGCATCTGGATCTCGCGTCACTGAGCATCGCCGAGTTCTACCCCGATGACGGGGCGTCGGTGCGTCTGGTCAACGACACCTCATATCTGGGGAGGGCGTGATTCCGGAACCGTCCGACGCGCACACCGCCTGGGAGGAGCACTACACGGCCAAGCCGCAGGTGTGGAGCGGATGCGTCAACGTCCAGCTCGCCGAGCTCGTCGGTCAACTGAACGGGAAACGGGCGCTTGACCTCGGCTGCGGTGAAGGCGCCGACGCGATATGGCTGGCCGAACGCGGGTGGACCGTTGTCGCCGTCGACGTTTCGACCACCGCATTGAGTCGGGCGCGTGCCGCCGCCGAGTCCCGAGGCATCGCAGATCGGATCGACTTCCAGCAGCACGACCTGACGGCGGGCTTTCCGCCTGGCATCTTCGACCTGGTATCGGTGCAGTTCCTGCACAGCACCGTCGAGATGGATCGAACTGCATTGCTGCGGAGTGCGGCTGCCGTCGTGGCACCGGGCGGGACGTTTCTGATCGTCGACCATGCCGCCGCTCCGCCGTGGGCGTCGAAGATGCATCATCACGAGTTCCCCACCGCCGAAACCGTGCTCAGCGGATTGGAACTCGACGATAGGCAGTGGCAGCGAGTCCAGGTGGGCAGCGTCGAGCGGCTAGCCCATGGGCCGGACGGGCAGGACGCTACCCTTGTCGACAACGTGATCCGGTTGAGGCGCAACTCGGGGCAGGGTTCGCCCCGGCCGACGAAAAACGGATGAGTGGGGTGGACAGCACGATGGATGAGGTGGCGGCTTCGATAGATCACGTGTCGCCGGGCTCAACGAACCTCCCGCTGCGCCCGGCGATGACCCGGCGACTGCTACGCAGGGCGGTATCCCGCGGCGAGATCACTCTGCCGGCCGCACCGGGGATGCTCGACGAATACGTCGAGATGTGCAACGACCTGTTCACCTCGCTGGGGGTGCGGTTCACCACCGAGGAACTCGCGCAATTGCGCTCCGTACTGCAGGGTCAACTGGCCGACGCGTATGCGGCCTCACCGCGATCGGACATCGTCATCACCTATGAGGCGCCGGTGGGCCTCTCGGTCAGCTACCACGTCAAGGCGCAGTGGTTCACCGTCCAGGGCGCCTACGACAATTGGGTGGCCACCCGTGAGCCGCCACTGTTCGGCACCGAACCCGACGCTCGGGTGTGGGCGCTGGCCGCTGACGCCGACAACCCGATCGCGTTCCCGATACTCGACATCGGTGCCGGAACCGGACGCAACACGCTTGCCCTGGCCCGCCGCGGACACCCGGTCGACGCCGTCGAGATGACCGAGAAATTCGCCGACATCCTCCGCGCGGAAGCGCAGAAGGAGTCCCTGGGTGTCCGGGTGATCCAGCGCGATGTGTTCGACACCCTGGAGGATCTGCGCCGCGATTACCAACTGATACTGCTCTCGGAGGTGGTGTCGGACTTCCGCACCACAGAGCAACTCAGGGGCGTCTTCGACCTGGCCGCGCACTGTCTGGCACCGGGCGGGCAATTGGTGTTCAACATTTTTGTGGCCCGTGACGGCTACACCCCCGATGATGCGGCGCGCGAGCTCGGCCAGCAGTGCTACACGTCGATCTTCACCGCCACCGAACTTGCCGGTGCGATAAGCCTGCACCCGCTGCACCTGATCGCCGACGACTCGGTCCACGACTACGAAAAAGATCACCTGC
>JAPLAO010000225.1 GCA_026393245.1 Mycobacterium sp. | reverse complement strand
GGATGTGCAGAGGCGGACCGGCATCGAGCTGACCGAGTCGATGGCGATGTGGCCCGGTGCCGCCGTCAGCGGTTGGTACTTCTCACACCCGCAGTCGCAGTACTTCGTGGTCGGCCGGCTGGCCCAGGACCAGGTGGCCGACTACGCAAAGCGCAAGGGCTGGACACTGGCCGAAGCCGAGCGTTGGCTCGGCCCGAACCTCGGCTACAACCCGGAGGATTGAGGTCCCCCAGAATTGGGCCCGGGGCTCATCATCAGTTGGTCGGAGGCGGGGCCTGCGGTTGGAAGGGGTCGTACCACCACCAGTCGGCCCGCTCGCCCGTCGGGCCGGGGCATGGCGCGACGGATGGCGGTGGGCTACTGGGCGGGCGGGCCAACGATCCGGGGCTCAGTTCCTCGCCATCGCTGTCGGTGACGACGAGGCGACTGGCCGGCCCGGTGATGGTGATGACGCCACGATGATGCAGACGGTGGTGGTAGGGGCATAGCAGCACCAGGTTGTCCAACTCGGTTTCGCCACCGTCTTCCCAGTGTTGGATGTGATGCGCGTGCAGACCGCGGGTGGCTCCGCAGCCGGGGATGGCGCAGGTCCGGTGGCGGTGCTCGAGCACGCGGCGCAGACGACGATTGATCGTGCGGGTGGTTCGGCTCGAGCCGATCACTTCGCCGTCGCGGGTGAACCACACTTCACAGGTGGCATCGCAGGTCAGATAATGCCGCTCGGACTCGGGCAGCAGTGGGCCAAGGTGCAGTGCGCCGATCTTCTGGTCGACATCGAGGTGCACCACCACGTTGGTGCGCTGTCCATGGGGCCGGCGCTGTACCTCACCATCCCATCCGGTCTCCACCAGTCGCATGAAGGCATCGATGGTGGTCGGCATCGGGGGCTGCCCCATGCTCCACTCCGCCTTGTCCGGTGCCGTGCCGCTGCCGTCCCGGTCGTGTTTCCACTCGGTGATCAGCGCGTCGCGGTGAGATTGGAGGGCGGCTTCGAATGTGGCCGATTCGACATGCGGCAGGGTAATTCGCCAGAAGTCGAACGCGCCATCGCTGGTCTTGGTGATCGCGGGTTGCGGATCGGGCCGGGGGCCAGAATCGGGGCGCGGTTCCAGCTTGATCGCGGTGCAGAGTTGGCTGACCGTGGCGACCTCGGCCAGTTGTGCGTAGTGCGCATCGGACCCGTTACCCGCGCGTGCGGCGATCACCCCGACCTGGTCCAACGACAGTCGGCCCTCCCGCATGCCCTGGGCGCAGCGGGGAAACGCTTCCAGCCGGTGGGCCACGCTCGCAATGGCAGCGGCATTGCCGCGCGAGGTGCCGGTCTTCCAGGCCACGAGGGCGGTGACCGATCGAGCACCGGTAGCGCCCCACAGTCCGGCACTATCGATCTCGGCAACGATGTCGACAATCCGCCCATCGATTGCGTTGCGCTGACCGGTCAACTCCGAAAGCTGCTCGAAGAGAACGCCGAGCCGGTCACCGGGAGTCACGTCGACGTCGGTTGACGGTGGGGCGTCGACGTCGGTTGACGTAGCGATCGAGGACATGGAACAAGCATGGCACTTCGGTCTGACAAATTTGAGTGACACAATCACCACCATGCGTGCGGTGCTCTTCGACATGGACGGCACGCTGGTCGATTCCGAGAAACTCTGGGAAGTGGCGCTGCACGTGCTCTACTCCAGGCTCGGGGGTGAGTTGACTCCGGCGATGCGAGAGGCCACCGTCGGCGGTTCCGCCGAGAGCCTGATGCAGATGGTCTACACCGATCTGGGTCTGGACCCCGATCCTGACGAGATGGCGGCGCACTCCGACTGGCTGCACGATTACACCGGGGATCTCTTCGACGGTGGACTGCCATGGTGCGACGGGGCGCGCGAACTACTCGACACCCTGGCTGACGAGGACGTGCCGATGGCACTGGTGACCAATACCCGGAGGGCGCTCACCGAGCGAGCCTTGGACAGCATCGGCCGGCACTACTTTGCGGCCAGTGTGTGCGGCGACGAGGTGGTGCGCGCCAAGCCGGCGCCGGATCCCTACCGCCATGCCGCCACGCTGCTGGGCTTCGAACCGGCACAGTGTCTGGCCATTGAGGACTCGGTCACCGGAGCGGCATCAGCCGAGGACGCCGGGTGTCCGGTGCTGGTGGTACCCAACGATGTTGACGTGCCTGGCAGCCCACGGCGGCGCCATGTCACGTCGCTGCGCGGTCTGGACGTGGCGAGGTTGCGGGAGATCCACACCGAGTTGACCGCCGGTGCGGGCGGCCGCCCCTGAGGTGTTTGCCGCCCATATTGCGGTGTTCGGGCGTGGTCTGTGCAATCGTGTCACCACAGGTTTGGGTTCATTTGCGGTAAGTCATCTGCGGAAGGGTTCGTCACATGTCCGGTCAAGGCTCCGCGAGCGATACGCCGTCGATTTTCGACGACGAGGACACCGGTTCCGGTCGCGGAGTAATTCGGATCGCCTCGGTCGCCGCACTCGGTGGCTTGTTGTTCGGCTACGACAGCGCGGTGATCAACGGCGCGGTGAAGTCGATCGAAGACCATTTCCGGGTGGACAGTCTGACCCTGGGTCTTGCCGTTGCCTCGGCACTCCTGGGCGCCGCTGCCGGTGCGATGACGGCCGGTCGGTTGGCCGATCGGATTGGTCGAATCTCGGTGATGAAGATCGCCGCAGTGCTGTTCTTCATCAGCGCCATTGGCACCGCCCTGGCTGGCAGCGTCTGGATCATCGTGTTGTTCCGAGTCATCGGTGGCGTCGGCGTCGGCATCGCGTCGGTGATCGCACCGGCATACATCGCTGAAACCTCGCCGGCTCGCATCAGGGGCCGTCTCGGCTCTCTGCAGCAGTTGGCCATTGTCACGGGCATTTTCGTGTCCCTGGCAATCGACTACCTGCTTGCACATCTTGCCGGTGGCGCCAGCAAGGAACTGTGGCTGGGCCTTGAGGCGTGGCGGTGGATGTTCCTGATGATGGCGATACCGGCGGTGATCTACGGCGCGCTGACGTTCACGATTCCAGAGTCGCCCCGCTATCTCGTTGCGCGCCACCGTATTCCGGAGGCCCGCAAGGTACTCACCATGCTGCTGGGCGAGAAGAACCTCGACATCACGATCGATCGGATCGAGAGCACACTGGTGGGTGAGACCAAGCCGTCGTGGCGTGATCTTCGCAAGCCCGGCGGTGGGGTCTACAGCATCGTGTGGGTCGGCCTGGGACTGTCGATCTTCCAGCAGTTCGTCGGCATCAACGTGATTTTCTACTACTCCAACGTGCTGTGGGAGGCAGTCGGCTTCGATGAGAGCCAGTCCTTCGTGATCACGGTGATCACCTCGATCGTCAATATCGCGACGACGTTGATCGCCATTTCGCTGATCGACAAGGTCGGCCGCAAACCGCTGCTGCTGATCGGGTCGGCGGGAATGGCTATCACCCTGGCGACGATGGCGTTCATCTTCGGAACCGCCCCCCAGGTCGGCGGCACCCCTCAACTCAGTGGTGCGCAAGGCCCCATCGCCCTGATCGCGGCGAATCTGTTCGTGGTGGCCTTCGGTATGTCCTGGGGCCCCGTGGTGTGGGTGCTGCTTGGCGAGATGTTCCCCAACCGCATCCGGGCTGCTGCGCTGGGTCTGGCCGCCGCGGCACAGTGGGCAGCCAACTGGCTGATTACCGTTAGCTTCCCGCAACTGCGGAACAACCTCGGATTGGCCTACGGCTTCTATGCCCTGTGTGCCATTCTGTCGTTCCTCTTCGTGTGGACGTGGGTGCGCGAGACCAAGGGTGTGGCGCTGGAAGATATGCAGGGTGAGCTCGCCGAGAAGAAGCCGACCGCCGCCTGATCGACAGGCGGGCGCGGTAGCCCGGTGGAAACCGCCGTGACGGGTTCGGGTCCAGCGTGGAACAATCCGGCCGTGAAGACTTTCGAGGAACTGTTCGCCGAGCTCGGCGAACGGGCCCGCTCCCGTCCGGCCGGCAGCGCCACCGTCGCCGCACTCGACGGCGGTGTTCACCATCTCGGAAAGAAGATCCTTGAGGAGGCCGGCGAGGTGTGGTTGGCCGCCGAGCATGAATCCGATGAGGCGCTGGCCGGAGAGATCAGCCAGTTGCTGTACTGGACCCAGGTGTTGATGATCGCCCGCGGGCTCGGCCTCGATGACGTCTACCGGAAGCTGTAGGGCCCACCATGTTGCGTGTCGCAGTCCCCAACAAGGGCGCACTGTCCGAATCAGCCGCTGAGATCCTGTCCGAAGCCGGCTACCGGCGTCGCACCGATCCCAAGGATCTGACCGTCATCGACCGGGCCAACGGCGTGGAGTTCTTCTTCCTGCGACCCAAGGACATCGCGATCTACGTCGGCTCCGGCGAACTCGACTTCGGGATCACCGGCCGCGACCTGGCAGCCGAATCCGACGCACCGGTGGTTGAGCGTCTGGCACTGGGCTTCGGCTCGTCGAGTTTCCGCTACGCCGCGCCCGTCGGGAAGCCATGGACGGTAGCGGATCTGGCCGGCAAACGTATCGCGACGGCCTACCCGAATCTGGTCCAAAAAGATCTGGCGGCCAAGGGAATCGAGGCCACCGTGATCCGGCTCGACGGTGCAGTAGAGATTTCGGTGCAACTGGGAGTCGCCGATGCCATCGCCGATGTGGTGGGTTCCGGGCGCACCCTGAGCCTGCACGATCTCGTCGCCTTCGGTGAGCCGCTGGTGGATTCTGAGGCGGTGCTGATCGAACGCACCGACGCCGAGGAGCACCGCGCAGCACGCGATCAACTCGCGACCCGGGTGCAGGGCGTGGTGTTCGGCCAGCAGTACCTGATGCTCGATTACGACTGCCCGCGTGCGGTGCTCGAGCGGGCCACCGCCATCACCCCGGGTCTGGAGTCGCCGACTATCGCGCCACTGGCCGACCCGGACTGGGTGGCGGTGCGCGCCCTGGTGCCGCGCCGCGAGGTCAACACGATCATGGACCGGATCGCGGCGATCGGAGCCAAGGCGATCCTCGCCTCCGACGTCAGGTTCTGCCGGTTCTAGTCGTGCTAGCGTCCCGTTCATGACGCATGCGCTGGTATTGCTGCTGGCCCTGCTGATCGGCGTGGTTGCCGGTCTGCGGGCCTTCACCGCCCCCGCCGTCCTTGCCTGGGCCGCCTTCCTGCACTGGATCAACCTGTCCGGGACGTGGGCGTCGTGGATGGGCCACTGGGCCACCGTGGCGGTTCTCACGGTGCTGGCGGTCGCCGAACTCGTCAGCGACAAGATGCCCACCCTGCCGAGTCGCAAGAGTGCGCCGCAGTTCCTGGTGCGGATCGCCGCCGGTGCCTTCGCGGGTGCGGTGCTCGGAACGGCGTGGGGATACCGCTGGGGCAGCCTGGGTGCGGGCATGATCGGCGCGGTGCTGGGCACCCTCGGTGGCTACGCGGCGCGCACAGCTTTGGTCGCCGCCAACGAGGGGCGGGACCGGCCGGTGGCGTTGGGCGAGGACGTCGTCGCCGTGATCGCTGGTGTTGCGGTCGCGTACGCCACCAGCGCACTGTAGAACGATCAGTGCGCGTGGATGACCACGCCACGGATATTGCGGCCTGCGAGCATATCGTCGTAGGCCTCATTGATCTCGTCGAGTTTGTACTCGGCTGTGATGGTCTCGTCGAGCAGGAGCTTGCCTTCCCGGTACAGGCTGAGCAGTCGGGGTATGTCGGCGCGCGGGTTGGCCTCGCCGTACAGACTGCCCAGTAACCGCTTCTGGAACAGCGTGATCATCGCGGTCGGCAGCGTGGGCGTCACATCGGCGACCGGGGCCAGTGCGGTCAGCACTACCGCGCCGCCCTTGGACACGATGTCGAACGCCTCGTTGATGATCGGTCCCTCGATCAGACCGACGGTCAGGATCGCCGAGTCGGCCATCACGCCCCGGGTCAGTTCACCGACCAGCGCGGTGGCCTCTGCCATCGAGGTGGCGAAGTGGGTGGCGCCGAACACAAAAGCCTTGTCCCGCTTGGCTTCCACGATGTCGACGACGATGATCTTCTCCGCGCCGGCCAGACGCGCTCCCTGGATGGCACCGCTGCCGATCCCGCCACAGCCGATCACCACCACGGTGTCACCGGGGCGCACGTCGGCGGTGTTGACCGCTGATCCCCAGCCGGTGGTGACACCGCACCCCAGCAGGCAGGCCTGCGCCAGTGGAATATCGTCGTCGATCTTGATCATCGACGCCTCCGGCACGGTGCCGTAGGGCGCGAAGGTGCCCAGGCCGATGGCGGCGTAAACGTCCTGCCCGCGGGCATGGCGACGGAAGGTGCCATCGGGTTGCAGCCCGATAAGACTGTTGGCGCCCATATCGCACAGGTTCGACCGCCCGGTCGCACACCAACGGCAGCGACCACACGCCGGCAGGAAGGCGGCCACCACATGGTCGCCGGGTTTCAGTTCGCGGACGCCGAGGCCGACCTCCAGCACGACGCCGGCGCCCTCGTGGCCGCCGATGATCGGCACCGGGGCGGGCAGGTCGCCGGTGCGGATATGGTGATCGGAGTGGCACAATCCGGTGGCCTCGAAGGACACCAGAACCTCTCCCGCCTGTGGCGGATCGAGATCGACTTCCTCGACGCTCCAATCCTGTTCGTAGTTCCACAGGACGGCGGCATTCATCTTCATCAGGTTTCACCGAACGGTTGAGTTGCGAGTCTTGTGAGCATAGGACTGTTCTGACCGGGACTGTTCTGACCGGGACTGTTTTGACCGAGGAAACCGCGGCACTGCGGTTGTGGCAGGCTGACGTGCTGTGACTGACGACGCCCCGCGCAGGACCGGGCCGTTCGCCGTCGGCGACCGGGTTCAGCTGACCGACCCCAAAGGCCGGCACTACACGATGATCCTCAAGTCCGAAGCCGAGTTCCACACCCACCGCGGGATCGTCGCGCACGATGACGTGATCGGACAGCCGGAGGGCAGCGTGATCAAGTCCTCGGGCGGCGACGCGTTCCTCGTGCTCCGTCCGCTGCTGGTTGATTACGTGATGTCCATGCCGCGTGGCGCGCAGGTGATCTACCCCAAGGATGCGGCGCAGATCATCCACGAGGGCGATATATTCCCCGGCGCCACGGTGCTGGAGGCCGGTGCCGGATCCGGAGCGATGACCTGTTCGCTGCTGCGCGCCGTAGGACCGGACGGCACGGTGATCTCCTATGAGGTGCGCGACGACCACGCCGACCATGCCAGGCGCAATGTCGCGACGTTCTTCGGTGCCGAGCCGGCCAACTGGCGGCTGATCATCTCCGATGTGGTCGACTCCGACCTTGCGGATGCATCGGTGGACCGCGCGGTGCTCGACATGCTTGCGCCCTGGGACGTGCTGGACGCTGTTGGACGGATGCTCGTGCCGGGTGGGGTACTCATCATCTACGTCGCCACCGTCACCCAGTTGTCCAGGACGGTCGAGGCGTTGCGTGAGCGACAGTGCTGGACCGAGCCGCGGTCGTGGGAGAGCCTGCAGCGCGGCTGGAACGTCGTCGGCCTCGCGGTGCGCCCGGAACACACCATGCGCGGACACACCGCGTTTCTGATCTTGGCGCGCCGACTGGCGCCGGGAACCGTCACACCGACGCCTTATCGCAAGAAGGGCCGCGGGACGGTCTAGTCGTCGCTGCGGCGCAAATCCCTTCGCGCCGAGAGCAATTCGATCTCCGGGCGGCCCGCAACCAGTCGCTCCGCGGCATCGAGCACCTCCACCACATGCGCTCGGTCAGCGGCCACCACTGCAACGCCGATGCCGGCCCGGCGGTGCAGATCCAGCGCGCCGGTCTGGGCCGCGGACACACTGAACCTGCGTTGCAACTCCGCCACTATCGGCCGCACCACGGACCGTTTCTCCTTCAGCGAATGAACGTCGCCGAGCAGGATGTCGAATTCCAGCCAGCCGATCCACATGCCGGTGTCTGTCATCGCCGAGTCAGGTCATCCATCACACAATCGCCGGCTTAGCCGTTGAACATGCTCAGCACCAACCCGGCTGAGGCACGTGACAGCTTCCAGCCGCCCTGGTTGACGAAGACGATGGTCTGGGTTATCGGAGCCGTGACCGGGCCGGTCGCGGTGACGACGGCACTCGCCGCCCCGGCGGCGACCGGGGCGATGCTGGCTACTGCGAAGCTCAACGGAAGCTGGCCCTTGGCCTGCGCGTTTTTCATCAAGCCGTCGCCGGCACGGGCCTCGACCCGGCCGATGCCACCTTCGACCAGATAGCTCTTGGCGCTGAACGACACGGCCGGGTCGGCCAGGCCGTAGAGGACGGCGTTGAGTTGGTCGGCCGTCGGCGCGTCGGCAGCGGGATCCAGCGGTAGCGGAGCCGCGAACACGACGGGCCGAACCGCCGGGGAAACAATCGGCGTGATTATCTCGACCACGGCTGTGCCACCGGCAGCGCCACCTGCGATCGTGGCAGCCGCCAGGTACGTGGCCAGCAGTTTCTGGGTCACGGCTGTCCTTTCGATCGGATCGAATCAGGCCTCAGGTTAACAGTGATGTCAGGGTGTCGACATCGTTGCAGCACCCATGATGGTCTAATCGCCGGTAGCGTTGGCAGGGACACACATCACCCACTGCGGTGCAGTGCGGGGTAAGGAGCCGGTTACATGAGCGAGTCGCATCGCCCCGGGGATTTCGACGGCGACAGCGAAGACGCTGCCGAGTTGGAGCTCCTTCGCAGGGAGACGTCGATCCTGCGCGAGCAATTGCAGAATGCTGATGGAAACCAGCCCAGCGGCCGCGACGTGCAGTTGCTTGAGGCTCGGATCGACTCGCTGGCCGCCCGCAACGCCAAGCTGATGGACACCCTCAAGGAAGCCCGCCAGCAACTGCTGGTGCTGCGCGAGGAAGTCGACCGGCTGGGCCAGCCGCCCAGCGGATACGGCGTGCTCCTGGGAGCCCATGACGACGACACCGTCGACGTCTTCACCTCCGGACGCAAGATGCGGCTGACCTGTTCGCCCAATATCGAGACCAAGGCGATGCAGAAAGGCCAGACCGTTCGCCTCAACGAGGCCCTGACCGTGGTCGAGGCCGGCGACTTCGAAGCCGTTGGTGAGATCAGCACCCTGCGGGAGGTGCTTGCCGACGGGCACCGTGCGTTGGTCATCGGCCACGCCGATGAGGAGCGGATCGTCTGGCTGGCCGAGCCGCTGGTGGCAGCCGAGATTATGGCGCCCGAGGTGGCCGCCGCGCTCGACGACGAGCACAGGCCGCGCAAGCTGCGGCCGGGGGACTCGCTACTGGTCGACGCCAAGGCGGGTTATGCCTTCGAGCGCATTCCCAAGGCCGAGGTGGAGGACCTCGTTCTCGAGGAGGTGCCGGACGTTGATTACGGCGATATCGGCGGCCTGACCCGGCAGATCGAGCAGATCCGCGATGCGGTCGAACTGCCGTTCCTGCACAAGGATCTCTACCGGGAGTACTCGCTGCGTCCGCCGAAGGGTGTGTTGCTCTACGGCCCGCCCGGTTGCGGCAAGACGTTGATCGCCAAGGCGGTCGCCAACTCGCTGGCCAAGAAGATGGCCGAGGTGCGCGGTGAGGACGCCCGTGAGGCGAAGTCCTACTTCCTCAACATCAAGGGCCCCGAACTGCTGAACAAGTTCGTTGGCGAGACCGAGCGTCACATCCGACTGATCTTCCAGCGGGCCCGGGAGAAGGCCTCCGAGGGCACCCCGGTGATCGTGTTTTTCGACGAGATGGACTCCATCTTCCGCACCCGCGGCACCGGTGTCAGCTCCGACGTCGAGACCACGATCGTGCCGCAGTTGCTCAGCGAGATCGACGGCGTCGAGGGCTTGGAAAACGTCATCGTCATCGGCGCCTCCAACCGTGAAGACATGATCGACCCCGCGATCCTGCGGCCCGGCCGTCTCGACGTCAAGATCAAGATCGAGCGTCCCGATGCTGAAGCGGCACAGGACATCTTCAGCAAGTACCTGACGGTGAACCTGCCGGTGAACGCCGACGATCTCGCGGAGTTCGGTGGCGATCGGGCGTTGTGCATCAAGGCGATGATCGAGAAGGTCGTCGACCGGATGTACGCCGAGATCGACGACAACCGCTTCCTTGAGGTCACCTATGCCAACGGTGACAAAGAGGTGATGTACTTCAAGGACTTCAACTCCGGCGCGATGATTCAGAACGTTGTCGACCGGGCCAAGAAGTATGCGATCAAGTCGGTGCTCGAATCGGGCCAGCACGGTTTACGCATCCAGCACCTGCTCGACTCGATCGTCGATGAGTTTTCCGAGAACGAGGATCTGCCCAACACCACCAATCCCGATGATTGGGCACGTATCTCGGGCAAGAAGGGGGAGCGGATCGTCTACATCCGGACCCTGGTCAGCGGCAAGACCTCAAGCACGAGTCGGGCCATCGACACCGAGTCGAACCTGGGGCAGTACCTCTAGCCGGTGGAGTTCGGTCAGAACTGCAGCGAATAGCTGTTGGCCACGTCGTCCTGGGTGACGTGGGCGTCGCGCGTGGTGGTATCGACGCGCAGTGGACTCGACAGCGTGCGGGTCTGGTAACTCCAGCCCTTCCGAAGATGCAGGCGGCTCGCCAAGCCGGGTAGATCATCGAGCGTCAGATTCTTGTCGACGGTCTGGCTCCAACTCTGCATCACCCAGCGCTGACCGTCAGGGTCGACGAGTTCGAAAACCGGACATCCGGCAGCGAAGATGAAAATCGCTTTCCGGTCGACCCTGTTGACCCCGTAGGGCGCAGGGTTCATCGATGAGAGTTGCACGACGGCCTGCTGGATCATGTCGATGCCGCCGAAGGTGGCAGTCTCCTGCGGGCCGGCCGCATGTTTCTCTATACCGCTCATCAACCAGTAGCGGGGTCCGTTGAGCAATGCGGCGACCGCGCCGTGCTCCTTGGCGATGGCCTCGGCATCGAGGCGATCCCACAGCTGCGCAGGGCAGTCGTCGAGCGGAAAGCTGTTGTAGACAGCGGCTTGGGGGCCGGACTCACCCATTCGCACCAGCAGCACTTCGCCGTAGCGCCGACCGAAGACATCGCCGGATTGTTCAGCCATCAGGTTCCTCCGTGGTCAAAATTGTCTCTGCTGCTTGGTTTTTGGGTCGGCCGATTGCCATCGACCGGTACCGGCTGAGAGCAACGATCGTCAGCCGCACATCGTCGAGTAGAGGGTCCAGAAACTGTGCGCGGTACTGCGTGTCGGTGACGGCCTTGGCGGACAGATACATGAATGTGATCGCGGTCAACAACATTGTGGTCTGAATCAGCGAGTCGGGGATCGGCAGTGTCATGCCGAGCAGCTGTCCATCGGGTCGTCCGTTGCCGCGCGTCCAGGCATCCAGAACGGGCGGGCTGACCAGGATCAGGCCCAGGACGAAGAAGACGGCGCCGGTGATTAAGGCGACCGTGAGCACGTGGGTGACCTGCGAGGCGGCCACCACGAACACGGTGTTCAGACGTTCACCCAGAGAGAGTCGACGGGTGCCCGGGTGGTCCGGTACGCCTTCGAACGGCGTTCCGGCCAGGCGAGCGGAGTCGCCTGCGACGGCGGTGGGCGCCGAGAGCAGCGGCCGCACCTCCGTCAGTGTGCCCGACACCAGGAAGGTCGCGGCTATCAGAAACAGAAAGCCCATGCCCAGCCACAGGCGGCCGCGGCTGATCAGTGAGGTCATCAGCCACACGTAAGTGTTGAAGAAGACCAGGATGGTCAGCAGAACGACCGGCAGCGCCCTGACGAACATGCCCGCCGCGTAGGCCAGGTTTGTCAGTGTCAGCTCGGCTGCCCAGCCCAGAATCGAGCCGAGGCCCGTCGCGGTGATCACGAGGACCGCCCCGATCGCCGCGGCCCAGATGATCAGGTTCATCGGTATTCGAGCACTCGGTCCGCCGAAAACGACGCCGAGGGCGATCACCGCCACCGCGAGATCGGCGATCAGCACGCGCCGCACGGTGGAGTCGGCCTTCGCCACACACCATCCTGCGAACCCGGCAGCGGGAAGCACCAGCGCCACTATCGCCAGGACGAACCCATCGGCTGGGTCCAGGCTGCCATAGATGTCGATGGCGCGGCTTCCGGAAATCTGCACCACGATGATCGAGCTGACCGCGAGCACCGCTAGGGCTGTCAGAGCGGGCGCGGACCGGCTCCACACCCGGTGCAGCAGCGCGCCGGGCCGTAGCACCGCCGGTAGTCCGCGAGCGAGGAACCAGCGTTCGGCAGCTTCCGATTCGGCCGGCATGACTCGAAACCTTAGCGCGCATCGCCACCCGGCTAGGCTGTCCCGCATGCAGCGGATCATCGGTACCGAGGTTGAGTACGGAATCTCCTCGCCGTCGGATCCCACCGCCAATCCGATCCTCACCTCCACCCAGGCGGTGCTGGCGTATGCGGCTGCCGCGGGGATTCCACGCGCTAAGCGCACCCGCTGGGATTACGAGGTGGAGTCGCCACTGCGCGACGCCCGCGGTTTCGATCTGAGCCGAACCTCGGGACCGGTGCCGGTGGTCGACGCTGATGAAGTCGGCGCGGCCAACATGATCCTGACCAACGGGGCCAGGCTCTACGTCGACCACGCCCATCCGGAGTATTCCGCACCCGAGGTGACTGATCCGATGGATGCGGTGATCTGGGACAAGGCCGGTGAGCGGGTGATGGAGGCCGCTGCCCGCCACGTCGCGAGCGTTCCCGGCGCGGCCAAGTTGCAGCTGTACAAAAACAATGTGGACGGCAAGGGCGCGTCCTACGGAACGCATGAGAACTATCTGATGAGTCGGCAGACCCCGTTCACGGCCATCATCGCCGGGCTCACGCCGTTCATGGTCTCCCGGCAGGTCTTCACTGGTTCCGGCCGCGTGGGCATCGGTCCGGCCGGCGATGAGCCCGGATTCCAGCTGTCACAGCGGGCCGACTACATCGAGGTGGAGGTGGGCCTAGAGACCACACTCAAGCGCGGAATCATCAACACCCGCGATGAGCCGCACGCCGACGCCGATAAATACCGCCGGCTGCATGTGATCATCGGTGACGCCAACCTGGCCGAGACCTCCACCTATCTGAAGGTCGGTACCACCTCGTTGGTGCTCGACCTGATCGAAGAAGGTGTTGACCTCAGCGATCTGATGCTGGCCCGGCCGGTTCACGCCGTTCACGTGGTCAGCCGGGATCCGTCGCTGCGAGCCACGGTGGCCCTGGCCGACGGCCGTGAACTCACCGCGCTGGCTCTGCAGCGGATCTACCTGGACCGGGTGGCCACACTGCTGGACAGCCGTGACCCCGACCCGCGGGCGGCCGACGTCGTCGAAACGTGGGCACGCGTCCTCGATTTGCTGGAACGCGATCCCATGGAATGTTCGGAGTTGCTGGATTGGCCGGCCAAACTGCGTCTGCTGGAGGGTTTCCGGCAACGGGAGAACCTCACCTGGTCGGCACCGCGGCTGCAACTGGTCGACCTGCAGTACTCCGACGTCCGGCTGGACAAGGGCCTCTACAACCGGCTGGTCGCTCGTGGCTCGATGAAGCGGCTCGTCACCGAACAGCAGGTGCTCGACGCCATTGATAATCCGCCGACCGACACCCGCGCGTACTTCCGCGGCGAATGTCTGCGCCGGTTCGGCGCCGATATCGCGGCGGCAAGCTGGGACTCGGTGATCTTCGACCTCGGTGGTGATTCGCTGATCCGGATCCCGACTCTAGAGCCGCTGCGAGGCAGCAAGGCCCACGTCGGCGCGCTGCTGGATTCGGTGGACAGTGCCGCCGAACTTGTTGCGCAACTAACGAACTGAGCCGACGACGGCTTTCTCCTCGCGCACCTTCGTCCCGGCGAAGTAAAAGATCACCCCGGTGATGAAGAAGATCGCCAGCGGTACGGCCTCGATCAACAGATACCTCACCCGTTCCTCGGCCGCCCAGCCATCCGGCCGGAACTCGTCGGAGAACCAGTCGACACCGAACCCGGGCATCAGCAGTTGCACGGCGGCGAAAACCACCCACGCGGTCAGCAGGATCGACAGAAAGGGCGCCCACGGAGCACGGTAGGGCCGCGGGTGGTCGGGGAAGGACAGGCGCAACTTCCACAGCGCGGGGAAGATCGCGATATAGGAGATGAGGGTTGTCGAGATCGCGATACCCAGGATGGCACCGAAATACTTGGCGGCATTGCCGCCGGTGATTTCATGGACGGCGACGACCACCGCGGTGGCCAGGATTCCGGACAGCACGTTGACGCGGACCGGCGTGCCGTACCGGGGGGAGATCGCTCCCAAGTACCGGGGAGCGGCGCCGTCATAGCCGGACACGGCCATGGCGCGGTCGGAACCCATGATCCAGGCGACGCCACTGGACAGCAGGCACAGGATGAACAGGATCGCAGCGATTGCGGCGATGATGGCGCCGGCGCCGGTGAGGGTCACTGCCCCGCCGTCGCCGATGCTGCCGCCGTACACCGTGAAGACCGCACGCATCGCGTCGATGAAGCCACCGAGTCCGGACACCTGATCTGACGGCAGTATCACGATGATGCACAGGATGGGAATGGCATACATGAGGATCGCCACGACCGCGGACCGAAAGATCGAGAAGGGCACATCCTTCTTCGGGTTCTTCATCTCGTCGCCGGCGGTGTTGGGCAGTTCGAAGCCGACGTACCCGAACATGATCACGCCCGCGAGTCCGAAGAATCCCGCCGTAGTCACACCGAAGTCGCCGACATGCACACCCTGGACGCCATTCTTGGCGGCGTAGATCAGGGTGGTGATGGTGAAGAAGCCCAACAGGATGAACCGCGCGTAGGCGCCGGCGATCGGGATGTACTTGCCGACCTTGAACGACAGGATGGCAGCCAAGGTGCCGATCCAGATGAAGGCAAGTGTGAAGAGGTAGAACCAGAAGGTCGGCATGTCCTCGCCTCCCAGGAAGAACACCGAGACGGTCGTCACGGCCAGGGTGGCCAGAGTGCCGCCGAACCACACCGGGTTCGTCACCCAGTAGAGGACGTTGTTGACAGTGGCGGTGAGCCGGCCGAAGGCCAGGCGGGCCCAGATGTACGGGCCGCCCTCCTGGGGGAAGGCGGTGCCGAGTTCGGCGAAGAGCAGCGCACTGGGAATGAAGAAGGTGATCGCCAGGATCACGAGCCAGGTGAAGGCCTCGGCGCCGAGCGCGGCGAGCACCCCGATCGTGTCGACGCCCACCAGCGTGCAGATCGTAAAGAAAAGAATCTCTTTGCGGCCGAAGTTCTTCTGCAGGTGGCTGGTCTGCTCGATGGAGTCTGCGGTGAGGTCGAGTTCCTGGGCTTCGGCCGCATTGATGGACGCGAGGTTGGTTGTCTCTGACACGTCATCCCCCTATAGGTATAGGAGGAAACTTATGTCCTTGGAGGGCTCGCGTGCAGGCTCGACACGACAATTGGTCCAACTACCAGGCCGAGTCAGGGTCGCGACGATGCCAACGAGGTGCTCCCCGTCGGCCACGGGTCGGCCGCTACGGTGCAGGTACCATCGGATCCCGAACGGTACTGTGGAGTGCGGCGGTCGGGCCGCCGATGAGAGCAGGAGGCAGCGATGGCTCAGGAACAGACCAGGCGTGGCGGTGGCGGCGGCGATGACGACGGCGCCGCCGGCGATGCAGGTGCCGGGCAGGAGCGCCGCGAGAAGCTTTCCGCGGAGACCGACGACCTGCTCGACGAGATCGACGACGTGCTTGAGGAAAATGCCGAGGACTTCGTGCGGGCCTATGTCCAAAAGGGCGGACAGTGACCTGGCCGTCCCCAGATCGACTGGCCAACAACCTTCTGACCGGATCTTTCACCCAGCACGCAGACCAGTCATCTTTTTCGGAGTACCTGCGCCGTCAGGCGCCCGAGTTACTCCTCACCGGCGCACTAGCCCAGGGATCACTCGCGGGTGATGCGTTGCCGCACGGCACCACCATCGTCGCGCTGCGCTACCCCGGCGGTGTGCTGATCGCCGGGGACCGGCGTTCCACCCAGGGCAATATGATCGCCGGCCGCGATGTGCAGAAGGTCTATATCACCGACGACTACACCGCCACTGGGATCGCAGGCACCGCCGCCCTCGCGGTCGAATTCGCTCGTCTCTACGCCGTCGAACTTGAGCACTACGAAAAGCTCGAGGGCGTGCCGATGACGTTCGCCGGCAAGGTCAATCGGCTGGCGATCATGGTGCGGGGCAATCTCGGCGCGGCACTGCAGGGGTTCATTGCGCTGCCGCTGCTGGTGGGCTACGACCTCAATGACTCGGATGCCAACGCGGCCGGTCGCATCGTGTCTTTCGACGCTGCTGGAGGCTGGCACATCGAGGAGGAGGGCTACCAGGCGGTCGGCTCGGGCTCGCTGTTTGCGAAGGCCTCAATGAAGAAGCTGTATTCCGCTGTGGCAGATGCGGATTCGGCGTTAAAGGTAGCAGTCGAGGCGCTCTACGACGCGGCCGACGACGACTCCGCCACCGGCGGTCCGGATTTGATTCGGGGCATCTTCCCGACGGCGGTCACCATCGGGGCCGACGGCGCTCAGGAGGTGACCGGCGAGCACATCGAACGGCTGGCGCGTGAAGTGATCGCGACCCGCACCCGCACCGATGAGTTCGGGCCGGGCCGGGGACCGAGCAACGTTGCGCCACGGGCTGATTCATGAGCTTCCCGTATTTCATCTCGCCCGAGCAGGCGATGCGGGAGCGTTCCGAACTCGCGCGTAAAGGCATTGCACGGGGCCGAAGCGTGGTCACGTTGGTGTACGCGGGTGGCGTGTTGTTCGTCGCCGAAAACCCTTCGCGATCGCTGCAGAAGGTGAGCGAGATCTACGATCGGGTTGGATTCGCGGCGGTAGGCCGCTTCAACGAGTTTGACAGCCTGCGTCGTGGCGGAATCCAGTATGCGGACACCCGCGGCTACGCCTACGACCGCCGGGACGTGACCGGCAGGCAACTCGCCAACGTTTACGCCCAGACTCTCGGCACCATCTTCACCGAGCAGGCCAAGCCCTACGAGGTCGAGTTGTGTGTGGCCGAGGTTGCACACCACGGCGAAACAAAGGCACCGGAGATCTACCGGATCACCTACGACGGGTCGATCGCCGACGAACCTGACTTCGTGGTCATGGGCGGCACCACCGAACCGATCACCACTGCGCTCAAGGAGACCTACTCGGCACATGCCGAATTGGAGGAGGCGGTGCGGATCGCGGTCGGCGCGTTGCGGGCGGGCATCGCTAGCTCGGCGGGCAACGCCATACCGGCAGCTGAACCGCGGGTGCTGGGGCCGTCGACACTTGAGGTGGCGATCCTTGACAACAACCGGCCTCGCCGCGCCTTCCGGCGGATCACCGGTGCAGCTTTGGAGACCATGCTGGCAAACACCGATGCCGCCCCAACCGAATCGCCCGCCGAGACCTGAGCCGGCAGCTCCGCGCGGGGCGGCTACTGAGTGCAGTCGTTGCTGAGCGCGCGTGTGCCGTAACTCGGCGGCGCAACGTACTGCGGAGCGCACCGCAGATACGCGCTGCTCTCGACCGACTGCGTTGAACTCGGCCGCTGGTTCTCCGGCTCGGGCACTCGCCAGCTGAGTATCACCACGGCGACGGCAGCCATCAGCAGCGCGGATATCCAAATCCGGCGGCCCAGGGTCGTTGCGTCGCGGAGCACGGCCGCCAGCGTAGTGAATGAACCGGCGGTCGCAGTACCCACCACGCCGCGGATTTCGGCGTTGCTCCGCACGCCAGCTCAAACGGGCGCGACGTTGCTGGCCGGTTCGTCCACGGCGATCACCCGGCGATGGATCCGGGCCGGTTCGCCCACGGCGATCACTCGGCGAAGGATCCGGGCCGCTTGCCCACCGATGCCGTCGGGGAACCAGTAGGCTCTGCTCCGTGCAGCGCAGAATCATGGGCATCGAAACCGAGTTCGGAGTCACCTGCACGTTTCACGGACACCGTCGGCTCAGCCCGGACGAAGTTGCTCGCTACCTGTTCCGTCGGGTGGTCTCCTGGGGCCGAAGCTCGAACGTCTTCCTGCGCAACGGTGCGCGGCTGTACCTCGACGTGGGCAGCCATCCCGAATACGCCACCGCCGAATGCGACAATCTGATCCAGCTCGTCACCCACGATCGTGCGGGTGAGCGGGTACTGGAGGACCTTCTTATCGACGCCGAGCAGCGGCTCGCCGATGAGGGCATTGGCGGGGACATTTATCTGTTTAAGAACAACACCGACTCGGCAGGCAACTCCTACGGATGCCACGAGAATTACCTGATCGTTCGGGCCGGTGAGTTCTCCCGGATCTCTGATGTGCTGCTGCCGTTCCTGGTGACGCGCCAACTCATCTGCGGCGCCGGCAAGGTGCTGCAGACTCCGAAGGCCGCGGCGTTCTGCCTATCCCAGCGCGCCGAGCACATCTGGGAGGGTGTCTCCAGCGCCACCACCCGGTCACGTCCGATCATCAATACCCGCGACGAGCCCCATGCCGATGCCGAGAAGTACCGGCGACTGCACGTGATCGTCGGCGATTCCAACATGAGTGAGACGACGACCATGCTGAAGGTCGGCACGTGCGCACTGGTGCTGGAGATGATCGAAGCCGGCGTGCCGTTCCGGGACTTCTCCCTGGACAACCCGATTCGCGCCATCCGCGAGGTCAGTCACGATCTGACCGGACGGCGGCCGGTGCGACTCGCCGGCGGGCGGCAGGCCAGTGCGCTGGACATCCAGCGCGAGTACTACGCCCGTGCGGTGGAGTACCTGCAGTCCCGCGAGCCCAATACCCAGATCGATCAGGTGGTCGATCTGTGGGGCCGCCAACTTGACGCCGTCGAGAGCCAGGATTTCGCCAAGGTTGACACCGAGATTGACTGGGTGATCAAGAAAAAACTGTTCCAGCGCTACCAGGACCGCTACAGCATGGAACTGTCCGACCCCAAGATCAGCCAACTCGACCTGGCTTACCACGACATCAAGCGGGGCCGGGGAGTGTTCGACATCCTGCAGCGCAAGGGGCTTGCGGCCCGGGTGACCACCGACGAGGACATCGAGGTGGCTGTCGACACCCCACCGCAGACCACCCGGGCGAAGCTGCGTGGAGAGTTCATCAGCGCCGCTCAGGAGGCCGGCCGTGATTTCACCGTCGACTGGGTGCATCTGAAACTCAACGACCAGGCTCAGCGCACCGTGCTGTGCAAGGACCCGTTCCGCTCCACCGACGAGCGGGTGAAACGGCTCATTGCCAGTATGTGAGCAACACCCGTATGTGAGCAACACCCGTATGTGAGCAACACCCGTATGTGAGAACACCCGAATGTGAGTGCACCCGGCTTCGGCGGGCGTGCGGTTAAGGTTGGGCGCGTGGGGATCTCTAAAGTCGAGCGGTTGATGAACCTTGTGATCGCGCTGCTATCGACGCGCGGCTTCCTGACCGCCGAACGGATCCGGGCCAACGTCGCCGGTTACGCCGAATGTCCCAGCGACGAGGCGTTCTCCCGGATGTTCGAGCGCGACAAGGCCGAGTTGCGCGATCTCGGCATACCCCTCGAGACAGGAAAGGTATCGAACTTCGACCCCGCCGAGGGCTACCGGATCACCCGTGACGACTACGCCCTGCCCGATATCGACCTGACCCGCGACGAGGCCGCGGCTGTCGCGGTGGCCACCAAACTCTGGGAGTCGCCCGAGCGGATCACGGCCGCACAAAGCGCGCTGCTGAAGTTGCGGGCGGCCGGTGTCGACGTGGATCCGGCTGCCGGTGTGGCGATCACCACCGGTATGGGCCCCATGGGTCTTCGCGGCTCGGAAGACGCTCTCGGAATCCTGCTGTCCGCCATCGACACCGGGCATGCGGTTCGGTTCCAGCACCGGCCCACCCCGGTCGAGGCCTACGCCGAACGCACCGTCGAACCCTGGGGTGTGGTCACCGCGATGGGCCGCTGGTATCTGGTCGGTCATGACCGAGACCGCGATGCCACTCGGATATTCCGCCTCTCCCGGATCGGCGCTGACGTGAAAACCGTTGGGCCACAACGCTCGGTGACCCGGCCGGACGGGGTGGATCTACGCGCGCTGGTGGATCGGGCGATCGGTGAGACGTCCAGCGGCGGGCAGGCCGTGGTGTGGGTGGCCGACGGATATGCCACCGCAGTGCGACGCGCGGGTCGCTCAATCGGCCGTCGTACCATCGCCGGTCGCGAGGGCGAGATCATCGAACTCGAGGTGGGTGCGCTCGACCGCCTGGCTCGCGAGGTCGCCGGGTATGGCGCCGACGCACTGGTGCTGGAACCGGCGTCACTGCGTCACGACGTACTGGCACGGCTCATGGCGCAGTCGGCGGTGACCTCATGACGCCGGTGTCCACCCGCCTGGTGCGGTTGCTCAACATGGTTCCGTACTTCCAGGCGAACCCGCGGACCACCTACGCCAAGGCGGCCGCCGATCTCGGGGTCACCCGCAAGCAACTCGAACAGGACGTCAACCAACTGTGGTTGTGCGGACTGCCCGGCTACGGCCCGGGCGACCTGATCGACTTCGAGTTGTCCGGCGACACCATCAAGGTCACCTTCTCCGCGGGGATGGACCGGCCGCTTCGGCTCACCTCGCCCGAGGCCACCGGTCTGCTGGTGGCACTGCGTGCGCTCGCGGACATCCCGGGCGTACTGGACCCGGCAGCGGCCCGCAGTGCGATCGCCAAAATCGAGGCGGCCGCCGGGACGGTAATCGATGACGACGTACCGGCCGCGGTCGACGAACCGGCCCCGGCCGAGAGTGGCGCCGCCGCCGCGGTGCGCGCCGCAGTCCGCGACTCCCGCGCCCTGGTGATCGAGTACTACTCGGCATCCCGCGACACCCTGTCGCGTCGCATCGTCGACCCGATCCGGGTGGTGCTCGTCGGCGACCACAGTTACGTGGAGGCCTGGTGCCGCGAGGCCGAGGGCGTGCGACTGTTCCGGTTCGACCGGATCGTCGATGCTGATGTGCTCGACGAGGCCGCGGCCCCGCCGCGCCCGGCACTCGACGCCCCGCCGAACACCGCGTTATTCGACGCCGATCCCTCGTTGCCGTCGGCGACGTTGCGGGTCGGTCCCCGGGCGGCATGGATGCTGGAGTACTTCCCGGTACGGGTGCTGCGGGAACTACCCGACGGCTACTTCGAGGCCGCCATGACCTTCGCCGCGCAGGAGTGGATGACCAGGCTCATCCTGGGCTTCGGCGCGGATGTGCAGGTACTCGCGCCCGAGTCCCTGGTGCGCAGCGTGCGCCAGGCCGCGACCAACGGACTGGCCGCCTATGCCGATCTCGCCGACTGAGTCCGGTCCGGCTTCACCCAGGGCCAGGTGGGGTAGCATCGAATCGACTTCTGGGAGGTAACTGATGGGCAGTCTTAGTCCGTGGCACTGGTTGATCCTTCTCGGCGTGGGTGTGTTGCTTTTCGGGGCAAAGCGGCTGCCCGATGCGGCGCGGTCACTGGGTAAGTCGATGCGCATCTTCAAGTCCGAGGTCAAGGAACTGCAGGCCGACGGCAAGACCGACACCGTCACTCCCGTGCAGCCCGCGGCGCAGGTGGCCTCCGAGCGCGTTGAGGCACCGGTGGCTCCGCCCGCGTCCAACCCGACCGACGCCCGGCCGGTCTGACCCGACCAGCACGGCCGGCGCCGAGCGCCGCTAGGTGAACGCCGTGCGCACCCCCACATTTCTATCCCGTCTGGACCCGCGACAGCGGCGTGCCGCCACCAACCCCGACGGCACCATGTCCCTTGTCGAGCATGTGCGGGAATTGCGGACGCGTCTGCTGATCTCGGTGGGCGCCGTCGCCCTGACCACCGTCGTCGGCTTCCTCTGGTACAGCCACGGATTCTTCGGGATGGAGAGCCTGGGCGAACTGCTGCGCCACCCGTACTGTGCGCTACCGGAGTCAGCGCGCGCCGATATCAGCTCCGACGGCGGATGCCGGCTGCTGGCCACCGCGCCGTTCGACCAGTTCATGCTGCGCCTCAAGGTCGGTCTGACCGCCGGGATCGTGCTGGCCTGCCCGGTCTGGCTCTACGAACTGTGGGCCTTCATCACCCCGGGCCTCTACCGCAACGAACGCAGGTTCGCTTTTACCTTCGTGGTCTCGGCCGCGACGTTGTTCGTTGGTGGCGCAGTGCTGGCCTATGTCGTGCTGGCGAAGGCTCTGTACTTCTTGCTGACCGTCGGTAGCGAAACCCAGGTCACCGCGCTGTCGGGTGACCGTTATTTCGGGTTCCTGATCAACCTGCTGCTGGTCTTCGGGGTCAGTTTCGAGTTCCCGCTGCTGATCATCATGCTCAACGTCATCGGTGTGCTCAGCTATGAGAAGCTGAAGTCCTGGCGACGGGGACTGATCTTCGGTGTCTTCGCCTTCGCCGCGATCGCGACACCGGGTTCGGACCCATTCTCCATGCTGTCGCTGGGTTTCGCGCTGACGTTGTTGCTGGAGTTCGCGATCCAGGTGACGCGTGTTCATGACAGGCGAAAAGCCAAGCGGGAAGCCGTGATCGCCGTGCCTGACGATCAGGCGGCTCCCATCGAGGCCCCGACTCCGGTGGCCGCTCCGGCACGAACGGGGCCTGAACATGACGACATCACCTGACCCCGATTCTCAGTTGGCCGATTTCGCCGGACAGTTGAGCTTTCGGCTCGACGGGTTCCAGGTCCAGTCCTGCGAGGCGCTGGAACGCGGCCACGGTGTGCTGGTGTGCGCGCCGACCGGTGCGGGCAAGACCGTGGTCGGGGAATTCGCCGTGCACCTGGCACTGGCGGCCGGGCAGAAGTGTTTCTACACCACGCCTATCAAGGCACTGAGCAACCAGAAACACAACGACCTGGTTGCCCGCTACGGTGCCGAACGGATCGGACTGCTGACCGGCGACCAGTCGATCAATGGTGACGCTCCGGTGGTGGTGATGACCACCGAGGTGCTCCGCAACATGCTCTACGCGGGTTCCGATGCCCTGCAGGGGCTTTCGTATGTGGTGATGGACGAGGTGCACTTCCTGGCCGACCGGATGCGCGGCGCGGTGTGGGAGGAGGTGATCCTGCACCTGCCTGAACATGTGCGACTGGTGAGTCTGTCAGCCACGGTCAGTAACGCCGAGGAGTTCGGCGGGTGGATTAAGACCGTGCGCGGTGACACCACCGTGGTAGTCGACGAGCACCGGCCGGTGCCGCTGTGGCAGCACGTGCTGGTGGGCAAGCGACTGTTCGATCTCTTCGATTACTCCGCCAGTACTCCGGACCAGGGCGACGGGAACAAAAACCAGAACAGGGTGGATCCCGAACTCATGCGGCATATCGCCAACCGGAAGGAGGCCGACCGACTCGCAGACTGGCAGCCACGGCATCGGGGTGGGGGGCGTGGGGGTTCGCGAGGCGGCGGGTCCGGACTGAACCGGCCACCGCCTCGGCCCGATGTGATCGCCACACTGGACCGCGAAGGTCTGCTGCCGGCGATCACGTTTATCTTTTCCCGAGCCGGTTGTGACGCGGCCGTCAAACAATGTCTGCGCAGTTCGCTGCGGCTAACAAGCGAGTCCGACCGGGTCCGCATCGCCGAGGTGATCGACCGGCGTTGCGGCGAACTGGCCGACGCCGACCTCGAGGTGCTGGACTACTACGAGTGGCGCGAGGGCCTACTGCGTGGACTCGCCGCTCACCACGCCGGAATGCTGCCAGTATTCCGCCACACCGTGGAAGAACTCTTCTCCGCAGGGTTGATCAAGGCCGTATTCGCCACTGAGACATTGGCTTTGGGTATCAACATGCCCGCGCGCACCGTGGTCCTGGAGAAACTGGTGAAGTTCAACGGCGAACAACACATGCCGCTGACGCCGGGGGAGTACACCCAGTTGACCGGACGTGCCGGGCGTCGCGGCATCGATGTCGAAGGCCACGCGGTGGTGATCTGGCATTCCCAGGACAGCGGCGCCGAACCCGCCGAGATCGCCGGTTTGGCGTCCACCCGCACCTTTCCGCTGCGCAGTTCCTTCGCGCCGTCGTACAACATGACGATCAACCTGGTCAGCCAGATGAACCCAGAGCAGGCCCATCGCTTGCTGGAGCGATCATTCGCCCAGTACCAGGCCGACCGTTCGGTGGTCAGCCTGGTCCGCGGCGTCGAGCGTGGCGAGAAGATGCTCGATGACATCGCGGGCGAGTTGGGCTGGAAGCGGCACGCCGACGCGGTCGAGCCTGCGATCCTCGACTACGCGCGGCTTCGGGCGAAGCTCAGTGAGCGGGAACGCCTTCAGTCGCGAGCGTCACGGCTGCAGCGTCGGCAGGCAGCCGGCAGCGCATTGGCATCGCTGCGGCGCGGCGACATCATCACCGTGACCGGCCGACGTGCCGGGCTGGCCGTGGTGCTGGAGGCGGCCAACGACTCCGATGATCCCCGGCCGCTGGTGCTGACCGAAAACCGTTGGGCCGGAAGGATTTCCTCGGTGGACTATCCGGCGTCTGCGGCACCGGTGGGCACCATGGCCCTGCCCAAGCGGGTCGAGCACCGTCAACCGCGGGTGCGACGAGATCTGGCGTCCGCGCTGCGTTCGGCCGCAGACGGTCTGATCATTGCGGTGGACCGCAAGCGGCGCGGCGGTGCCGACGATGCCGATGGTGCCGACCCCGAGTTGGTGGCTCTGCGCGATGAGATGCGCCGGCATCCGGGCCACCGGCTGGCGGACCGCGAGGCCCTGGCGCGAGCGACCGAGCGCTATCTGCGGGTCGAGCGGGACAACGAGCAGATCCGCGCGAAGGTCGCCGCGGCGACCAATTCACTGGCCCGGACCTTCGATCAGATTGTTGGCCTGCTGACCGAACGCGGGTACGTCGCCACCGATGGTGACGCGGGCGATCTTCAGGTGAGCGCCGACGGGCGGCTGCTGGCGCGGATCTACAGCGAGAGTGACCTTTTGGTTGCCGAGTGTCTGCGGACCGGGGCCTGGAAGGGGTTGCAGCCGGCAGAGTTGGCTGCGGTGCTCTCGGCCCTGGTGTTCGAAACCCGTGGCAGCGATGGGCCCACCCCCGCGCATGCGATCGACATGCCGACCCCGGCCGTGCGCCAAGCACTTGCTTCGACCCGGCGGATGTCGAGTGCGCTTCGTGCCGATGAGCATCGGCTTCGGCTGAACCCGTCGCGGGAACCCGATGAGGGCTTCGTGCCGGCCGTCTACCGGTGGGCCACCACCGGCGACCTGGCCGCCGCACTGGACGCCTCGGACGTCGCGGGCAGCGGTGCTGCGCTCCCGGCGGGGGATTTCGTGCGGTGGTGCCGTCAGGTGCTCGACCTGCTGGATCAGGTTCGCAACGCCGCGCCCGAATCCTCGGTGCGTACTGCGGCAAAACGCGCGATCGACGACATCCGGCGCGGCGTCGTGGCTGTTGACAGCGGCTAGGGTGAGGCAAACGGTACGGTGAGGAACGTTCTTTGTAGGGCGTGAGCCCCAGCAGCGACTGTCGTGGGGCGCAAACCCCCAGACCGTTTGGGGCGAGAGCCCCGGACCGACCGAGGAGAGACTGATGAGCGGACCGCAGGGATCTGACCCCAACCCCTGGCAGGTGCCGGGCACCGATCAGCCTGCCACCGGCGCCGATCCCTCCTACCCGTCGGCGCCGGCGTGGCAGCCTCAGGAGTACCCGGGCACCGAGGCGCCCGCCTGGGGCCAGCCTGGCGCGGAGGCTCCGGTTTGGGGTCAGCCGCCGGCCTACAACCCGCAGCAGTACCCGCAGTACGGCCAACCGCCGGTGCCGGGCTACCCGCCCACCCAGGCCTACGGCGCACCGACCGACTACAACCCCGCGGCCTACGGCCAGCCCGGTCAGTACGGCCAGCCCGGTCAGTACGGCCAGCCCGGACAGCCCGGCCCGTACGGCGCGCCGCAGCAGTACGGCCAGTACCCGCAACCGGGGGCCTACCCGCCGCCCGGGCAGCCTGGGCAGTACCCATACGGACAGCCCGGCGCCGAAGTCGCGGCCCCGAAGTCGACGCGGACCACCGCGATCATCCTCGGATCGCTGGCCGCGCTGTTGCTGGCCGCGGTTCTGGTGCTCGGTTTCGTCAAGCCGGGTTTCTTCGTCACCACCAAACTCGATGTGAACAAAGCCCAGCAGGGTGTGCAGCAGATCCTCACCGATGAGGCCAACGGTTACGGCGCCAAGAACGTCAACGACGTCAAGTGCAACAACGGCCAGAACCCGACGGTCAAGAAGGGCGACACCTTCACCTGCGAGGTGAGCATCGACGGCACCAAGCGTCAGGTGACGGTGACCTTCCAGGATGACAAGGGCACCTACGAGGTCGGCCGGCCCAAGTAGGCGCTTGGCGCCGTCATCGGGTGAAGTAGGCGCTTGGCGCCGTCATGGGGTGAAGTAGGCGCTTGGCGCCGTCATGGGGTGAAGTAGGCGCTTGGCGCCGTCATGGGGTGAAGTAGGCGGCCCCCTCGCGCGGGCGCTGCTCAGTTCGGTAGCGCGTCGAGGGCTTTCTGCAGTCGGGCGATAGCTGAGCCGAGGCCGTAACGCTCGGCCAACTCGGCCACCCGGGCGGGGTCGGCCGCGTGCAATGGCAGCGCGTCGTCGGCGGTGAATAGGTGCACAGGCGCGTCGCGGGCCACCCGAACTACCGGCTTGGCCGCCTCGATGTAGTCCGTGGCGGCCAGGATCTTGGCTCGAAATGCCTTGGGCATCGCGGACTTCGGGTCGTGGGCAGCGGCCAGGATGTTCTCCAGTGATCCGTACGTCATCAGCATGGCCGACGCGGTCTTGTCGCCGACCCCGGACACACCGGGCAGGCCGTCGGAGGGGTCGCCGCGCAACAGTGCCAGCTCCGCATAAGCGTCACCGGCGCGGTTCGCGGGCACGCGATAGCGTTCCGCGACCTCGGTGGGGCCGAACAGCGTCGCTTTCTTCAACCCTTGGCCGATGTAGAGCACCCGGACCTCAACGGGGTCGTCGCCGACCAGTTGCAGCAGGTCTCGGTCACCACTGACGACGACGACCGGATCGCGCCGTTCGGCGGCCGCCAGGGTGCCGAGTACGTCGTCTGCCTCGAAACCCTCGGCTCCGGCGGTGGCGATACCGAATGCCCCGAGAACCTCCAGGATCATGTCCACCTGTGGACTGAGGTCGTCGGGTATCTCCTCGATGTCGCCCTCGTCCGCGCCGACGGGGCTGCCCTCTTCTGCTACCCGGTGCGCCTTGTACGAGGGAATCAGGTCAACCCGGAACTGTGGACGCCAGTCCAGATCGAGGCACACCACCAGGCGCGCGGGCCGGTGCTGGGTGATCAATGTCGCGACGCTGTCGAGGAATCCGCGCACCGCGTTGATGGGCTGGCCGTCTGGGCCGGTGATCGACGCCGGCACCCCGAAGTAGGACCGGAACCACATGCTGGCGCCGTCGAGCAGTAACACCGGTGCGGACATGAGCACCCACGCTAGCCTGACAGTCATGACGACCCGGTTTCCCCATGAGGTGTATGCGCGGCGGTTGGCAGCCGCAGCGGCCGGTGCGGCCCAGGCCGGTCTGGCGGGACTGGTGGTGACGCCCGGCTACGACCTTCGTTACCTGATCGGTTCGCGGGCACAAACTTTCGAGCGGCTGACAGCACTTGTGATCCCTGCCGCCGGTGCCCCGGTGATGGTCATCCCACGGCTTGAGTTGGCATCGCTGCGCGATTCCGCGGCCGGGGATCTTGGGTTGACGGTGCAGGACTGGGTGGACGGGGAGAACCCCGGCAACCTGGTGGCGCTGGCACTCGGCGGGCATGCACGGGTCGCGGTCACCGACTCGATGCCCGCGCTACATCTGCTGCCGCTGGCCGAGCGACTGGGCTCAATTCCGGTGCTGGGCACCGACATCATGGCGGGCCTGCGGATGATCAAGGACGCCGCCGAGATCGACGCACTGCGCACCGCGGGTGCGGCGATCGACCGCGTGCACGCCCGGGTTCCGGAGTTCCTCGCGCCGGGACGCACCGAGGCGCAGGTCGCCGCCGATATCACCGAAGCCATTGTGGCTGAGGGGCATTCGGAAGCCGCGTTCGTCATCGTGGGATCGGGACCGCACGGGGCCGATCCGCATCACGAGTGCTCGGACCGGGTGTTGCAGGCCGGCGACATCGTTGTCGTCGACATCGGTGGACCTGTGGAACCTGGCTACAACTCCGACTCAACGCGCACCTACAGCCTCGGTGAACCGACACCGAAGATCGCCGAGCAATACGCGGTGCTGCAGAGCGCCCAGGCTGCCGCGGTGGCGTCAGTGCGCCCCGGCGTCACGGCCGAACAGGTCGACGCCGCCGCCCGCGACGTGTTGGCCGACGCCGGCCTCGCGGAGTACTTCGTGCACCGCACCGGCCACGGCATCGGCCTGTCGGTGCACGAGGAGCCCTATATCGTCGCCGGAAATGACCTCCAGTTGGCTGAAGGCATGGCGTTTAGCATCGAACCTGGAATTTATCTGCCGGGGCAGTGGGGTGCGCGCATTGAGGACATCGTGATCGTCACCGCCGACGGGGCGCTATCGGTGAACAATCGCCCGCATGACTTGACAGTGGTACCGCTGCGGCAGTGAAGCCGCAGCGCATCAGTGCTCGGTGCGCTCCAAAAGCGTTGATGATCCGAGTACTCGTTTGATGAGCACCTCGATGACGACTCGCTTCGGGTTGAGCCGCGGTGTTCGGTACCGCTGGGCGTAGCGCAACTCGGCGTCGCGGATGGCCTCGGGGTCGCGATTCACCCCGGCGATGCCCTCCAGGGACAGCCACCGGCCGCCGTCCACCTGGGAGAGCACTCCGACGCTACTGCGTTCGGCGTTGATGGCCTTCTGCGATCCGTCACTGGTGATCACCCTGGCGATGTGGTTCACCGGGTCGAATGTGAAGCCGACGGCTACCACGTGCGGAGAACCGTCGGCGCGCAGGGTGGTCAGCATCGCCAAATGGCGCTCGGAGAGGAATTCGAGAGCGTCGCTGGTCAGCCGGGTGGTTTGATTCGCCATCACCGATCACGCTAGCGCAGTGGATAATCGCAGCCATGGATGACACGGCCGACGCGGCCGATGGCGTCGTCGTGATTTTCGGCGGCCGCAGCGAGATCGGTGTTGAACTCGCCACCCGGCTTGCCCCTGGGTCGACGGTGGTGCTGGCAGCCCGTGGCGCCGACCGCCTCGGCGAGCAGGTAGCGGCGGTGCGCGCGGCTGGTGCGGTGGCGGTGCATAAGGTCGAGTTCGATGCCGACAACTTGGACTCGCACGGCCCGCTGCTGGACAAGCTGATCGGGGAATACGGAGCTATCGGCACCGCCGTGCTGGCGTTCGGGATCCTCGGCGATCAGGGGCGCGCCGAGGCCGACTCCGCCCACGCGGTTGCCATCGTGCACACCGACTACGTGGCGCAGATCAATCTGCTGACGGTGCTCGCCGGCTCGATGCGTGATGCCGGTGGCGGGTCGCTGGTGGTGTTCTCCTCGGTTGCCGGGGTGCGGGTGCGGCGGGCCAACTACGTCTACGGCTCGGCCAAGGCAGGTCTCGACGGTTTCGCCAGCGGACTGTCCGATGCGCTGCACGGAAGTGGGGTGCGGCTACTGATCGTGCGACCGGGTTTCGTGATCGGCCGGATGACTGAGGGCATGGATCCCGCGCCATTGTCGAGCACACCCGCGCAGGTGGCTGAAGCCACGGCGCGGGCGCTGGGGCGGGGACGCAGCACGGTGTGGGTGCCGTGGGCGCTGCAGCCGCTTTTCTTCGGCATGCGTTTGTTACCAACGAAGTGAAGAACCGAATATGACCCCGGTGATGAACGAAGTGAAGAACCGAAGAGGATTCCGGTGATGAACGAAGTGAAGAACCGAATATGACCCCGGTGATTGTTGTGGTGGGTATCGGCGCCGACGGGATGGCAGGGATGTCGGAAAGCTCGCAACTCGAACTGCGCACCGCCACCGTCATCTACGGATCTCCGCGCCAGCTGGATCTGCTTGACGACACAGTTACCGCACCGAGGCATCCCTGGCCCACGCCGATGCTGCCCGCGCTGGAACAGCTACCCGTCGATGAGGACATCCACGTTGTAGCCAGTGGCGACCCCTTACTGCACGGCATCGGTGGCACCCTGATCCGGATACATGGTGCGGATCAGGTGCGGGTGCTGCCGCACGTGTCCTCGGTGACACTGGCGTGCGCCCGGATGGGCTGGCCGGTGCAGGACGTCGAGATCATCAGCCTCGTCACCGCGCCGGTGCATACGGCGGTGCGCCGAGGCGGGCGGGCAGTGGTGCTGTCGCAGGGATCATCGACTCCGGCCGAGTTGGCCGCGATCCTCACCGAAACGGGTCGCGGTGCTTCGGAGTTCACCGTGCTGGAGCAACTCGACGGCCCGGGGGAGCGCATCCGATCCGGCCCAGCCGAGGCCTGGGCTGCGGCGCCGCCACGGGATATCGACGACCTCAACGTCATTGGCATCGACTACCTGCCCGATGAGCGAGTCGGGGGCATGCTGCCCGATGACCTGTTACTCCATGACGGCCAGATCACTAAGCAGACAGTTCGCGCGGTAACCCTCGCCGCCCTCGCGCCCCGCCCGGGTGAACTTCTCTGGGATGTCGGATCGGGTTCGGGAAGCATCGCCGTGGAGTGGTGCCGCAGCGGATCGGGTTGTCGGGCCGTGGCATTCGAAACCAGACCGGAGCGCCGGATGCGGATCGTGGCCAATGCCCGCGCCTTCGGCGCCGATATCGACGTTCGGGGTGAGGCGCCGGAAGAGTTCGAGGTCGCGGCGCGGCCGGACGCCATCTTCATCGGCGGCGGGCTCACCGGATCCGGAATGGTCGAAGCCTGCCTGGCGCAGTTGCCCGCCAGCGGCCGATTGGTGGCCAATGCGGTCACCGCGGAATCCGAAGCGCTTCTGGTCCAATGGCATTCCCGCCTCGGCGGCGAACTACGGCGCTTTCAGCACTATCAGGGCGAGCCGCTGGGCGGGTTCACCGGCTGGCGTCCTCAAATGCCGATCTCTCAGTGGCTGCTGACGGTGGCGGCGGTGACACGGAAGTGACGGTGTACTTCATCGGCGCCGGGCCGGGTGCGGCCGACCTGATCACGGTCCGCGGGCAGAGAATCCTGCAGCGCTGCGCGGTCTGCCTCTATGCCGGCTCAATCATGCCGAATGATCTGCTCGCGAATTGCCCGGTCGATACCCGTGTCGTCGACACCGGGCCGTTGACACTGGATCAGATCATCGACGAGATCGCCGTCGCCGACGCTGCGGGACATGACGTAGCGAGGTTGCACTCCGGCGACCCGTCGATCTACAGCGCGGTGGCCGAACAAAGCCGTCGCCTAGCCGAACTCGGCATCGGCTACGAAATCGTTCCAGGTGTGCCGGCGTTCGCCGCCGCTGCGGCCGCACTGGGCCGGGAGCTGACCGTGCCGGGTGTTGCGCAGACGGTGATCCTGACTCGGGTCTCGACCCTGTCCACCGCAATGCCCGAGGGTGAGGAGCTGACGACGCTTGCGGCCCACGGGGCCACCCTCGCGATCCACCTGGCCGCCCACCGTATCGACGCGATCGTGCCGCAACTGCTCGCCGGGGGTTACCGGCCGGATACCCCCGCCGCGGTCGTCGCATTTGCGAGTTGGCCTCAGCAGGTCGTGCTCCGCGGCACACTCGCCGATATCGCCGGCCAGATTCACGCGGCCGCGATCACTCGCACCGCGGTGATCATCGTCGGCGATGTGCTTGCCGCCGAAGGGTTTCCGGATAGCTATCTCTACTCGTCGGGCCGGTCGCGGGGAGACCGGCACTGATGCGGGTGCTGCTGCTCGGCGGCACAACAGAGGCGCGCGCCCTAGCCGAGCAGTTGCACCCGGGTCTGGACATCATCAGCTCACTGGCCGGTCGGGTGCCCGACCCAGCACTGCCGGTCGGACCGGTCCGTATCGGCGGCTTCGGCGGCGTCGAGGGATTGCGCACCTGGCTGCTCGACAATGACGTCAGCGCCGTCGTCGACGCCACCCACCCTTTCGCGGCGACCATCACCGCGAACGCTGCACAGGCCTGCGCCGAACTCGATCTGCCGCACCTGGTGTTGCATCGGCCGCCGTGGGACCCGGCCGGTGCGACGACTGTGCGCACCGATACCGAAGCGGCCGAAGTAGTTGCTGCAAATAGGTATTTGCGAGTGTTCCTGACCACCGGCCGATCCGGTGTCGCCGCATTTACCGATAGTGACGCCTGGTTCCTGATCCGGGTCGTCACCGCACCTGACCCTGAGGTGCTGCCGCCGCACCACGAGTTGGTGTTCTCCCGCGGGCCCTACAACTACGACGGCGAGAGCGAACTGTTTCGCAGCAGAGCCATTGACGTGCTGGTGACCAAGAACAGCGGGGGAGCGCTGACCGAGGCCAAACTCGACGCGGCCCGCGACCTCGATGTCGATGTGATCATGATCGACCGCCCGGCATTGCCGGCTCGGGTGAAGGTGGTGGATTCGGTGCAGCAGGCCGTGGATTGGTTGAGGCCTCTCAAGCGGACCCGGCAGGAACCACCCATTCAACCGCTTGACCCGTGATGGCTGCGATCCGGTCAAAATCGTGGTCGTAGTGGATTACCGACACACCGTGGTGTTCGGCGACGGCTGCGATGATCAGGTCGGGAATCTTTACTGACCGGTGCAGCCCGTCGGCAGCCAGGGCGTGTTGCACTTCCCAGACGCGATCCCACACGCTGTCCGGTGTGGTCAGGTATTCCAGCGCGTCCCGGCGATAGCGGCCCAGCGCCTGGTGATCGGCAGCGGAGCGGGCTGACACGCCGGCTTCCACATCGCTGATGCCGCAACGGGCTAGCAGTCCGTGTTCCATCAAGGGTTCCAGCCGCTTTCGGACGCCCGGAATGTGCGTGCGATACGCCGCAGACTTGTCTAGCAGATAGCGCACATTCACCGTGATGCCTGCTCGTCTACCTCTCGCGCCGTGGCGGCGTCGCCAGCCTGCTCCCACATTGCATTGACGGCATCCTCATCAGCTTCGGTGCTCTGCGCGAGTCGATCCAGCAGAGCGTGTGAGGCACTCTTGCGCAGTGCGGCCCGTAAAGCAGCGTGAATGGTGTCCTTCTTGCTGGTTGTGCCTAATTCCTTGGACGCCCGCGCCAGCAATTCGTCGTCGAGATCGATCGTGGTTCGTGACATCACTTGAGCATAACAACGGTATGCATGTTTTGTATGCTAGTGCTGTATGCCTAGTTAGCCGGGGTAACGCCGGGGCGTAAACACCGTGTCCCCGGTAGCCGCCGCATACCACTGGGTTTGCGACGACCCGACGATCAGAAGGCAGCGCATATCGACATCTGCCGGGTTCAGATCGGCCAGGCGAACCACTTTCACCGATTCGCCGGGGCCGGACACATCGCGGCCGATCACCACCGGCGTGCCGGCGTCGCGGTGCTCGAGCAACAGATCCCGCATGGCCGCGACCTGCCAGGTGCGGCTCTTCGACGCCGGGTTGTAGATCGCCAGCACCAGATCCGCCGCCGCGGCCGCAGAGAGTCGAGCAGCGATCACCTCCCACGGTTTGAGCCGGTCGGACAGCGACAGCACCGCGTAGTCGTGGCCCAGCGGTGCGCCGACCCTGCTGGCCACCGCCTGGGCCGCGGTCATCGCCGGAATCACCCGCACCGCGACGGTTGGCCACTGCTTGGACTCTTCGAGTACGGCCGTCGCCATCGCGAAAACCCCAGGGTCACCGGAGGACACGACCGCCACCGCGCGACCCTGCTCGGCCAGTTCGCAGGCCAACCGGGCGCGCTGAGGTTCATCAGTGTTATCGGACGGGTGCCGGCGTTGTCCAGGACGGATCGGCACCCGGTCCAGATACGGGCCGTAGCCGATCAGATCGGTGGCGGCGGCCAACTCGCGCAGGCTCTGCGGCGTCATCCATTCGCTCATGCCCGGGCCCAGTCCGACGACCGCAACGGTTCCGATCCGCGGTGCCGACCGGGTGGTGCGGCCGTCACCCGGAACGACGGCCACCGAGAAGTACGGCACCTGGGTGTCATCGACGTCGGCGGCGGGCATGACCCGCTGACCGTCGCTGCTGGCTCGCTCGACGTAGATCGCCTCATGAAGGCGACCTGACAGCGAAAGCGCTTCGCGCACTTGTGAATACGTGCGGCCCAGTTTCATGATCACGGCGGCGTCGGTATCGGCCAGACGGCGGGCGAGTTCGCTGACCGGCAGCGTTCCGGGCAGCACTGACAGCACCTCGTCGCCGGTCGCCAACGGAGTGGACGTCGCTGCCGAGGCCGCGCTCATCGACGTTACGCCGGGCACGATCACCGCATCGAATCGCGCCGCCAGGCGGGTGTGCATGTGCATATAGGAGCTGTAGAACAGCGGGTCACCTTCGGCGAGTAGGGCGACATCGCGGCCGGCGTCCAGATGAATGGCAATCCGGTCGGCGGATTCGGCGTAGAACTCCTCCATCGCCCCGTCGTAGCCGCCGGGGTGGTCGGTGTCGCCGGTGGTGACCGGGTAGACGAGGTGTTCTTCGATCTGGCCCGGCCGCAGATATGGCTCGGCGATCCCGCGGGCGATACTGCGACCGTGCCGCGCACTGTGATAGGCCACCACGTCGACGGCGCCGATGATGCGGGCGGCCTTCACGGTCACCAGTTCGGGGTCACCCGGGCCCAAGCCGACGCCGTACAGCGTGCCGCTCATTCGGCAAGCCTCATTCGCTTCAGCCAATTGCTCATTCGGCAAGCTTCATTCGCGTCAGCCAATTGCTCATTCGGCAAGCTTCATTCGCGTCAGTCATTCGCTTCAGCCAATTGCTCATTCGGCAAGCTTCATTCGCGTCAGCCAATTGCTCATTCGGCAAGCTTCATTCGCGGGTACTCGCGATCGCGTTGACCGCCGCCGCAGCCATCGCACTGCCACCGCGACGGCCTCGCACCACCAGGTAGTCCATCCCGCGCGGGTGCTCGACGAGTTCCTGTTTCGATTGTGCCGACCCGACGAAGCCGACGGGGCCGCCGAGTACCGACACCGGTGCGTCGGCGCCCTCGTCGATGAGTTCCAGCAACCGGAACAGTGCGGTGGGTGCGTTACCGATCGCCAGCACCGCACCACCCATCCGGTCGGCCCACAACTCCACTCCGGCCGCCGATCGGGTGGTGTCACGCCGCCGCGCCAGATCGGCTGCGCGGGGGTCGGTGACCAGCGACACGACTTCGTTGGCGGCCGGCAACCGGGCGGCCGTGATGCCCGCGGCCACCATCGACGAGTCGCACAGGATCGGGGCGCCCGCGGCCAGTGCGGCGTGGGTGGCCGCGACGACGTCAGGGGTGAAGTCCACGTGCTCGGTGAGGTCGACCTGTCCGCAGGTGTGGATCAGCCGCACGACCACCCGCGCGACGTCCTCGGGGAACCGGCTCAGGTCCGCCTCTGTCCGAATCGTCGCGAAGGACTGCCGGTAGATCTCGCCGGCATCGCGGATGTAGTCGAGCACGCCATCACCCTACGGCGGTGGCGGAAGGGGGTGATAGCCATCGCCGGTAGCCACCATTACCTCGGCGGCGGCGGGACGGCCGCAGGCCCGTTCGCAGCCCACGTAGTGCACGGCACCCTTAGCGGTGCCGGACTCCGCCACCCGCGCGGCCTCGGCTCGCACATCGGCCCGAGACCGGTCGCACCCCGGGCTGCCCACACAGGCGGTCACGTCGAGCCAGGGCGAGGTGGAATCGAACACCAGTCCCAGTGGTGCCAGCACCCGCAGCGAGGTGTCGGCCACGCCCTCTTCCAGGTCGCACACCAGTAGTGAGCGCCACGGGGTGATCACCACCGGCGCAGCGATGGCGGCTACGAACTGCGCCTGCCGCGCCGGGAGCACGCCCAGTGGCACTGCCGCCCCGAGTGCGACGCGACCGTCGTCCTGCTCGATCCAGCCGACCGGCGGCCGGGGCGCCGCCGGGATCGGAGCCGGTGCGCACACCGGTGTGAACCCGGCCAGCAGCGGTGCCTGATCATCCAGTTCCCTTATTCGCCAGGCGGTTCCGCGGGACTCGGCGAATCGGGCGGCGACGATGATCATCGCCGCCACCGCCTCGTCGGCGCCCAAGCGGACCCCGGTGTCGCAGCCGGCCAGCAGCAGGGCGACGCCGTCGTCGACCACCTGGACCCCGACGTCGGCGGCCAGACCGGAGACATCGGCGGTGCCATCGTCGATGCTGAACAGGAACCGTCCGGGCAGGTCGGCCAGCGCCTGGTCGGACTGCAGCGCATGGTCTAGTTCGCCCACCCAGGGCCGGACATCGGCGCCGCCGCCGAGGCGGCCCGACAGCGGGGAGGCGACGATATTGCGCACCAGTTCATGGGTGGGCGAGGGCAGCAGACCGGCGGCAGCCACCGCGTCGGCGACGGCGGCGGTGTCGGTGATGCCGCGCACCTGCACGTTGCCCCGGGCGGTGAGTTCCAGGGTGCCGGCCCCGAATCGGTCGGCGGCGTCTGCCAGGGACCCCAGTTGGGCGCCGGTAATCATCCCGCCGGGCAGTCGGATCCGGGCCAGCGCGCCGTCGGCGGCGTGGTGCACGTTCAGGGCGCCGGGGCAGGCGTCGTCGTCACGGGTGCGGGCCATCCGACCACCGTACGACGCGGCCGGGGGTGAGCCGCCTGCGTGGCTGAGGTATGAATAGGGGGTGCCCGAGCCCACCGTCCTGCTGCTGTCGACCTCAGACACCGACCTGATCACTGCCCGCGCCAGCGCCGCGGACTACCGGTGGGCCAACCCGACGAGGCTGGGCCCCGGCGAACTGAACGGTCTGATCGACGAGGCCGCTGTGGTCGTGATCCGGGTGCTGGGTGGTTACCGGGCGTTGCAGAAGACCATCGACACTGCGCTGGCCAGCGGGGTTCCCACCGTCGTGGTCAGCGGCGAGCAGGCTCCCGACGCTGACCTGATGGAGCGCTCGACCGCGCCCGCGGGCATCGCCCTGCAGACCCATATCTATCTGGCCCAGGGCGGTGTGGCGAACCTGCGCCAGCTGCACGCCTTCCTCTGCGACACCCTGCTGATGACCGGCTTCGGCTTCGCCGCACCGGCCGACACCCCGTCCTGGGGTGTGCTCGACCGGGTGTGCACCACGGCATCGGGCTGCCCCGGTTGCCCGGGCGGTGTGGCCTGCTTCACCGGGATGGAATCCGCGCGGGCCGCGGTGCCCGACGACGCCCCCACCATCGCGGTGCTCTACTACCGCGCCCAACAACTGGCCGGCAACACCGCTTACGTCGAGGCGCTGTGCTGCGCGATCGAACGCGCCG
>JAPLAO010000005.1 GCA_026393245.1 Mycobacterium sp. | reverse complement strand
CCGACGATCGCCTGATGGGCAGCCGCGATGCCGGCGGTGATCGTCATCGACGGCGCCGAGTCGAAGACCTGCCCCACCGCCAGGTCGTCGAAATGGGGGCCGCCGCCACCGGTATCGCCGTGCCGCGTCACAGTCATCAGTGTGTCACTGTGGTGCCATGCCAGAGGGCGGAGCCGGGCCGACGGTGCTGGCTGAGCTGCCACCCGACATCGCCGCCAGCCCGCTGTACAACGACGACCTCGCGCCGACACCTGCGAGCCGGCGCACCTGGACCACCTACAACTTCGCCGCGCTGTGGATCGCGATGGCGCACTGCCTTCCCACCTACATGCTGGCCGGCGGCTTGATCGCACTCGGCATGAACTGGTGGCAGGCGCTGCTCACCATCGCGTTGGGCAACCTGATCGTGCTCATACCGATCCTGCTCAATGCACACCCCGGAACCAAGTACGGCATTCCGTTCCCGGTGTTGGCGCGTAGCAGTTTCGGCACTCGAGGTGCCAATGTTCCGGCGCTGCTGCGGGCAATCGTGGCCTGCGGGTGGTTCGGCATCCAGACCTTCATCGGCGGGGAGGCGGTCCGGATCTTCCTGACGGCAATCTGGCCCGCCTTCAATGACATCGGCGGCGGGGCAAGCATTCTCGGTCTGGGTGTGCCCAGCGCCATCACCTTCGGCATCTTCTGGCTGGTGAACATCGGCATCATCGTGTTCGGGATGAATGCGGTGCGGGTGTTCGAGAACTGGAGCGCCCCGCTCAACCTGCTGATGGGTGTCTGGCTGATGGTGTGGGTCATTATGCGGGCCGGTGGTCTCGGGCCGATGTTCGACCGGCCGAGCACCTTCGCCACGTCGGCCGAGTTCTGGAAGGTGTTCGTGCCCAGCCTCACCGCCATGGTCGGCTTCTGGGCCACGCTGAGTCTGAACATCCCGGACTTCACCCGCTTCGGGCGCAGCCAACGCGAGCAATTGCTGGGCCAGACGCTGGGCCTGCCCATCACCATGATCGCCTTCAGTGCGATGGCGGTGGTCATCACCAGTGCGTCCCAGACGATCCTCATTGGCAGCGACGCGGCGACACTGTGGGATCCGGTGGTGCTGCTCAGCCAGATCACCAGCAGTACCGCCCCGCCCGGCTTGGACGCGCCACTGCTCGCCGGCGACGGCACCCGCATCCTGGTCGCACTGCTCAGCCTGTTCGGCGTCGCAGTCGCCACCATCAGCACCAACATTGCGGCCAACGTCATCAGCCCCGCCAACGACTTCGCCAACTGCGCCCCGCGCCTGATCAGCTTCCGGACCGGCGGGGTGATCACCGGCGTGATCGGCATTCTCATCATGCCGTGGAAACTGCTCGCCAGCGCCGACACCTACATCTTCAACTGGCTGGTGGGCTACAGCGCTCTGCTGGGCCCCATCGCCGGCATCATGGTGGTCGACTACTGGCTCATCCGGCGCAGGGAACTCGACGTACCCGACCTGTATCGCGTCAACGGCCGCTACGCCGGGGTGAACCCGATCGCGATGGCGGCCTTGGTGATTGGCGTCGCGCCTAATGTGCCCGGCTTCCTGCGTAGCGTGAAGGTCCTGGGTGGCGGGCCCGACGGGTGGGATGCCATCTATCCGTATGCGTGGTTCACCGGATTCTTCGTGGCGGCGGTGCTATACCGAATAGGTATGCGCCGCAGCCGATTCGGAGAGAGGCCGTCGTGACAACCGATTACAACCCGATCGCCGAGCAGTACCAGCGATCCAAGCAGCAGCCGTGGCGAACCTTCATCGAGTGCTTCACGCTGATGGACCTCATCGGCGATCCCACCGGACTCAGCGCCCTGGACCTGGCCTGCGGGGAGGGGTTTTACACCCGGTTGATCCGGCATCGCGGCGCGGCGCGGGTGCGCGGACTCGACCTGTCGGAGGGCATGATCGCCCTGGCCGAAGCCCAGGAGGCACGACAGCCGATCGGCGTCACCTACGCGGTGGCCGATGCCCGAGAGTTGTTCGATGAGGATCCCGTCGACCTGACTGTTGCCGCCTACCTGCTCAACTACGCCCGGACCCGGGAGGAACTGCAGGCCATGTGCGACGGAATCGCCCGGTCACTCACGCCGGGCGGCCGGTTCGTCACGGTCAACACCAACCCGGCCCTGGACCTCACCGCCGCCCCGTCGTACCGCACGTACGGATTCGAGTCCACCGCCGCCGGGCCGTGGCAGGAGGGCACGCCGATCCAGTGGATCTTCCATCTCGAGGACGGCCCTTTCGCGATCGAGAACTACCACCTCGGCGTCGCAGCCCACGAGGAGGCCTTTGAGCGGGCGGGCTTTTCCGAGGTGCGGTGGCACCCGCCGACGCTATCTCCTGAGGGGCTGGAGGACTACGACTCGCAGTACTGGTCGACGTTCATGGATTTTCCGCCGGTGACGTTCATCGAATGCATCCGGTAGGTGCGCTACAGCCGGCCGGTTCATTACTCGGCCTGGAGAGTGCGGCGGATGTCTTTCATGAGCAGCACAAGGTGAAGTTCGTCTGTGGGGCTTGGCTCGAACTCAGGTACGAGATGTGTGTAGAAGTTTCGGGCGTCGGCGGATTCGGCGTGGACGAGCAGGCCGCGGCAGCCAATG
>JAPLAO010000220.1 GCA_026393245.1 Mycobacterium sp. | reverse complement strand
GCGATCAGCACGGCCGGATCTCCGGCGCGGCGGGCCACATCGCGCTCTGCGATCGGCCGGCCGGTGACCTCCCGGCAGCAGGCGATCACCTCCCGGACGCTGAAACCCGTTCCGTTGCCCAGATTGTAAATCCGGTGCGATCCCGTCTCCGCACTCTGCAATGCCAGCAGATGCGCGTCGGCGAGGTCGGCGACGTGAATGTAATCGCGGATCGCCGTGCCGTCGTGGGTGGGCCAGTCGTTGCCGAACACCAGAATCTCGTCACGAGAACCGCTGGCGACCTGCAGCACCAACGGGATCAGGTGCGTCTCGACCGCATGCCGTTCACCGAGGCCGGCGTAGGCACCGGCGACGTTGAAGTAGCGCAGGCTGGTCGCGGCCAGACCGTGCGCGTGAGCGTAGGAGGTGATGGCATGGTCGATCGCCAGTTTGGTGGCGCCGTAGGCATTGGTCGGCCGGGTGGGGGCGTCCTCGGTGATCGGAACCGCCTCCGGCTCACCGTATGTCGCCGCCGTCGAGGAGAACACCAGCCGGGGCGTGCCCGCGGCGCGCATCACCTCGAGCAGTTCCAGGGTCTTGACCACGTTTGAATACCAGTACTTCTGCGGTGCCTGCACCGACTCGCCGACCAGTGATTTGGCCGCGAAGTGCGCGACGCCGTCGAACGATCCGTCGGCGAGCAGAGTCGCGGCCACCTCGATCATGTCGCCGGCGACGAACTCCGCGTCAGTCGGGACCGCGTCGGCATTTCCAGTCGACAGGTCGTCGATGATGACCACCGAATGCCCCTGTTCCAGAAACACTTTCGAGCAGACGCTGCCGACATAACCGGCACCGCCGGTTACCAGCAGCTTCATTCGAAGGCTGCCGACTGTTCGATGATGTTCACCAGCACCCGAACCCCGACGGCCAGTGCGCGCTCGTCGATGTCAAAGGTCGGCTGGTGAAGATCCAGCTGCGGAACCGCTCCGCTCCACACGCCGAGTCGGGCCATCGCGCCCGGCACGTCCTCGAGATACCAGGAGAAGTCCTCGCCGCCGCCGGACTGCCGGGTATCGGCCAGCACCTCCGGCCCCACGGCTTCGATGGCGTGAGTCATGATCTGAGTCGAGCGCTCCTCATTGACCACCGGCGGAACGCCGCGATGGTAATCCAGCGCATGATCGATTCCCAGCGGTGCCAGTAATCCCGAAACAGCTTCGCGGACAAGGTGTTCCATCTCCAGCCAGGCTTCCCGACTTGCTGTTCGCACGGTACCGGCCAGGGTGCCGACCTGGGGTATCGCATTGGGCGCTGACCCCGAGTGAGCCGAACCCCAGACCATCACGGTGGCGTGTCGCGGATCGATACGCCGGGACAGCACACCGGGCAGACCGGTGATCAGCGTTCCCATGCCGTACACCAGATCTGCGGTCAGGTGCGGACGCGAGGTGTGCCCGCCCGGGGAGTGCAGCGTGATCTCGACGAAGTCGGCAGCCGAGGTGATTGGGCCCGCAGTGACGGCGACACTGCCGACCGCAAGGTGCGGATCACAGTGCAGTGCGAAGATTCGCGACACTCCGGTCAGCGCGCCGGCCGCGATCGCATCCAGTGCGCCACCGGGCATCAACTCCTCGGCGGGCTGGAACAGCAACCGGACCGCGACCGGCAGTTCAGGCACCGACGCCAGTGCGGTCGCCGCCCCGAGCAGCATCGCGGTATGTGCGTCGTGACCGCAGGCATGCGCGATACCGGGAACCGCCGAGGAAAACGCAAGTCCGGTGCGCTCAGCCATCGGCAGCGCGTCGATATCGGCCCGCAACGCGATCCGGGGCGCATCTTCGGGTCCGAAGTCACACGTGAGGCCGGTCCCGCCGGGCAGGATCTTGGGGTTGAGCCCGGCCTCGACCAACCGGTCGGCGATGAACTGGGTGGTGGTGAACTCCTGTCGGCCGAGTTCGGGGTGGCGGTGGAGGTGGCGGCGCCACGCGACGAGGTCGTCGTAGTGGGCAGCCAGCCACGACTCGGCGGTGTCAGCCAACAGCATGCTGGCAGTATCTCACCGGCCACCTCGGGCCCGGTTAGGCTGGCACGCTGTGAGTCCAGACGCCCAGCGGGCGGCCGCGGTAATAGCCGAACGCACCGGGGTCGACCGCCACGACGTCGCGGTCGTCCTGGGTTCGGGCTGGGGGCCGGCCGCCGCCGCGCTGGGAACCCCGACCGCGGCAATCCCGATGATCGAGTTACCGGATTTCGTCGCACCCAGCGCGGACGGCCACGGCGGACAGCTGCTCTCCGTACCGGTCGGATCACATCGGGCGCTGGTCATGATTGGGCGAATCCACGCCTACGAGGGACACGATCTGGGCCTTGTCGTGCACCCGGTGCGCACCGCCTGCGCGGCCGGGGCGGAGGTCGTCGTGCTGACCAACGCGGCCGGCGGGCTTCGTGCGGACTAACGGGTGGGCCAACCCGTACTGATCAGCGACCACCTCAACCTGACTGCCCGTTCGCCGCTGACCGGCGCGCAGTTCGTCGACCTCGTCGATGCCTACTCGCCGCGATTGCGCGCACTGGCCCGGGGTATCGACCCGTCCCTAACCGAGGGTGTGTACGCAGCACTGCCCGGCCCGCATTACGAGACCCCCGCGGAGATCCGGATGTTGCGCACCCTCGGCGCCGATCTGGTCGGGATGTCCACGGTGCACGAGACCATCGCGGCTCGCGCCGAGGGCGCCGAGGTGCTCGCGGTGTCGCTCGTGACCAATCTCGCCGCCGGAATGACCGGGGAGCCGCTGCGTCACGACGACGTGCTGGCCGCCGGACTCGATTCCGCCCGGGATCTCGGCGCCCTGCTGTCAGCGATCCTGACCGCGCTCTAGCGCGGCCCGAACTGACGATCCCCCGCGTCGCCGAGTCCGGGCACGATGTAGGCAACATCGTTGAGGCCGTCGTCGATTGCCGCGGTGAACAACCGCGCATCCGGGGCCGCTTTCTGAAGCGCTGCAATACCTTCGGGCGCGCACACCACGCACACCACCGTGATATCCACCGCGCCCCGGCCAGCCAAGAGCCCGATCGTGTAGACCATCGATCCCCCGGTGGCCAGCATCGGGTCGAGCACCATGACCGGCTGGGTGCGCAGATCAGCCGGCAGCGACTCCAGATACGGCTGCGGCTGATGGGTGTCCTCGTCGCGCGCCACCCCGACGAATCCCACCCGGGCCTCCGGAATGAGGGCATGCGCCGAGTCGACCATGCCCAATCCGGCCCGCAGCACCGGCACCAATAGTGGCGGACTAGCCAGCTTGCTACCGACGGTGACGGCCAGCGGGGTGCGCACGCTAATCTGCTCGCGCGGCGAATCCCGGGTGGCCTCGTACACCAGCATGTGGGTCAGGTCGCGAAGTGCACTGCGGAACGCCGCGTGGTCGGTGCGTTCGTCGCGCAGGGCGGTCAGCCGGGCAGCGGCCAGCGGGTGGTCGATGACACACACATCCATGTCCCAAAGCCTAGGTCGTTAGGCTGTGCGGCATGGCTGCAGAGCTCGTTCCGATCCGCCTCGGCGTCACCGCCGGGGACCTGTACACGTTGTGGGCCCCCCGCTGGCGCGATGCCGGCGACGAATGGGAGGGCTTCCTCGGCAAGGATGAGGACGTTTTTGCGTTTGAGTCGGTGGCTGATCTGACCGCTTTCGTCCGGACCAACACCGACAACGACCTCACCGACCATCCGGCCTGGGGTGCGATCACCGGTGCCAACGCCCACAGGCTCCAGCCTGCCGATAACCGTCAGGCCGACCTCATCGCCGTGGCGGAGTTACTGGCCGAGAAGCCCACCGAGGCCTCGGTGAGCGCGCTCGCCAACACGTTGGCCGTGGTCTCCTCGCTCGGCTCGGTGTGCGAACTGCCCACCGTGACTCGGTTCTTCAACGGCAACCCGAACCTGGGCCTGGTGACCGGCGGCATCGAGCAATTCACCGGCCGGGCCGGCCGCAAGCGCTGGGACACCGTCGGCGAGATCGTCGCGCGCGGCTGGGAGGGCGTGGTGACCGCGATCGATGAGATCGTCACGACTCCGGAGGTCGACGAGGGCGCCGCCGCGCGGGCCGCCGCCGAACTCGCCGAGCCGTTCGAAGATGACGCCGAGGAAATTTCCGGGATCGCGGCCGATGATGATGGCAATGACCTCGACGACGCCGCCGTCGCCGGTGTCGGTGCCCTGGCTGCCGCCAAATCCATCGTGCTCGGTGGCGACGCGAAATTCTGGGAGCACGTCGGGATCGACCCCGTCCGGGTGATGATCAGCGGAGGCACGTTCTACACGCTGCGCTGCTACTTTGACGAGAAGCCGGTATTCCTTGGCCGCAACGGTCGGATCAGCGTGTTCCCGTCCGAGCGGACGCTGGCGCGGTATCTCGCCGATGAGCATGACCACGATCTCTCGGACCTGAGCACTTACGACGATATCCGGACCGCTGCCACCGACGGGTCACTGCGGGTGGATGTCACCGAGGACAACGTCTATGTGCTCAATGGCCTGGTCGACGATATCGGCGACGGACCCGACGCCATCGACCGCGACCAGTTTGCGTTGGCGGTGGAGTTCATCCGCGATGTCGGCGATTACTCCGAAGACGATGCCGTCGACAAACTGCTGGCCGACGACACCGCGATCGGTCGGTTGGTGAACCACATCCTCGAACCGGACACCTCCGAGCGGCCCAACCCGCCGTATGCCACTGCGGTGAAGCAATGGGAGGAACTCGAGGGGTTCGTGGAGTCGAGGCTGAGGCGTGAATAACGCCGAAGACTCCGACGACAGTTCAACACCGAGTCGAGGCTGAGGCGTGAATAACGCCGAAGACTCCGACGACTAGCGGTACTGCACGGTCGGCGTGATGGTCCCGCGGACACCTAACGAGCGGGCTTCGGCGAGCAACTGCTGATACTGCTCGGGAGTGATGTTTTTGTCCCGAGTCAGGATGTAGCCGCTCTGGCCGGAGGGGTCACTGACGATGACCCAGCTGTAGTCGGGAGCCTTGGCCAGGATCGTGTAATTGCCCGGCGGGTTCGCTGAGGGCGACGATCCGAAGAAGCCCACGTTCAACGCCGAGTTCGTCTCGTTGACCGGCACGGCGGATCCTACGATCGATGATTTTGGACCCCGATTGAAGAAATAATTACCGGAGTTCTCGACGCGAATCGTGCCATCGGGGTTGAGGGTGTAGGTCGCCTTGGTGTTCACCAGGCCGATGGAGAAGAACTGCTTGACGCTGCCCTGCTCGTAGTAGGTTCCGGCGAACTGCGCCGGGTCGACGGGATCCGTGGTCGGGGCCACCGGCGTCGACACCGCCGGGGTGGGTGCGAGGCGCACGGGCCGCACAGGGTCCGCCCGATTGGCGCGTCTAGGCGCGACCGCAGCCGCTGCGGGCTTGACCGCCGCTGCCGTTTTGAGCACCGCTGCCGGCTTCAGCGCCGCTGCGGAGTTGAGCACCGCTGCCGGCTTCAGCGCCGCTGCGGAGTTGAGCACCGCTGCGGGCTTGACGGCCGCAGCCGAGACGGCGCCGCGGACACCCGCAGCCGCCGAAGTTACCGCGGCATGTACCTGCCGGGCAGTCGATCCTGCGGCATCGCCGGTATCTGCGCCAGCGGTTCCGGCGCCACAGAGCATCGCCGCGCCGATACCGGACAGCACCGCACCGGAGCTGAACCACATCCGTGAAGAACCCATGACTGAACACCCTTCGGTCGGAGGACTACACCCATGGTGCGGCCTTACAGCAAACTGTACAGGAACGCTGGATCTACCGAATTAGCACTTCCTGGGGAATAACAGGGCTCGTCATAGTTTCGTCAGCGAATAAGTGCTTCGTTGTCGGACCCCCCTCGAGCGCTCCAGAACCAGGTGACCAAGGTCCCGCCATGTAGTGCCCGCAGACCCCTGCATTCGGTGCCAGGTCGCTAGAAGGTCGATCCGTGGCCTCAAGAAGATCCAGCCCGACCGGGGATAACACCCGATGAGCGTGGAGAACTTCATCCGGTTCATCATGCTCATCTACCCCACAGTGCTCGTGCTGGCGCACGTGCTCGGCAAGACCACCCGCCCACGCCACAGTGCAGCCCGGATCGCCGCTAGCCCGCTAGCCCATTAGCACCGCGTAGCGCGGTTTGATCACCTCGTCGATGATCGCCAATCGTTCGTCGAAGTGGATGAACGCTGATTTCATCGCGTTGACGGTGAACCGCTCCAGATCACTCCATCCGTAGCCGAACGCCTGGGCCAGGCAGAACATCTCACGACTCATAGTGGTGTCGCTCATCAGCCGGTTGTCGGTGTTGACCGTCACCCGGAAACGCAAGCGGGCCAACAGGTCGAAAGGGTGCTTGCCGATGCTGGCCACCGCGCCGGTCTGCACGTTGGAACTCGGGCACATCTCCAGCGGGATCCGCCTGTCCCGCACGATCCCCGCCACTCGTCCCAGCGCGGCACCGCCGTCGGGCAGGATCTCGATATCGTCGACGATGCGCACTCCATGCCCGAGCCGATCAGCCCCGCAGAACGCAATCGCCTCATGAATCGACGGCAACCCGAACGCCTCGCCGGCATGAATGGTGAACCGGGCGTTGTTGGCCCGCATGAACTCGAATGCATCGAGATGACGCGAGGGTGGAAAGCCGGCCTCAGCGCCGGCGATATCGAAGCCCACCACGCCGGAATCCCGGTAGCGGATGGCCAGCTCGGCGATCGCCCGGGACCGCGCAGCATGGCGCATGGCGGTCACCAGGCATCGGACCACGATCGGCCGACCGCGGGCAGCCGTGGCCTTCTCGCCGTCGGCGAACCCGGCCAGCACCGCTTCCACGACGTCGTCCAGCGACAGCCCGGCGGCCAGGTGCAACTCCGGGGCGAACCGAACCTCGGCGTAGACCACGTTGTCGGCGGCGAGATCCTCCACGCACTCGACGGCGACCCGATGCAGCGCCGCCGGGGTCTGCATCACCGCGACGGTGTGGGCGAAGGGTTCGAGGTAGCGCACCAGCGACCCACTGTGTGCCGCAGTTCGAAACCAGGTCGTCAACTCCGTCGCATCGGTACTCGGCAACCCGTCATAGCCGGCCTGCCCGGCGAGTTCGATGACGGTTTGCGGCCGCAGTCCCCCATCGAGATGGTCGTGCAATAGCGCCTTGGGGGCCTGCCCGATCATCTCCAGAGTCAGGGGTGTCTTCATAGGCCCATTCTGCCTCCGGGTGAGGCCTACTTCACACCGGATGTAATCCCCACGTCATTCACTTGACCGCGCGTTCAGAGTTAGAGTCCATTGGAATACCTGGCACTGGAGGACATGCATGACGACTGCAACGCGACGGCGGACGTTCTACCGCGGCGACCCCGGCATGTGGTCGTGGTTGCTGCACCGCATCACCGGCGCCACGATCTTCTTCTTCCTGTTCGTCCACGTGCTCGACACCGCCCTGGTCCGGGTCAGCCCGCAGGCCTACAACGAGGTCCTCGCGACGTACAAGACACCGATCATCGGCCTGATGGAACTGGGCCTGGTCGCCGCGCTGCTCTACCACGCACTTAACGGGCTGCGCGTGATCATGGTCGACTTCTGGGAGCAGGGTCCGCGCTATCAGCGTCAGATGCTCTGGGGAGTGGCCGGCGTCTGGCTGCTCGTGATGGTGCCGGCAGGCGTTGTGATCGGTATGCACATGGCGGAGCGATTCCTGTGACCGCCGTCTCTGAAGGCCGCCTCGGACCTCCCGCACCGATCCTGGAACGTGCCCATGACCGACCGGCCAGCCTGGACAACCCGCGCTCGCCGCGTCGGCCAAATGCCATGCCCAATTTCGAGAAGTACGCGTGGATGTTCATGCGGTTCTCCGGTGTGGTGCTGGTGTTCCTGGTTCTCGGTCACCTGTTCATCGGACTGATGTGGGAGAACGGCGTCTACCGGATCGATTTCAATTACGTTGCGCAACGTTGGGCGTCGCCGGTCTGGCAGATCTGGGATCTGGTCATGCTGTGGCTTGCCCAGCTGCACGGCGGCAACGGCATGCGCACGATCATCAACGACTACGCCCGCAAAGACGCCACCCGTTTCTGGCTCAATACATCGCTGGCGGTCTCGATGCTGATCATCCTGACCGTCGGCACCTACACCCTGATCACCTTCAACCCGAACATCTCCTAAAGGAACCAATGATCACCGAGCACAAGTACGACGTCCTCATCGTCGGCGCCGGCGGGGCCGGGATGCGCGCCGCCGTCGAGGCCGGTCCCCGGGTGCGCACCGCCGTGCTGACCAAGCTGTATCCGACCCGCAGCCACACCGGCGCCGCCCAGGGCGGCATGTGCGCCGCACTGGCCAACGTTGAAGAAGACAACTGGGAATGGCACACCTTCGACACCGTCAAAGGCGGCGACTACCTGGCCGACCAGGATGCCGTCGAGATCATGTGCAAAGAAGCCATCGACGCCGTGCTGGACTTGGAGAAGATGGGGATGCCGTTCAACCGCACCCCGGAGGGCCGGATCGACCAGCGACGATTCGGCGGCCACACCCGCGACCACGGCAAGGCCCCGGTGCGCCGGTCCTGCTACGCCGCCGACCGAACCGGTCACATGATCCTGCAGACGCTGTACCAAAACTGCGTCAAACACGACGTCGAGTTCTTCAACGAGTTCTACGCTCTGGACTTGGTCCTCACCGAGACCCCGCGCGGGCCGGTCGCCACCGGGGTGGTGGCTTACGAATTGGCTACCGGCGATATCCACGTCTTCCACGCCAAGGCGATCGTGCTCGCCACGGGCGGATCGGGCCGGATGTTCAAGACCACGTCCAACGCCCACACTCTGACCGGTGACGGGTTGGGCATCGTCTTCCGCAAGGGACTTCCGTTGGAGGACATGGAGTTTCACCAGTTCCACCCGACAGGTTTAGCTGGACTCGGAATTCTCATTTCCGAGGCGGTGCGCGGTGAGGGCGGAAGGCTCCTCAACGGTGAGGGCGAGCGGTTCATGGAGCGCTACGCGCCGACGATCGTCGATCTGGCCCCGCGCGATATCGTCGCGCGGTCGATGGTGCTTGAGGTGCTCGAGGGCCGCGGCGCCGGACCGAACAAGGACTACGTCTACATCGACGTCCGCCACCTGGGTGCGGATGTGCTAGCGGCGAAACTCCCCGACATCACCGAGTTTGCCCGCACCTACCTCGGCGTCGACCCGGTCACCGAACTGGTGCCGGTCTACCCCACCTGTCACTACCTCATGGGCGGAATACCGACCACCGTGGTCGGGGAGGTGCTGCGCGACAACACCCATCCGGTTCCGGGCCTCTACGCTGCCGGCGAGTGCGCGTGCGTGTCAGTGCACGGCGCTAATCGCCTGGGCACCAACTCGCTACTCGACATTAACGTGTTTGGACGCCGGGCCGGACTCGCTGCCGCCTACTACGCGCTCGGGAACCCCCACGTCGAACTCCCGCCGAACCCGGCCGCGATGGTGGGCGATTGGGTATCGGACATTCTTTCCGACCACGGCAATGAGCGGGTAGCCGATATCCGGACGGAATTGCAGCAGTCGATGGACAACAACGCCGCGGTGTTCCGCACCGAGGAGACCCTCAAGCAGGCGTTGACCGATATCCACGTTCTCAAGGAGCGTTATTCGCGAATCACGGTGCACGACAAGGGCAAGCGCCACAACAGCGATTTGCTGGAGGCCATCGAGTTTGGATTCCTACTCGAACTTGCCGAGGTCACCGTGGCCAGTGCGCTCAACCGCAAAGAGACCCGCGGCGGCCACGCCCGGGAGGACTACCCCAACCGGGACGACACCAATTATATGCGGCACACCATGGCCTACAAGGAGGGCCGCGACCTGATGTCCGATGTCCGGCTGGACTACAAGCCGGTGGTGCAGACGCGGTATGAGCCGATGGAACGGAAGTACTGATCCCGATGAGCCGCGTGCGCGAAGAGAAAATATGCCGATGAGCCGCTTTCGCGAAGAGAGAAGAACATGACCGCAGTCATCGAGAAGGCCGAGGCCGGGGATCCGCCACTGCCGCCGGTTCCGCCGGGCGCGGTCATGGTCACGTTGAAGATCGCGCGATTCAACCCCGAAGATCCCGAGGCGTACGCCGAATCGGGGGGCTGGCAGAGCTTCCGGGTGCCGTGTCTGCCCACCGACCGGCTGTTGAATCTACTGATCTACGCCAAGAGCTACCTCGACGGGACGCTGACAATGCGCCGTTCCTGTGCACACGGGGTGTGCGGGTCAGACGCCATGCGGATCAACGGGGTCAACCGGCTGGCATGCAAGGTGCTCATGCGCGACATGCTGCCGAAGAACCCGGCGAAACAACTGACCATCACCGTCGAACCGATTCGTGGCCTGGCCGTGGAGAAGGACCTCGTTGTCGATATGGAGCCGTTCTTCGAGGCCTACCGGGCGGTGAAACCGTGGCTGATCACCAGCGGCAACTCCCCCACCCGGGAACGGATCCAGAGTCCGACCGACCGGGCCCGCTATGACGACACCACCAAATGCATCCTGTGCGCGTGCTGCACCACCAGTTGCCCGGTGTTCTGGACTGAGGGCAGCTACCTCGGCCCGGCGGCAATCGTCAACGCCCACCGGTTCATCTTCGACAGCCGTGACGAGGGCGCAGCCGAGCGGTTGGAGATCCTCAACGAGGCCGACGGGGTCTGGCGCTGCCGCACCACGTTCAACTGC
>JAPLAO010000121.1 GCA_026393245.1 Mycobacterium sp. | reverse complement strand
CGGGGTTGGTTCTCACTGACCTCCCCAGGTGACGGGAAGCGCTACAAGACCGGATCCCAATGCGTCGGTATTGATACTCAGGTCTGCGACATCGACCGCAAGCTGCATATCAGGAAACCGTGGAATCATCTGCGAGAAAACAGAATTCAGCTCCATCCTGGCCAACGGGGCGCCCAGGCAGTAGCGCCCGCCGTAGCCGAAGGACAGCGGCTGCGGTCCGGTTCGATTGAAATCAACGACATCAGGATCTTTGAAGAACGCCGGATCGTTATTGGCCGAACCAGGATCCAGTAGCACCAGATCACCCTCTGCGATGGTGATGCCGGCGATGTCGATGGTGTCTCGCGCGTAGCGCGGAATACCCACACCGCCGATCAGGCAGGCTCGGATCAGTTCCTCCGAAGCCTTCGGAATCAGCGACGGGTCGTCGAGCAACGTCTGCCATTTGCGTGAGCCACTCAACAGCTGCACTGTCTGCAGCCAGATCTGGATGACAGTGGTTTCGTAACCGGCAAACAGCAGACTCACGGCGAGGACGGCGATTTCGACATCAGCGAGGTCATCTACGTCGCACAGATGGGAGATCACATCGTCACCGGGGTGGCGTCGCTTCTCGGCGACGAGGCTGACGCCGTAATCCACCAAAGCGATCATGCCCTGTCCCGACTCGACGGGGTCGGCGTTGAACGCGGCTGAATCGACCCAGACTCGGAAGGTGTCCCGGTCGTTGTAAGGCACGCCGAGTAGCTCGCAGATAACCAAGGCTGGAAGCGGCCCGGCGAGTTTGGCGTGCAGATCAGCGGGCGGACCGTCATCTGCCAACTGATCCAACAGTCCTCGGGTCAGTGCCTCCACCTTGGGCTCCAATGCGCGCAATCGGCGGGGCGAGAAGTGCGGTTGCAAGAGAGCCCGCATCCTCTTGTGCCCGCCGGGCTCGGCGTCGAAGTCGCCGATCGGTCCACCGAATAAGGCCGACGCGCGGCTTCGCGGCGCGGTCTCCGGTGTTCGGTGCGACCGGCCGAGCCGGTCGTCGTCCATCAGTTCGCGCACCTGGGCGTAGCCGGTCACCAGCCAGGCGTCGTCGCCGACTGGGGTCCGGACCCGATGGATGGGGCCTGCTGTCCGCAGGGCTTGCAACTCTTCTCCGGCGCGCAGTGGATGTGGCTGCGGAAAGGGCAATTGTGTTGTCACGGATTCGACTATGGCTGGCCGCGGGTAACCGGGTGCGGGTTTTGCGCCACTCCATGCCGGTTTTCCTGCTGTCGGCGGTGCTACTTTGTAGGCGTAGCCGGAGTTGCTTTTCCGGGAAAGGAGTCGGCTGCGATGAAAGTGTTACTGCCGCATCAGCTTCTTGAGCACAAGGTCAGATCTGACTTTGACAGGGATATCCGAAGCAAGTTCTTCCGCGGCCTCGAGTTTGCCGGGCCCGAGGGCGATCCAGGGTGGTTCGGCCCGGGTAGCGCCGTGTGGCATGTGCATTCGCACACCTCGGTGCTGATCTTCGGGCTGCAGTGCGCGGCATTCATCGAGCGACTGGATCCCAGCATCTTCTGGATGGGTTCGGACCACTCCCGCGTCGTCGAACGCGATGATGACGGAAATCCGACGGGCCGTTTCGATGTCGAAGGCGCCCAGACGCGATTGGCCCACTCGGTGGCGTTCTTCATCGGCACCGGATACGGATCCACCAGGTGCGCCGAGAAGGTCGCCCATATGGTGCGTTCCATGCATCACACCGTCAAAGGTGTGCGCCCAGACGGGCTGCCCTATGACGCCGACGATCCGGAGTGGTTGCGGTGGAACTACGCAACGGTGGTGTGGGGGATAGCGACCGCCCACGAGATGTATCACCCCATGCCGCTGCGCGATATCGACCGTTACTACGGCGAGTTCGTCCGGGTCGGCCACGCACTGGGCGGGACCGACCTGCCGGCGACCAAGGCCGAGACGCTGGAATGCCTCCAGTCCTATCTACCTAGACTGGCGCTCACCCACGGTGCCGCACTGTTGACCGGGCAGGCTCTGATGAACACCCCTGATGTTCCACAGACAGTCAAGTTCTTCGACTGGGGTATCCGGGACGCGATGACGGACTGGGCGGCGGAGATGATCATGTACACCCCGCCGAACCCGCTGGAGAGGGCCGCCCGCCGCGCGGCGACCTGGGCGGCACTGAACACCAGCCAGACCGCGATGGGTCCGCTGCCGGAGTTCCGGCAGGCCAAGCGGCGAGTCGCCAAGGGCACCGTGGTCGATCACACCGAGCCGGCATTTGTGCCCGGCACCGACCGGGTTCGCAGCCGCAAAGCCGTCGAACGGATGCTCTGAGCGGGCATCTGCCCACAGCCGCCGGTGTGATGTCCGCCGCATTTCGGCACCGCGGATAAGTAGCTCTCAAGCTCGCGGAACGTCGGATTTCGGCGACGAGGGGGTGTCGGCCGGTCATGGAAAACAATTTGCTACCAGCGTCGTTCAGCGGTATTCCCGTCGAGGCACGTCGATACCGCAACGAATCTTCTCTCAGCATCTCCTGAGCCTGCTCATGTGGTGAGAAATTGCAATCGGAATTCCGTGTCAGTGCCCGCCGTTAGAATTGGAGCACGATCGACATCGCCGGTGTCGGATAGTTTTTCTCTTTTTTCCACGCTAAAAGCCGGACTGCGGTTCGGCTGACGGAGGTGTCTTGAGCATGGCGAATACGACGGGTGTCACTGCAGTAGCCGAACGGCCCACCGAAAGGGTGCGGCTGTCGACGCTGTCGAGCCCGCGGATTGCCGCCACCAGTGATCTGCTGCCGGCCCACCGCACTGCTGCCGGATTGCAACTGGCGGTACGTCCGGCCATCGGCGTACTCTCCGGCTTGCCCGGCGCGGTAACCGATATGGCTGTCAGTCACGACGGCCGCCATCTGGTGGCCGTGCACTACGGCGAGGACGCCGTGTCGGTCATCGACGTCGCGACGCTGACCGTGAGTGCCACCGTGTCGGACATCGCCGAACCGTATGCGGTTGCCACCGCGGACCGCGCCTACGTGAACTCCGCATCGGATTCCGAAGACAGCGTCGTCGCCATCGACCTGGGGGCAGGCGCCGCACTCGCGGCCAAGGAGATCACCGTCGGCGCCCGCGGTCTCGCGGTCAGTCCGGCCGGAGATGCGCTGTACGTGGCGCGCTCCGGCGAGGCCGTTGCCGACGTCGCCGTGATCGATGTCGAAAGCGGCAAGTCCAAAACCATCACCGTTACGCGTACGGCCGATGACTGGGTCGATACTGTGCGCATCAACGCCGACGGCACCCGTTTGTACGCCGCGCTCAACACCGATACCGGTGGCTCGCTGGTAGTGATCGACATCCGGGCGCGTCGCGTGCTGCACACCATCGCCCTGGGCGGATCGATCGGCGATATCGCCGTCGATCGCGACAACCGCAAGGTGCTCGTAACAGGCTGGGATGACGAACT
>JAPLAO010000139.1 GCA_026393245.1 Mycobacterium sp. | reverse complement strand
AGTTCGAATTCGTCGATACACACCACCGTGTAGTCGCCCAGCAGGTCGATGCACTCGACGAAGCCGAAGACCCCGGCCAACTGCGTCAGCTCACCGAAGGTGGCGAACGCCTTGAAATCGGAATCGGGAAGCCGCCAGTAGATCGACGCCAACAGGTGGGTCTTGCCGACCCCGAAACCGCCGTCGAGGTAGAGGCCAACCCCCGGCAGGGTTTCCCGTTTGCCGAAGAGTTTCCGTCGGCCGGCGCGGCGGCGCACGGCCTCGTCGCAAAAGCTGCGGCAGGACTCCAGCGCCGCGGACTGGGTGGGCTCGGCCGGGTCGGGCCGGTAGGAGTCGAAGTCGACGTCGGCGAAGGTCGGCGGCGGCACGAGTTGGGCGATCAAACGCTCCGGGGACACCGTCGGTTGACGGTCCACCAGACGCGCGGTCATGGCTGGCACTGTAGCCAGCCGCGGAGATGCGTGTTGCAATTGTGTGGTGGCGGCAGCGGAACTCGATGGCTCCGACGAGACCTGGTTCAGCCTGCTCGGGCCGGTCGGGGCCGCCGGGGTCGATGACGGCAGGGTCGGCGCCAGGGTCGATAACATCAGGGTCGATGACGCTGGGGTCGACGACGCACGACTGAAACAGCTCTACGCCTACCCGCAGGATCCGAGCCGGTGTGTGGTGCTGGCCAACTTCATCGCCAGCCTCGACGGCGGTGCCACCGTGAGCGGCACCTCAGGTGGTCTGGGCGGACCCGGCGACCGACGCCTCTTCTCTATCCTGCGCGAACTCGCCGACGTGATCGTCGTGGGAGCCGGCACCGCACAGGCCGAGAACTACGCGGGCGCGAAGATGACGGCCGTCCAGCGCCAACGCCGCCAGCAGTGCGGCCAGAGCGAGGTGCCGCCGATAGCCGTGGTGACCCGTACCGGTTCGCTAGCCCACGACCTGCCCGTCCTGGTCAATACCGAGGTTCCAACGCTGATTCTGACGTGCGCCGACGCCGCCGAAGGCGCGCGCCGCCGGTTGGGCACCGTCGCCGAGGTGGTCGACTGCTCCGACGCCGACCCGGGCCGCGTCGACCTGGCCACCGCCATGTCGCGGCTTGCCGACCGCGGGCTGCTGCGGGTACTCACCGAAGGTGGGCCCACCCTGCTGGGCGCCTTCATCGCACAGGGCATGCTCGACGACTTGTGCCTGACCTGCGCGCCGATGCTGGTGGGCGGCGGCGCAGTTCGTATCACCGGCGGCATCGACGATGCGCCGACCCGAATGCGTCCCGTGCACGTCCTCACCGACGTCGAGGGCTACCTCTACCTGCGCTACACCCGGGATCGCTGAAGGGATTGGCGGACTAGAACGCCGTCGTTATTCAGGTGCGGACTGCAGTGGCACGATCGAGAAGTTCTTCCGCACCTCGTCCAGTGGCAGATGCGCGATCGAGAGATGATCGACCTGACTGAGATCCACGGTGCAGTGCGCTCCTCTCTTGAGGCCCTCGCCGAGAAACTCGGGAACACCCGTGCGATCGAGTGTCGCCACCTTCGCCCGGATATTGCCGTGATTGAGCACGCCTGACTCGTGAATCGACATGGTCAGGAGAAACTCAAGCCAGTTGTGGTGCGAGTCATTGGTGGCCAACAGAAAACCCGACCGGGCGATTTCCCCGGGGGCTGTCGGCTCGTACCCGGTGATCACATGGTTCATATCGTGATTGACATAGTGCGCCGGCACGTGGATATCGTCTCCGGGAAGCTCAATGTTGTTGCGGCGGTAGAACTCCAGGTACTGGTAGCCCAGCGTGTCCTCGGGTAGATCCCGCAGTTTTCTGAGCCGCTCGGCCAGCGCATGGTCGGGCTTATCGAGGCGGAGGTAGCGGTCGCGCAGAGACAACTCCGAGATCTCGGGCAGTATTTCGCTGTAGCACCGTTCCAGATCCGTTGCGGCCGCCTCGGCACCCTTGGTGATGGCGGTGCGGCTCGCCTCGATCTCGATGTCGTTGATTCCCATTGCCGCGACGTACTTCTCGGCAAGTTCCACCTGCGCCATGGACATCGGATGGCGGCAGAGTTCGAGCGTCATCATGATCTCCGCGAAACGCTGACGCGCCTGCGGCCTGTCGAGGGCTTTGGCCAACTCGTCCGGTGACAGCGGCGTCAGGTTCCCGACGTCGATGTCCGCACGCCCCCACAGATCCCGCGTGATGGACTTCAGCACGACCAGCTGCTCGCCGGTCGGACCGCCGGGTGGCGAAATCCCGCCCAGCAGCCCGGCGACGATCGGCTCAACCTCGTGGGCCAGCACCACCTGCACGACGCACTCCCTGTTTCTTCAACGTCACCGACATCGTCCCCGACATCATCCCCCGCTATCGTCCCAGACGGCGAAGCGTGCCGAGTCGCTACTGTGGTGGGCATGCGTCGGCAGGGTCGGATCAGAACCGCGGTCAGCGTGAGCGTCGTTGCGACCAGCCTGCTCACCGGGTGCGCACCCTGGCTGGCGGCCAATCCCCAGTTCGCCAGCGATGCGGCGCGCAATCCCGGCGCCGCGCCCACCACCACGACAGCGGCCGACGGCGCGCCGCTGATCAGCCCGCCGAAGAACGATCTGGCGTGGAAAGACTGCACCGCCAAGGAATTCGGGGATGCCGGCACCACCGCAATCCCCGGTGTGATGATGGAGTGCGCCGACTACGACGCCGACCTCGATCCGGTCGGCGGTGCGACCGGAACCCTGAGCATCGGCGTAGTACGGGCCCGGTCGGTGCAGACCCCGCCGGAAGCCGGCCCACTGATATTCACCACCGGGTCGGATCTGCCGTCATCGCTGCAACTTCCGGTGTGGCTGTCGCGGTCGGGAGCCGACGTCCTCAAGACCCATCCCATCGTCGCGGTGGACCGGCGTGGCATCGGCAGGTCCAGCCCGATCGACTGCCGTGACCAATTCGACCGCCAGGAGATGCGCGAGCAGACTCAGTACACCTCGGGCGACGACCCGGTGGCCAGCCTCGGCGCGATCACGATGACGGCGACCACCGGGTGCACCGACACGATCGCACCCGGCGAGTCGGCGTATGACAATGCGCGTGCGGCCGAGGATCTGGAACGGTTGCGCAGCACCTGGGATGTGCCCGCGCTGGCACTGCTCGGCATCGGTAACGGCGCGCAGGTGGCGTTGGCCTACGCCGGTTCGCACCCCGAGAAGGTCGCCCGGTTAGTCCTCGACTCGCCGATCCCGTCCGGGGTGGGCGCCGAATCCGCAGCCGAGGATCAGGTCAAGGCACAGCAGGGTGCACTGGACGCCTTCGCCGCCCAGTGTGTCGCCGTCAACTGCTCACTCGGTCCCGACCCGAAGGGCGCGGTCGACGCACTGTTGGGCGAGGCCCGCGCCGGGCGCGCCCCGGGCCGTGTGCCGCTGTCCCTGATGGCCACCGCCATCACCACCGCACTGGGATACCCCAGCGGGGACCGCATCGGCAGCACGGTCAAACTCGCCGACGCGCTGTCCGCCGCCCGGGCCGGGGACACCAACCAACTCACCAACCTGATCAACCAGGCCGACGCTTTGCGCGGCACCGACGGGCAGTTCGTCAACACCTGCAGCGACTCGCTGAACCGCCCCACGCCGGACCGGATCCGCGAACTCGTCGTCGCCTGGGGAAAGACCTACCCTCAGTTCGGCACCGTGGCCGCGCTGAACATGGTGAAGTGCCTGAACTGGCCCAGCGGCTCAGCGCCGCAGGACCCCAAGAATCTGAAGATCAACGTCATGCTGCTCGGTGTGCAGAACGACCCCATCGTGGGCGCCCAGGGCGTGCCGGCGACCGCGGCCACCGTCATCAATGCCGGCGCGACCAACAGGCGGGTGATGTGGCAGGGAATCGGTCACGGCGCCAGCATCTACTCGGCCTGCGCGCTGCCGCCGGTTCTGGCCTACCTCGATTCCGGCGCGCTCCCACCGACCGACACCTTCTGCCCCGCCTAAGCCGCAGGCCTCGCGCTCCGGTGTACGGTGCGGAACGTGGCCCGGGTTGCATCGCTTCTGCGCACCGCGTTCGGCCCGCGCACCGGCCCGCCGACTACCGCGGCCGTCCTGCGTACCGCGCTCTGGCCGATCGCGATCATGTCGATCATCCACCGCAGTTGGGTGCTGACGTCCAACGGTTACATTACCGACGACTGGGCACCGGTCTACTGGGCGCTGCGGCACTTCCGGGCCAGCGAGCCGGTGTATAGCGAGGCGTTCGACCAAGTCGATCCGCACTATCTCTACCCACCGGGCGGCACACTGCTGATGGCCCCGTTCGGTTACTTCGACAGCGTGTTCGCCGCACGTAACTGGTTCATCCTGCTCAACACGCTGGCCATCATTGCCGCGGCCTGCCTGCTGGTCCGCCTGTTCAAATTCCCGCTGACCTCCGTGGCGCTGCCGGCTCTGCTGGCGGCGATTTTCGTCACCGAGTCGGTGACCAACACCCTGGTCTTCACCAACATCAACGGCTGCATCCTGTTGGCCGAGGTGCTGTTCATGCGGTGGCTGCTGGATGGTCGGGTGAACCGACAATGGTTGGCCGGCATCGCAATCGGACTCTCACTGGTGGTCAAACCGGTTCTCGCGGTGCTACTTCTGCTGCCGTTGCTCAACCGGCAATGGCGAGCCCTGCTCACCGCGGTGGCGATTCCGGTGGCATTCAATGTGGCGGCCTGGCCCCTGGTCGTGGACCGCGGGAACTTCCTGCACCGGACGCTGCCGTACCTCCTCTCCACCCGCGACTACTTCAACAGCTCGGTGCTGGGCAACGGCGTGTATTACGGGCTGCCGATGTGGCTCATCACGGCCCTGCGGGCGGCCTTCGTCGTACTGGCGGCGCTCAGTCTCTGGCTGCTCAACCGCTACTACCGCACCCGCGATCCGTTGTTCTGGATGCTGACCTCGTCGGGTGTGCTGCTGATCGCGTCCTGGCTGGTGCTGTCGCTGGCCCAGGGCTACTACTCGATGATGCTGTTCCCGTTCCTGATGACGGTGGTGCTGCGCAACTCGGTGCTGCGCAACTGGCCGGCCTGGCTGGCCACCTACGGCTTCCTGACGCTGGATCGGTGGCTGATGTGGCGCCAGCCGACGACGGGCCGGTACCTGGAGTACATGAAGATCACCTACGGGTGGTCGCTGATGCTGGTCGTGGTGTTCTGCGTGCTGTACTTCCGCTACCGCGACGCCAAAGAGGATGGCCGACTCGATGACGGTATCGACCCGGCGTGGATGACGCCGCACGCCGGCCGCGCTACCGTGAGCGCATGAGTTCGATTCCCCCTCCCAAGCTCGAACTGACCGACGACGAATGGCGCAAACGGCTCAACGCCGAGGAGTTTCAGGTGCTACGACAGGCCGGCACCGAACGCGCGTTCGTCGGTGAGTACACCGACACCACGACCGAGGGTGTGTACCAGTGCCGGGCCTGCGCTGCCGAACTGTTCCGCAGCACCGAGAAATTCGAGTCACACTGCGGGTGGCCGTCGTTCTTCGACCCGTCGCACTCCGAGGCGGTGATCCTGCGGTCCGACGATGCCCTGGGCATGCGCCGCGTCGAGGTGTTGTGCGCGAACTGCCACAGCCATCTCGGTCACGTGTTCGCCGGCGAGGGCTACCCCACACCGACCGACCAGCGCTACTGCATCAACTCGATCTCGCTGACACTGTTACCAGCCGAGTAGCCCTGCCCCAGTAGGTCGACCACCCCCTCGGCGCTCAGCGGTGCACTGAAGAAGTAGCCCTGCCCCACATCGCAGCCGTATTCCCGAAGCCGCGCGGCGGTGTCGGCGTTCTCCACCCCTTCGGCGACTGTGGTCAGACCCAGTTCGTGCGCAAGGTTCACGACCGCGCGAACCACCGCGGCCGCGCGCGGGTCGATCAGGATCGGTGCGATGAAATCGCGGTCGAGTTTGACTTCGTCGATGGTCAAATCCCGCAGATAGGACAGCGCCGAATAGCCACTGCCGAAATCATCGATCGCCACTCGAATTCCGCTCTGCCGCACCACGTTGAGCACGGCCCTGGCATGGTCGAGGTTGTCGAGGTACAGATCCTCGGTGATCTCGATCGTCAGTGCGGCTGCCTCGATTCGGTGCTCGCCCAACGCACCCATCAACCTGGCAGGCAATTCGAGATCAACCAGGGCGGGGGCGGGAAGGTTGATCGCGACAGGTACCTCAACAGACAGCGACTGCCACCGAGACGCGTCATCGAGAGCCTGGTGGATCACGAAATCGGTGATCGCGGCCATCAGATCGTCCCCGCGGACCAGTGGCAGGAATTCATCGGGACCGAGCAGTCCTCGCACCGGATGCTGCCAACGCAACAGCGCCTCGACACCGACGACCCGGGCGGTGAGGAGGTCGAACTTGGGCTGGTAGAGCAGAACAAGATCACGTTGATCGAGCGCATCACGGAGTTCGGCAAGCAGCCGAACGGTCATCGCACCGTCAACGGCTCGCAGTAGCGTGTCGCGTTCGACCACTGCCTGGTCGACAGCATCGGTCATCTGAGTCTCAGCATTGAATACGTGCACCCCGGCCGCAGCGGAGCGTTTGCCCGAATACATCGCCGTATTAGCCTGATTGAGCAACTGCTCGCCCAAGTTCTGCCCGGCGGCGCACGCGGTTGTCGCCAGCCCGACACTGGGACGGATGAGAAGTTCGTGGCCGCCGATCAGGAATGGTTTGTCGAACGACTCCACGACACGGTCAGCGAGGCGGCGGGCGCGGGCGGGCGATCCCACGACAAGGACCGCGAATTCGTCCCCACCCAGCCGGGCGACAACGTCCTCATCGCGGACGCAGGCTCGAATCCGATCCGCGACCGCGCACAACAACTCGTCCCCGATGCCATGACCAAGACTGTCGTTGACCAATGTGAAGTGGTTGAGATCGAGGGCGAGAACACTCATCGACTCACCGTCGTGGGTACTCTCCCCCGCCCGCGCCAACCGATCCTGAAAGAAAACCTGATTGGCCAGTCCGGTGAGCGGGTCATGCAGCGCACGGTCGACCACCCGTGCCATCAGGCGCCGGTTCTCGGTGACCGCCAGGAGTTGTCGGGCCAGCACGGTGACGGCAAGCAGCACACCCACCGTGAGCAGCGGGCCGGATGTGAAGGGTATCGGCGGGCGAGCGATAGCGACGATTCCAGCCAACATCAACGGCAAGTACGGTAGCCAGACCGACGCCCAGCCGGGCACCTCGTCCATCGGGCGGTCGGGCACCGTGGGCTGCCGGGCCGTCACCGCCGCGAGGATCAGCAACAGCAGTCCCGCCACCCAGCCGATATCGACGATGTTGCCGCTGAAGTAGTCGCCCCGGGCCGATAGGTAGGCGTAGCCGCTGTCAGCGAGTGCCATGCACGTCAGCCCGAGGGTCAGCAGGGTCATCGTCACGCGCTGACCAGCCTGCGCACTGACCACAACCACGGCTGCGATTGTCAACATGACCAGGTCGCCCACCGGGTAAGCGATGAGCAGCTCGAGATCCATGCGTGTCGCATCGCCGGCCTCATACACCTGCCGCAGGCCGAGCGTCCAGGACGCGATGAACAGCGAACCCGCCACGATCAGGCCATCCAGAACGATCCGGCCCTGGGATTCCGGGCTGCTCCGATTGCGGAACAACAACAGCGCGGCGCTGACTCCGACCCGAAACATCAGGAAAAAGGCGTCCGCCGCCGACGGGAACGGAGATCCGTCGACGACGTGTTCGATGTAGATCCAGATCATCTCGCCGACCGCGAATGCCGCGAGCGCGCCGGCCATCAGAGCCCAGGCCAACCTGAACCTGCCGCTGGCGAATGTCGCCGCCCGCGCGCATGACCCTGCGGCCAGCACCGACAAGGCTGCCAGCACCAGGTCGGCGACGACGGCCACCGTCGATTGCGGCAGAGCGCCGCCGAGAACCAGGGCAACGAACGCAGCGAGGGTCACCGCGGCGAAGCCCGCGAGATGTGCGATTTTTGGCAATCGCCTCACCCTCTCTCCGGGCACTGCCAAGCTGGCGAAATGTGAGCTTAGTCCAGTTCCCGCTATCAGGGCAGTCTGCTGATGAGTTCCTCGACCCCGACTCGCGGGCCGGTGAAGAACGGGATCTCCTCGCGGACGTGCAGGCGGGCCTCGGTGGCCCGCAGATCGCGCATCAGATCCACGATGCGGTGCAACTCCGCAGCCTCGAACGCCAGGATCCACTCGTAGTCACCGAGGGCGAAGGCCGGCACGGTATTGGCGCGGACATCCTTGTAACTGCGCGCGGCCATACCGTGGTCGGCCAGCATTTTGCGGCGATCCTCGTCAGGCAGCAGGTACCACTCCAGCGAGCGTACAAACGGGTAGACGCAGACGTAGTTGCCCGGTTCTTCACCGGCCAGAAACGCCGGGACGTGGCTCTTGTTGAACTCGGCCGGCCGGTGCAGGGCGACGCTGCTCCAGACCGGCGTGACGGCGCGGCCCAGCGTGGTGGTGCGACGGAAATCGCTGTAGGTCGCCTGCAGGTCTTCAAGGCGCTCGGCGTGGGTCCAGATCATGAAGTCGGCGTCGGCCCGCATGCCGGCCACGTCGTACAGACCGCGGACAACGACGCCGCCGTCCTCCTGCTGCTTGAGGAAGGTCGCGGTCTCGTCGATCACGGCGGCCCGGGAGTCCTCGTCATAACCCAGCACACCGGGTTTGGCTGCGAAGGCCGAGAACATCACGTAGCGGACGGCGGCGTTGAGCTTGTTGTAGTCCAGTTTCGCCATGGCCTCCATGCTGCCACGGGTGGCCCGGCCTAGTTCGTGGCGGTCGCCGCCACCACCGCCGCGGCAGCCCGGCCGGCCGCGCCGATACAGGCGGGCACCCCCACACCATCGAGATAGTTGCCCGCGATCGCCAGCGTCGGCGGCATCCCGGCCCGGATTCGGGCGGACAGTTCACCGTGGCCCGGGGCGTATTGGGGTAGCGCCTCGATCCAGCGGTGCACCAGGACCTCGATCGGGTCGACGTCGATACCGAACACCGCGGCCAGGTCGTCAATCGCCCATGCCGTCAGATCGTGATCGGAGGTGGCGCGGGCGATATCGTCGCCGAACCGGCCGAACGACAGTCGCAGCAGTTCGGCGTCGCCGCGGGTACCCCACTTGCGGGTCGAGAGCGTGATCGCCTTGGCGTGCAGGCGTTCTCCGGTCGCGACCAGTACCCCGGACTGCGCCGGGAACTCCAGATCCGGCGCGACGGCCATCGCCAGCACCGCGGCCGAAGCGACCGGTATCCGCGCGGCCGCCGCCGCAGCCCGCGGTGCCACATCGGCCAGCAGGGCGGCCGCCTGCGGTGCCGGCACTGCGAGCACCACCGCGTCGGCAGGCCAGGTGCGCCCGGAATCATCGGAGAGTGCCCAGCCCGGGTCCGCTGCGGCGATCCGGTGAACCGCGGCCTGGACCCACGTCGCGTCGCCGCTCGACACCAGCTCGTCGAGCAGCACCCGGTAGCCGCCGTCGATCGCGCCGAAGACCGGTCCGCTGGCGGCACCCGGAACAACTCCCCGGGCCGCGTCGGTCAGGCTGGTTGCTCCGGCGTCGAGTGCGCTCGCCACCGCGGGCACCGCGGACCGGATGCCGATCCCCCGTGCCGATCCCCCGTAGACGCCGGTTACCAGCGGATCGACCGACCGGGCCAGTACCTGCTCGCCGAAGCGGTCGGCCACCAGTTCGCCCAGTGCCGGGTCCGAACCGGCCCGCCAGTGCCACGGGCGGTCGGCTTCGGTGGCGATCCGGTCGCAGGTGGCCTCGTCGACCAGACCGGCCATCGAGGCGGCCGAGGTCGGGATGCCGTTGACGGTGCCGGCCGGCAGGGCGTGCAACCGGCCCTGGCTGTAGATGGTGGTCGTGACTCCGGTGGTGCCGATATGGCGACCGGCGAGTCCGAGTTCAGCCAGTAATGCGGGGACCTCGGGCCGCCGTGCGATGAACGCCTCGGCTCCGACGTCTACCGGCACGCCGGCGAGTTGCTCGGTGCGCAGGACGCCACCGAGGCGATCGCCCGGGTCGAATACGGTGATATCGGCGCGATCCCCGAGCGCAGCACGAATCCGGTAGGCGGTCACCAGGCCTGAAATACCGCCACCCACAACGCAATAGCGCAGCTTCGACCCCTGCCCACCCGAAGTCACAGCGAATGCACCAGGGCCACCAGATCAGTCAGCAGTTCGGGATCGGTCGGCGGGAGTACGCCGTGGCCGAGATTGAAAATGTGCCCGGCCGCGCCGACATCCATGGCGCGGCGGCCGTCGTCGACGACGGCCCGCGCGGACTTCTCGACGGCCTGCCAACCCGCCAACAGAACGACCGGATCGAGGTTGCCCTGCAACGCTTTTCCGGCACCGACCCGGCCGGCCGCGTCGGCCAGTGAGCTGCGCCAGTCCACGCCGACCACCGTCGCACCAGCTTCGGACATCGCACCTAGCAATTCAGCGGTGCCCACACCGAAGTGCGTCATCGGCACGCCAAAACCGGCCAATGCGGCGAATACCCTTGTGCTGTGCGGCAATACATAGCTGCGGTAGTCGGCCAGCGACAGCGTTCCGGCCCAGGAATCGAACAGTTGGATGGCGTCGACCCCGGCGTCCAGCTGGACACGGAGGAATTCAATGGTGAGGTAGGTCAGGGACGCCATGAGCGCGTGCCAGGTGGACGGCTCGGCGGGCATCATGGTCTTGGTGCGCTCATGCAACTTGCTCGGCCCGCCTTCCACCAGGTAGGAGGCCAAAGTGAAGGGCGCGCCGGCGAATCCGATCAGAGGTACCTCACCGAGTGCTGCGACGAGCAACCCGACAGCATCGGCGACCGCGCTGACCCGCTGCGGGTCAAGGGCTTTGAGTGCGGTGACATCGGCTGCGGTCCGAATCGGATTCGCGATCACCGGCCCCACGTCGGGCACGATGTCCAGATCCACACCCGCGCCGCGCAATGGCACGACGATGTCGGAGAACAGAATCGCCGCGTCGACGCCGTGGCGGCGGACCGGCTGCAGGGTGATCTCGCAGATCAATTCAGCATCGAAACACGCTTCCATCATGGTGTTCTTGGCGCGCAGCGCGCGGTATTCCGGCAGTGATCGGCCGGCCTGACGCATGAACCACACCGGGGTCCGGGTGGGTGTGTGGCCGGTGGCGGCGGCCAGGTAGGGCGCCTGCGGAAGTTGGCGGCGGTTGCTCACCGGGACAATGCTGCCACGGCGCCGGCAGCCGGGTCACCGGCACGGCGCGCCTGCCTGCGACGCCCCCGCGATAGGGCTAGCGTCAGTCCGTGACCAGTGCGGAGCCCACCCAGTTCCGCGAGGCGGTGGCGGCCATGAATGCTGCCGAGGTCCGGTCGGAGATCGAGTTGGGCCCGATCCGCCCACCTCAGCGCCTCGCGCCGTACAGCTATGCGCTGAGCGCGGAGGTCCGCCGACCTGAGGCCGAGATCGTGCCTGAGGTCTCCGAAGGTGACGCCTTCGGCCGTCTGATCCTGCTGCACGACCCCGACGGCGCCGAAGCCTGGGACGGCACCATGCGATTGGTCGCCTTCATCCAGGCCGACCTGGACCCGGCCGAGGCCGTCGACCCACTACTGCCCGAGGTGGCCTGGAGTTGGTTGGTGGAGGCATTGGAGTCGCGATCCGAACACGTCACCGCACTCGGCGGCACCGTCACCGCCACCACCTCGGTGCGCTACGGCGACATCTCCGGGCCGCCCCGCGCCCATCAACTGGAGATCCGGGCGTCGTGGACTGCCACCACGCCGGCGCTGGGAATCCATGTCGAGGCGTTCTGTGAAGTGCTCGAACACGCGGCGGGGCTACCGCCGACAGGGGTGACCGATCTGAGTTCGCGTTCCCGCGCCTGAGATGTCACCCGACATGTCCGAGCCGGACGACCTCGACACCACGGGGGAATTACCGACCGATCCCGAGCCGATTCCGCTGGCGCGCCCGTCCGAAGGCGTGCCGGCAGTGTCGGTCAGTGCTGCCGACATCGCCCGGGCCGCAGCGAAATTGGCGACCGGTCGCGGCCCGTTCGCCGTGGATGCCGAACGGGCTTCGGGATTCCGGTATTCCAACCGCGCTTACCTGATCCAGATTCGTCGCGACGGCGCCGGAACGGTTCTGATTGATCCGGTCAGCCACGGCGGTAGTTCGATCGACGTCCTGGCACCACTGGCCGATGTGCTGGCCGACGACGAATGGATTCTGCACGCCGCCGATCAGGACCTGCCGTGCCTGGCCGAGGTGGGCTTACGTCCACCGACTCTCTACGACACCGAACTGGCCGGTCGGTTGGCCGGCTTCGACCGGGTCAACCTCGCCGCCATGGTGCAACGCATGCTCGGCCTGGGCCTGGCCAAAGGACACGGGGCGGCCGATTGGTCCAAGCGCCCACTGCCCGATGCGTGGCTGAATTACGCCGCACTGGACGTCGAAGTTCTGATCGAGTTGCGGGCCGAAGTCGCCACCGTGTTGGCCGACCAGAACAAAACCGCCTGGGCGGCAGAGGAATTCGAGTATCTGCGCCGTGCCGACGCCACCCCGACCCGTCGTGATCGCTGGCGCCGAACATCGGGGCTCAACAAGATTCGCACCACGGGTGGCCTGGCCGCGGTGCGCGAGATGTGGACAGCCCGGGACCGGATCGCACGCAACCGCGATATCGCACCGGGCCGGATTCTGCCCGACTCGGCGATCATCGCCGCCGCACTGGCCGACGCCAAAACGGTGGACGAACTGACTGCACTACCGGTCTTCAGCGGCCCGAGACAGCGGCGCACCGCCGCGGTGTGGCTCGAGGCACTGGAGACAGCCCGCCGGACCGACGACCCGCCCGAGACAGCCGAACCCTTCACCGGACCGCCGCCGCCCGTTCGGTGGGCCAAACGCAAACCGGAAGCCGCGGCCTACCTGGAGGCAGCCCGAGCCGTGCTCGGCGAACTTTCGCAGCGGGTCGGGGTGCCAACGGAGAATCTGGTGTCACCGGACCTGGTCCGCAGGTTGTGCTGGGACTGGAGCGACACCGACGACGTCACCGGCGCGGTGTCGGATTTCCTGCGCGATGCCGGAGCGCGCGGCTGGCAGCGCGATCTGGTGGGGCCGGTGTTGTCGGAGGCGCTGCGTCGCGCCAACGACCGGTCAGTCGACCTGCTCGGAGACTGATTCGGCGCGTGCAGCCAGTGCGGCCACCCAGCCGGTGACCTGACGCGCAACGTGCTGTTCGGTGAGGCCCGACTCGGCGAGCACCTCCGCGCGGGCGGCATGGTCCAGGAATCGTTGCGGCACACCGATGTCGCGGCACGGAACATCGATATCGGCGGCACGCAGCGCAGCCGACACCGCCGAACCGACTCCCCCGCGTACACCGTTGTCCTCCAGGGTCACCACCAGTTTGTGCGCCAGTGCCATCGGGCCCAGCGCATCCGGCACCGGCAGTACCCACCGCGGATCCACCACGGTCACACCGATGCCCTGTTTGCGGAGCCGATCGGAGATTTGCAGCGCCATGGCGGCGAACGATCCCACCACGACCATCAGAACGTCAGTGCCGAGTTCCTCAGCGGGGCGGGCCAGAACGTCGATACCATTGTTCCGCTCAATTGCCGGGATGTCCTGTCCCACTTCGCCTTTGGGGAAACGGATGGCCGTCGGGCCGTCGTTGACATCGAGCGCCTCGCCGAGTTCTTCGCGAAGCCGAGCACCGTCGCGGGGGGCGGCGACACGGATCCCGGGCACGATATTGAGCACCGACAGATCCCACATACCGTTGTGGCTGGCGCCGTCGTTTCCGGTGACGCCGGCGCGGTCCAGCACAATCGTGACCGGCAGCCTATGCAACGCCACATCCATCATGACCTGGTCGAAAGCCCGGTTGAGGAATGTGGAGTAGATCGCGACCACCGGATGCATACCGGCCATGGCCAGTCCGGCCGCCGACGTCATCGCATGCTGCTCGGCGATACCGACGTCGAAGAGCCGGTCTTTGAATCGCTCACCGAAGGCCGCCAGTCCGGTCGGTCCCGGCATCGCCGCGGTGATCGCCACGATGTCGCGGCGCTTGGTCGCATAGGCGATCAAGGCATCGGAGAACACCGACGTCCACCCGGGCTCGGCGACCTTGGTGGCTAGTCCGGTGTGCGGGTCGATCACGCCGCAGGCGTGCATCAGTTCGGCCTCGTCGTTTTCGGCCGGCGGATAGCCCATGCCCTTGCGGGTCACCACGTGAACGATCACCGGGGCGTTGAATCCGCGGGCGTGACGCAAAGCATTTTCCACCGCATGCTCGTCGTGGCCGTCGATCGGGCCGACGTACTTGATTCCCAGATCGGTGAACATCACCTGCGGAGAGATCGCGTCCTTGAGGCCGGCTTTGACGCTGTGCACCGCGTGGTAGCAGGCTTCGCCGATCACCGGCACACCGCGCAGGGCTTCCCGGCCGCGTTCCAGGAGTCGCTCGTAACCCGGTTGCAGCCGCAGGCCGGCGAGATGGTCGGCGAACCCGCCGATGGTCGGCGCGTAACTGCGGCCATTGTCGTTGACCACGATGACGACCGGGCGTTTGGCGGCCGCGATGTTGCTGAGCGCCTCCCAGCACATGCCACCGGTGAGCGCACCGTCCCCGACGACGGCGACCACGTGCCGGTTGCGCTGGCCGGTCAATTCGAAGGCCTTGGCCATCCCGTCGGCGTAGGACAGTGCCGCCGAGGCGTGGCTGGACTCGACCCAGTCGTGGTCGCTTTCCGCCCGCGACGGGTAGCCCGACAGGCCACCCCGCATGCGCAGGGTGTCGAAGTCCGCGGCCCGACCGGTGAGCATCTTGTGCACGTAAGCCTGATGGCCGGTGTCGAAGATGATCGGGTCGTGCGGTGAATCGAAGACGCGGTGCAACGCCAACGTGAGTTCCACCACACCGAGGTTGGGGCCCAGGTGACCCCCGGTCGCAGCGACCTTGTGGATCAGGAACTGGCGGATCTCAACAGCGAGTTCCGTCAGGTCAACCTGGGAAAGGTGCTGCAGATCGGCAGGGCCGCGGACCTGTTCAAGCATCAGAGCAGTCTACGCACCGATACCGCGGTGATCGGGCCCGGACAGATAGACGTCCGGAACGCCGTCGCAGTCCGGGTCGGCGGTTTCCAGTTCGAACACCGCGCGATAGTGCCGGTTGCGGATTCGCAGCAGGATGCCGGCCAGGACGGCCGCCAACAGCGACCCGGTGAGCACCGCGACCTTCATAACGGCCAGTCGACCCGGGTCGGTGGCATATGCCAAGTCCCCGATCAGCAGCGATACCGTGAACCCGATCCCGGCCAGCATGGAGACGCCCAGGACGTCGATCCAGCGCAGTGACGCGTCGAGACTGGCGTGGGTGACCGCGGCGATCAATCGGGTGGTGCCGAATACCCCCAGGGTCTTGCCGACGACAAGCCCGGCGATGACTCCGAGTGCGACCGGGTCGCGCAGGGCTGTCACGAATCCGTCATAGCCGCCGAAGCTCACCCCGGCCGCGAAGAAGGCGAAGACCGGGATCGCGAAACCCGCCGAGATGGGCCGCATCGCATGCTCGAAGCGTTCGGCCAGGCCGTCGCCGGCGGTCTTGCTGCGCAATACCGGGACCGTGAACCCCAGCAGCACGCCGGCGACGGTGGCGTGCACGCCAGACTCGTGGACGAACGCCCAGGTGAGCGCCGCCAGCGGAATCAGCAGCCACCACGAGGTGATGCGCCTCTGCACGAGCACCGCGAACAACGCCAACGGGATGAGCGCGATCAGCAGTGCGCCGAGGTTGATCTTGGTGGTGTAGAACACCGCGATGACGGTGATCGCGAGGAGGTCGTCGACGACTGCCAGGGTGAGCAGAAAGGTCCGCAACGCCGCCGGTAGGTGCGTGGAGATCACGGCAAGCACCGCGACCGCGAACGCGATATCGGTGGCGGTCGGGATCGCCCAACCGCGCTCGGCCCCGTCGGCGCCGCCGATAGTGATGGACAGGAAGATCAACGCGGGCACCACCATGCCGCCGACCGCGGCAGCGATCGGCAGCGCGGCCCGGGCTGGGTCGCGAAGATCTCCGGCGACGAATTCACGTTTCAACTCAAGGCCGACCACGAAGAAGAAAATGGCGAGCAACCCGTCGGCGGCCCACCCGCCCAGGCTCAGGTTCAGATGCAGACCGAGGTTGTCGGTGCCGACCCGGAAATTAGTGAGCGCGTAGTACGACGCCGCCCATGGCGAATTCGCCCAGATCAGCGCGACGGCCGCGGCGGCCAGCAGGATCGCGCCGCCGACGGTCTCCCTATGCAGGATCCCGATGATCCGGTGGGTCTCCGGCCACGACCCACGGGCGAACAGCAGGCCCAGCGACCGGCGGCCGCGGGGAGCCGGATCAGGGTGGCCCATGGGTCCCTCTCGTCAGCAGGGCGATGCATTCAACGTGATGCGTCAGCGGGAAGGCGTCGAACACCCGAATGGTCTGGACGTGGTAGCCATTGTGACGATAAAGGCCAATGTCGCGGGCGAATGCCGCAGCCTCGCAACCGATATGGATCACCCGCGGCACGTCGGCGCCGGCGAGCAATTCGATGACCGCTCGGCCCGCGCCTGCCCGCGGCGGGTCGAGTACCGCGATATCGGCCCCGCTGGACTGCGCGGCCAGCACCCGGCGGACAGAATCGGTCACCACCCGAACCTGAGGCAGGTCACCCAGTGCCGAGCGCGCGACGTTCGATGCCCCACGCGCGGTGTCCACCGTGAGCACCTGTCCACGCTCGCCGACCACATCGGCCAACGCTGCGGCGAACAAGCCGACGCCGCCGTAGAGATCCCAGGCCCGCAACCGGTCTGACTGGCCGGGCGCCGCGCTGCCGGCGCTGGTGTCGGCCGCCCACTGCCGCACCAACTCGCTGTAGAGCGCGGGTGCGTCGCGATGGGACTGCCAGAAGCCGGTCGCCGGCACCCGCCAGACCCGCGACCCGACCCGGTGCACGGATCCGCCGGAACCTTCCAGGGCAGTGCTGCCGCGCCTATCTCGCGCGGTGGCTGACACATGCCGGCAGCCGTCATCGTCGAGCACCACGTGCAACTGGTCGCCACTGGTCCAGCGCGGACCGTCGATGTCTGCGAGCATGGCTGAAGGAAGCTGTCCGCACCGCAGATCGGTGACCAGGTCGTCACTGTGGTAGCGGTGGAATCCGGCCCGGCCGTCGGCGCCGACGTCCAGGCGCACCCGGGTGCGCCAGCCCTGCGCGCCGCCGGTCCCGATCGGTTCCGCCACGCCCTCCCACGCGTAATCCCCAAGCCGCGCAAGCTGATTGGCGACCACCTGACCTTTGATCTCCCGTACGGCCGACGGCTCAGCGAAGGCAAGATCGCAGCACCCGGCGCCGTCCACGCCGGCAATCGGACACAGCGCCGCTATCCGATCGGCCGACGGCTCAAGCACCTCGATGGTCTCGGCATGCCAGTAGGCTCCGCGCTCCGAGGTCACCCGAACTCGAACCAACTCCCCCGGCAACGCGTAGCGCACGAACACCACCCGGCCGTCGTGGCGGGCAACGCAACTGCCGCCATTGGCGGCCGGGCCGGTACGCAGCACCACATCGGCCGGCCCGATAACTGTCACTCCACGAATCCCTTGCGGACATCGCCCGGGGCGCTCTGCCCCTCGAGTTCGTTGAGCCGCTCCGACGAATTCAACTGCCAGGGAACCGAAGTCACCATGACGTTTGGGATAAACAGCAGCCGCGTCTTGATCCGGAGCGCACTCTGGTTGTGCAACAGGCCTTCCCACCAGTGGCCGACGACGTACTCCGGGACGTACACCGTCACCACGGTGCGTGGGGCTTCCTTGCTGATCCGTCTGACATAGTCCAGCACCGGACCGGTGACCTCACGGTAGGGCGAGGCGACGACTTTGAGCGGGACGGTGACCGCGCTCTCCTCCCACTCAGCCGTGAGTGTGCGGGTCTCTACCTCGTCGACATTCACCGTTAATGCCTCGAGCACGTCTGGCCGCGTCGCCCTGGCGTAGGACAGCGCCCGCAGGGTCGGCAGGTGCATATTCGACACCAGCACCACCGCGTGATTGCGACTGGGCAACACGATCTCGCGCTGATCTTCCGCACCCGCCGCCAACTCCCGCGCCACCGCCGCGTAATGACGATTGATCGCCTTCATCAAAATGAACAGGCTGCCCATCGCCATGATCGCGATCCACGCGCCGGCCAGGAACTTGGTGACCAGCACTACGATCAGCACCGCGCCGGTGGCGATGAAGCCGATGGTGTTGACCACCCGCGAGCGGATCATCCGGCGGCGTTCCTGCGGGTCATCCTCGGTGCGCAGCAGCCGGGTCCAGTGCCGCACCATGCCGATCTGACTGAGCGTGAACGATACGAACACGCCCACGATGTAAAGCTGGATGAGCGCGGTGACCTCGGCCCCGAACGCCACGACGAAGGCGATCGCGGCCAACGCCAGAAACGCAATGCCATTGGAAAAGGCCAGCCGGTCGCCGCGGGTATGCAATTGATGCGGGAGGTAGCGGTCCTGGGCCAGGATCGATCCGAGCACCGGGAAGCCGTTGAATGCGGTATTGGCCGCCAGCACCAGGATCAAGGCGGTGACGCCGGTGATCAGATATAGGCCCGGGGCGAAATTGTGAAAAATCGCATCCGCCAACTGGGCCACCAGCGTCCTCTGCCGATACCCCTCGGGAGCGCCGACGAGTTGCTCGGCCGGGCGCTCAGCCAACTTCACACCGGTCTTGATCGCCAGCACGATCATGCCTAGGAAGAGCGCAACCGAGATTCCGCCCAGTAGGGCAAGGGTGGTGGCCGCGTTGCGGGACTTGGGCTTGCGGAAGGCCGGCACGCCGTTGCTGATCGCCTCGACGCCGGTGAGTGCCGCACACCCCGACGAGAACGCCCTGGCCACCAGGAACACCAGCGCAAAACCCAGCACGTCACCGTGCTCGGAATGCAGTTCGAAGCCCGCCGACTCGGCCTGCAGATGCTTTCCCATCACGAAAATCTGGATGAAACCCCAGATCAGCATCAAGAACATACAGACCATGAAGGCATAGGTGGGGATCGCGAAGGCTGTGCCAGATTCGCGGATACCGCGCAGGTTCACCGCGGTCAGCAACACAATCGCGGTGACCGCGAACGCCACCTTATGCTCGGCGATAAACGGCACCGCCGAACCGATATTGGACATCGCCGAGGCCATCGAGACCGCGACCGTCAGCGTGTAGTCCACCAGAAGTGCGCTGGCCACCGTCAGCCCGGCGGTGGGCCCGAGGTTGGTGGTGACCACCTCGTAGTCGCCGCCACCGGACGGGTAGGCGTGCACATTTTGGCGGTAGGAGGCCACCACCACCAGCATGACCAGCGCGACGGCCACGCCGATCCAGGGCGCCATGGTGATCGCGGATAGGCCCGCGACCGACAGGACCAGAAAGATCTCCTCCGGCGCGTAGGCCACCGACGACAAGGCATCGGAGGCGAACACCGGCAGGGCGATGGTCTTCGGCAGCAGGGTGTGGCTCAGCTTGTCGCTGCGGAACGGCTGTCCCAGGAGAAGCCGCCGCGTCATCTTCGAAAGCTTGGACACGAGAGCCAAGAGTAGGCCTTACCACCGATGCCGGTAGCGTTCCCCATACCGTGCGGCCCGCCGGGTGGGCCGTACGCGACGTAGCCGAAAGGACCTCAGGTGCGGGTTGTGGTGATGGGCTGCGGCCGCGTCGGCGCCGCACTGGCCGACGCGCTGTCCCGGATCGGTCATGAGGTGGCGGTCATCGATCGCGATCCGACGGCATTCAACCGGCTGTCGCCGGAGTTTGCCGGCAAACATGTGCTGGGTATGGGTTTTGATCGGGAAGTGTTGCTGCGCGCCGGAATTGAGGGCGCCGACGCGCTTGCCGCGGTGTCCTCCGGGGACAACTCCAACATCATCGCCGCGCGGGTGGCTCGCGAGATGTTCGGCGTGCAACGGGTGGTCGCCCGGATCTACGACGCCAAGCGCGCAGCCGTCTACGAGCGCCTGGGCATCCCCACCGTGGCCACCGTGCCGTGGACCACAGACCGGCTGCTGCACGCCCTCACCCACGACGCCGAGACCGCCAAGTGGCGTGATCCCACCGGCACCGTCGCGGTCTTAGAGGCGCCCCTGCACGATTCGTGGATGGGTCACCGGGTGACATCCCTGGAGGAGGTCACCGGGGCGCGGGTGGCGTTCCTGATCCGATTCGGCACCGGCGTGCTACCCGAAGCCAAGACCGTCATCCAGGCCGGTGACCAGGTCTACCTGGCCGCGGTGTCCGGGCGTGCGGCCGAAGCGCTGGCGATCGCCGCGCAACCGCCGGGAGAAGGGGTCGGGGAATGAAGGTCGCCATCGCCGGGGCGGGTGCCGTCGGACGTTCGATCGCCCGGGAACTGGTGGAGAACGCCCACGACGTGACGCTCATCGAGCGCAACGCCGACCACGTCGACATCGACTCGATCCCTGCCGTGCACTGGCGACTCGGCGATGCCTGCGAGCTGAGCCTGCTCGAAGAGGTGCACCTCGAGGAGTTCGACGTGGTGATCGCCGCGACCGGTGACGATAAGGCCAACGTGGTGCTGTCCCTGCTGGCCAAGACCGAGTTCGCGGTCGCACGGGTGGTGGCCCGGGTCAACGACCCCCGCAACGAATGGCTCTTCGACGGCGCCTGGGGCGTGGATGTCGCGGTGTCGACTCCCCGCATGCTGGCCTCGCTGGTGGAGGAGGCGTTCGCGGTCGGGGATCTGGTGCGGCTGATGGAGTTCCGTCATGGCCACGCCAACCTGGTGGAGATCACGCTGCCCGATGACACCCCGTGGGGTGGGCGACCAGTACGCAAGCTGGCACTTCCCCGCGATGTGGCACTGGTGACGATCCTGCGCGGTCAGCGCGTCATCGTGCCGGAGCCCGACGAGCCCCTCGAGGGCGGCGACGAACTGGTGTTCGTGGCGGCGCCCGAAGTCGAGGGCGATCTGCGGGATCTGCTCGCGCAGCCCTGACGTCCGAGCCCGTCAGTCCCCGCCGGGGAGGTCTAACGCGTCAGCATGGGGAACGTCAGCTGCCTGACGGCCGTCGGCGTGGGTGGCGTGCAGCGCACGCTGCGCGGTCCGGATCGCCAGGTAGGTGAGCAGCGCACCGAGAGCGGTCAGCGGCCAACCCATCGCGATGCGCGCGACACCCAGCCAGCCGGTCTTGTCGGCATCGTAGAGGTGATGCTGCACGGCGAACCTCGCGCCGAACACCAGAACCCAGGTCAGGGTGGCGACGTCGAAAGCAAGCACAGCGCGACTCGACCGCCGCCAACCGCGGTCATGACCGTTTACCCAACTCCAGACATAGCCCACGATCGGCCGACGGATCAGCACCGATATCGCGAACACCGACGCCCACACCAGCGATGTCCAGATCCCCAACAGGAAATAACCCTTGGAAGCACCGACTAGCCAGGCGATCAGCGCGCTGACACCCACTCCGAAGAAACCGGCGAGTGCGGGCTTCACCGATTCGCGCCGGAACAGCCGCCAGAGCAGGATCAGCACCGCGACGCCGACGGCCGCAAAAATTGCCGGCACCAGACCGAACGCAGTGGAGACCGGGACGAGGACGGCCACCGGCAGTGCGGAATAGGTCAGGCCGCTGACGCCACCCATCTGATCGAGCAGCGCTTGGCCCGGGGTCCGCTCGACGTCAGTCACAACGGCGACCCGGAAGCGGTTGGATCCCGGGGAAGCGATTGGATGGCAGTGCCGTCACCGCTGAATCTCGTAGTGCGGGTTGTAAATTGCCTTGCTGCCGTTCTCCAGCATGCCCAGCCGGCCGTGTACCCGAAGCTTGCGTCCGCTGTCGATTCCGGGGATGCGACGCTGGCCCAACCAGACCAACATCACCGTGTCGGTACCGTCGAACAACTCCGCCCGCACACCCGTCGAGCAGCCCTTGGCGTTGGTCTCCACGCTACGCAACGTGCCGACCATCGTGACCTCCTGCCCGCGCTGACAGTCGATCGCACGGTGTGCGCCGGTGCTGGCGGCCTCACCGCTGAGTTCCGCGGCGTCGCGCTCCTCGGGGCTCTCCAGCAGCCGGCGGGTGAGACGGCGCACAAAACCTTCGGCCGTAGCCATGGGTCTCTCCTGATGTCGGATCACACTGCGACAGCAACGGTAGACCTCTTGGTTCGCCGGCGCCACGAGGCACACCCGCGAGCGCGTCGGGCACCGGCCACCGGCACGATCGTGGGGTGGCGATCAACCTGCGCGGTGTGACGGCGGTGCTGCTGCCCGGCACCGGTTCCGACGAGGACTACCTGCGCCGCGCCTTCGCCGGCCCGCTCGCGCAGGCCGGCATGACCCTGACAGCGGTGTCGCCGGAGTCCGACGGCCTAGTTGCCGGCTACCGGCGGGCGCTGGACGCGGCGACCGGCCCGATCGTCGTCGGCGGGGTATCCATCGGCGCCGCCGTGGCGACTCGGTGGGCACTGGAGCATCCGGGGCGCGCGATGGCCGTCCTCGCCGTGCTGCCACCGTGGACCGGAGCACCGGACGGCGCGCCGGCGGCACTGTCCGCACGGCATACCGCCGATCAACTGCGCCGGGCCGGACTGGTCGCCACCACCGCCGCGATGAGGTCGTCGAGTCCGGCGTGGCTGGCCGATGAGCTCAGCCGCTCGTGGCGCCGGCAGTGGCCGGGCCTTCCCGACGCGATGGACGAGGCAGCGGCCTACCCGGGGCCGAGTGCCGCCGAGTTGGGTCGGCTGGCGATTCCGATGGCCGTCGTAGCGGCGCCAGACGACCTGATCCACCCATCCAAGATCGCGCTCGAGTGGGCGTCGTCGGTGCCACGCGCGGCACTGCGAACGGTCACCCTCGAGCAGTTCGGCCCGGACCCCACGGCACTGGGCGCCGCGGGCCTGGCGGCACTGCGAGCGATCGAGTGAGGCCGGCCGGGATCAGCCCCCGGTATTGCGCAACTGCTGCGCCGCCTGCTGTTGCGCCAGCATGGCCTGCTGCGCCGCCTGCTGTTGGGCCAGCATGGCCTGTTGCGCGGCGAACATCGCCTGCTGCGCCTGCTGCGCCTGTTGGGCCTGCTGGGCCTGCTGCGCGGCGGCGGCATTGAGCTGGGCAGCCAACTCCTCGGGCAGTTGCACCGGCAACGGTGTCCGCACCGGAAGCGGGGTGTCACCGCGACGAACCACTGTGTCCGCCAACGCTTCCCGGGCCTGGGATGCGAGCGCGACAATGCTCTCCGGCGCCCCGTTAACGACGCACCGGATCATCCAGCGGTACCCGTCCGTGCCGATAAAACGAACCACGCCGGCGCCAGTTCCAACGACCTCGCGGCCCCACGGTCCGTCCTCGATGGAGACTGCGGCACTGTCATTACGCAACGCCTCGGCTAACTCCCCGGCCACCTCTCGCCACAGACCGGGCGATTTGGGGGCCGAGTAGGCCGCGATGGTGAATCGCCCGTTGGGCGTCACCACCCAGATGGCACTCGGGACGCCCAGCGGATTGAGTTCCACCTGGATCTGGCCACCGGGCGGCATTGGAATCAATACCGACCCCAGATCCAGGCGGGCCAGGACTGCGTGTTCGGGGTCGTCGAAGTCATCGATGTCGAATGGGCCGTCGGCGCCGACAGAGAGATCCGCGCCGGCCACAACATGGACCTCGTCGTCGCCGGTGTCGGCGCCGGTGTCGGCGGACGTCTCGGCGACCTCGACGACCACGTCCTCGGCCACGCTGTGGTCCCGGTCCTGCTTACGTCTACCGAATGCCATCACAAACTCGCATGTCCGCCGGAGGAACCGTGACCGCCCTGGCCACGGGTGGTATCAGCCAGTCCGGCCTCATCGAATGAGGCCACTTCGACCAACTCTGGTAACTCGACCTGCTGGACCAGTAGTTGAGCGATCCGGTCGCCGCGCCTGATAACGATCGGCGCGGCAGGGTCGAGGTTGATCAATGACACTTTGATCTCGCCGCGGTACCCGGCGTCCACCGTGCCGGGACTGTTGACGATCGAAAGCCCAACGCGCGCAGCCAAACCGGACCGCGGGTGTATCAAACCCACCATGCCATGCGGGATGGCGACGGCGATACCGGTCGGTACCAGGGCGCGCTGCCCGGGCGCGAGTTCGACGTCCTCGGCGCTGCACAGATCGACGCCGGCGTCGCCGGCGTGGGCACGGACGGGCATCGGCAGATCGCGGTCGAGGCGAACCACCGCAAGACTGGTGGACACGGGGGCAAAGACTACCCTTGGCCTAGTGTCCGGCTCGCGTGTGACCTCGCAAACCGTGCGGTACCGCGAGCGGCTGTGGGTGCCGTGGTGGTGGTGGCTGGTGGCCCTCGGGGTTTCGGCGTTGCTGGCCACCGAGGTCAACATGGGCGTGCGTGCCCTGCCCGACTGGCTGCCCTATGCGACGTCGGCCGCCGCGGCCGCCGGCGTCCTGCTGTGGCTCAGCCGAACCGAGGTGCAGGTCAGCACCGCCGGGGTGGACGTGGAGCTACGGGCCGGCCCGGCACATCTGCCGGTGTCCGCGGTGCGCCGGTCAGCCGAGGTACCCCGGACCGCGAAGTCAGCAGCGCTGGGGCGGCAGTTGGACCCGGCCGCCTACGTCGTGCACCGGACCTGGGTGGGCCCCATGGCGTTGGTGGTGCTCGATGACCCTGATGATCCGACACCGTACTGGTTGGTGAGTTGCCGGCATCCGGATCGACTACTGGCCGCCCTGCGTAGCTAGACCGCGCAGTCGGTGCACGTCATCACGCCCTTCTTGTCACTGGCAAGGCGGCTGCGATGGTGCACGAGAAAGCAACTGGAGCAGGTGAATTCGTCGGCCTGCTTGGGAATGACCCGGACGGACAACTCCTCGCCGGAGAGGTCGGCACCGGGCAATTCGAAGGACTCCGCGGACTCGGTCTCATCGACATCGACGACGGCCGATTGCGCCTCGTTGCGCCGCGCGGTCAGTTCTTCAAGCGAATCCTCGGAGACCTCGTCGGTCTCCGTACGCCGTGGGGCGTCGTAATCAGTAGCCATCGTCAATCCCCTCGTCGAACACAAGGCTTTGTACCAGCGTCGAACGTCTGCGCAAAATGATTAATGCCCCCCAGCGCCGAGTTCCGGTGTGAATTTCATCACATTAGGTTCCAGAGCGCGAACCGCTTCTGCGGCGGAAGCCAGGTTACCTGCCGTCCCGTGCTGCCTTTACAGTGCAACACGTGGTCGCTCACATCACCGAAGGTTCCGCCTACGACAAAGCCGGTAATCCGTTCCGAAGGCGCAACTATCGCCCCGGGATAGCCGCGGCGGTCGCCATGTTCGCCCTGACCGCTCTGGTGTGGGTCTTCGTGTTGACCCGCCCGGTCACCGTGGGTGAGGCCGCGGCGTGCAACGCTCCGCCGGCACCGACCGACCCCGCGGCACCCAAACTCGGCGGCCGGTTATCGAGTTCAGCCCTGATCGACGTGGCGCCGGCCAAGTTGGCCGAGACGAACATCCGGGTGCTCAACGCAAGCGGCCAGGGCGGTCAGGCCGGCGATGTGGCCGGTTCCCTGCGCGATCTGGGCTTCGCGGCCCCGGCGGCCGCCAACGATCCGGTCTACGCGGGCACCAGGTTGTCGTGTCAGGGCCAGATCCGCTTCGGCAAGGACGGCAGGGCCGGCGCCGCGACCGCGTGGTTGGTGGCCCCGTGCGTCGAGTTGTACCAGGACGATCGCACGGACAACTCGGTCGACTTGGTAATCGGCACCGACTTCACCGCATTAGCCAGCAGCGACGATATCGCCGCGGTGCTGTCCGGGCTGCAGCCCGGTGCCACCGAACCGGCCGATTCGGCCCTGCTGACCAAGATTCACCGCGGCACCTGCTGAGCCACTCAGGGCAGTGGACGTAATCCGTCGAACCGCACCAGGGCGTCGATGAGTTGTGTCGCCACCCCTGGCGCGGCGACCACCACCAGCGAACCTTGGATACCCGATTCGTCCGGGTCGGGCAGCAGCAGCACCGCTCCGGCTTCGGCGGCGACCAACGCGCCGGCAGCCCAGTCCCAGACATTGAGACCGTGCTCGTAGTGGCCGTCCAACCGACCGGCGGCCACCATGCACAGATCGAGTGCCGCAGAGCCGATCCGCCGAACGTCGCGGATCACCGGCAGCATCCGGGCCAGCAGTTCTGCCTGTGCGGCGCGACGATGCGCCTGATAACCAAAACCCGTCCCCAGCAACGCCATTGAGAGGTCGTCGACGTCGCTGCATCGGAGGCGTTGACGCGCTCCGTCGGTGAGGAGGTGCGCGCCGAGACCGATGCCGGCCGAGTAGACGTCGCCGCTTGCGACGTCCGCCACGGCGCCGGCCACCGACCGGCCGTCGAGTTGGGCCGCGATCGATACCGCGTAGGTCGGGATGCCGTAGACGAAGTTCACCGTGCCGTCGATGGGGTCCACCACCCACCGCACCGCACCGCGTCGCTGCTGCGCCCCGCCACCCTCCTCGCCGAGGATCGACTCGCCCGGCCGCAGTTCGGCTAGCCGATTCCGGATCAACTGCTCGGTTTCGGTGTCAGCGATGGTGACCGGGTCGGTGGGACTGCTCTTTGAGCGCAGCGCGGGCCCGCCCGTTCCGGTGTCCGTACCGAAGATCTCCGCTCGCCGACGGCGGACGAAGGCCGCCGCTTCAGCGGCTAATTCCTCGGCGACGGCTCGCAGTTCTTGGGCCCCGTTATCCATCACAGAGCTATCGCAACATAATCGGGCGTCGGCGGGCGCCTCACCCACTAGTGTCTAACCCGGTCGATCCGCCCGCCGCGACTAAGGAGCAGCAATGACCCCGACCGAACCCAGTACCGCGCGCCAGGCCCTCGGGGTGGATGTCGGCGGCAGCGGGGTCAAGGGCGCCATCGTCGACCTCGACACCGGGCAACTCGTCGGCGAGCGATTCCGGCTGGACACGCCCCAGCCGGCTACGCCGAAAGCTGTGACCAAAACGGTCGTCGAGGTGGTGGATCACTTCGGCTGGACCGGGCCGGTGGGCGTGACCTACCCCGGCGTCGTTGTCGACGGCGTCGTGAAGACCGCCGCGAACGTCGACAAATCCTGGATCGGCACCAACGTCGCCGAGATCTGGAGCGCCGCCCTGGGTGGCCGCAGTGTCGCAGTACTCAACGATGCCGACGCCGCCGGCCTGGCGGAGTGCCGCTACGGCGCGGGGCGCGACAAGAGCGGACTAATCGTGTTGCTGACCTTCGGCACCGGAATCGGTTCCGCCGTTCTCTACAACGGAGTGCTACTGCCCAACAGTGAATTCGGCCATATTGAGGTGGGCGGCAAGGAAGCCGAGCATCGCGCAGCCTCGTCGGTCAAGGAACGCAAGGAATGGAATTACCAGCGCTGGACCGAAGAGGTCACCAAGGTTCTGATCGCGATCGAGAACGCCATCTGGCCGGACCTTTTCATCGCCGGCGGCGGCATCAGCCGAAAGGCTGACCGGTGGATCCCGATGCTGCGCAACCGGACGCCGGTCGTGGGGGCTGGACTGCAGAATGAGGCAGGAATCGTGGGAGCCGCGATGGCGAGCCAGTCGGAACTCATCAACTAGTCTCCTCGGCGCCTGTACAGCGGACTCCCAGTTAGTAGTTACAATGGGCTTCGGCGGCCGCCAACCGGACAGCGGCGAGCATCCATTACGCGATCACGCCGATATTCCACATAGCCGACACTTTCGGTGAGGCACGTCCGTGCCCGCCGAAAGCCAGCACGACCGAAAGGGTGCACGTGGCAGCGACAAAAACCAGGCCGGCAACCACGAAGCCGGTGACGCGCACCGCCACCAAGACTCCCGCGAAGAAGGCTGTGGCAAGCCCCATACCAGCCAAAAAGGCGATCAAGGCGGCTCCGGCCAAGGCCACCAAGGCGGTACCGGTCAGAGCGGCCAAGGCTGCGCCGGCTAAGGCAGCCAAGGCGACTCCAGCCAAAGCCGCCAAGGCCGTCAAAGCCGCACCGAAGAAGGCCGCACCGGTCAACGCCACCAAAGCTGTCAAGGCTGCACCGAAAAAGGCTGCCAAGGCCGCGCCGGCCAGAGCCGCCAAAACAACTCCGAAGAAGGCTGCTCCCGTCAAGGTCACCAAAGCAGCACCGGCTAAGGCCGCTAAGTCCACTCCCGCCAAGGTCGCTAAAGCAGCACCGGTGAAAGCCACCAAAGCGGCACCGACCAAGGCCGCCAAGTCCGCACCCGCCAAGGTCGCGAAAGCAGCACCGGCCAAGGCCGCCAAGTCCGCTCCCGCCAAGGTCGCTAAAGCAGCACCGGCGAAAGCCACCAAGACCGCTCCCGCCAAGCCTGTAGCCGCGAAGGTAGTCGCGAAAGCCGCCCACGCGAAAGCCGCCCACGCGAAAGTCGACCTCGCGAAGGCCGCCCCCGCGAAGGCCGCCACGAAAGCTGCTCCCGCGAAAGCCACTGCCAAGCAAGCACCCGTGAAAGCCGCCCGCGGGGGTGCCAAGAAGTCGGCCGCTTCCGCCGGGGGCGTCGCCGAACTCCTCGTCGAAGACCTCGATACCGATCTCCATATTGAGCCCGAGATCGACGGCGCCGAAGAGATAGTGATCGAAGATCTCGAAGCGGTCGTCGTCGAGGAGGAGGCGGGTGTTGTCGTCGCCGTCGTCACGGCCGCCCCCGCCACCGACGGCGAAGATGACGACGCCGCCGAGCCTTCCGACACGGACAAGGCGTCCGGCGACTTCGTCTGGGACGAGGAGGAATCCGAGGCCCTGCGCCAGGCCCGCAAGGACGCCGAACTCACCGCGTCGGCCGACTCAGTGCGCGCCTATCTCAAGCAGATCGGCAAGGTCGCTCTGCTTAATGCCGAGGAAGAGGTGGAACTGGCCAAGCGGATCGAAGCGGGCCTGTACGCCACCCAGAAGATGACCGAGGGGGCCGAGCGCGGCAAGAAGCTGCCCGTGCAGCAGCGTCGCGATATGACGTGGATCTGCCGCGACGGCGATCGGGCGAAAAATCATCTGCTGGAAGCGAACCTGCGTCTGGTGGTCTCGTTGGCCAAGCGCTACACCGGCCGCGGAATGGCGTTCCTGGACCTCATCCAGGAAGGCAACCTGGGCCTGATTCGCGCGGTCGAGAAGTTCGACTACACCAAGGGCTACAAGTTCTCGACCTACGCCACGTGGTGGATCCGTCAGGCCATCACCCGCGCCATGGCCGACCAGGCCCGCACCATCCGTATCCCGGTGCACATGGTCGAGGTGATCAATAAGCTCGGCCGCATCCAGCGCGAATTGCTCCAGGACCTGGGTCGCGAGGCCACTCCGGAGGAACTGGCCAAGGAAATGGACATCACCCCGGAGAAGGTGCTGGAGATTCAGCAGTACGCCCGCGAACCGATCTCGCTGGACCAGACCATCGGCGACGAGGGCGATAGCCAGCTCGGCGACTTCATCGAGGACTCCGAAGCCGTCGTGGCCGTCGCGCGAGGCCGGCGTGGTGCGACTGCGGTTCGGTCTGACCGACGGCCAGCCTCGCACCCTGGATGAAATCGGTCAGGTGTACGGGGTGACCCGCGAGCGCATCCGCCAGATCGAGTCCAAGACCATGTCGAAGCTGCGCCACCCGAGCCGCTCGCAGGTCTTGCGCGACTACCTGGACTGAGGGAAACCCCGCCTGAGCTAAATTCCGGCCTGGACGGACCTCAGCGCGGCTCCCCTGCGCTGCTAGCATCCGGCAATGGCCGCCCCGCAGCACAACGGCCGCACCGGAACCGGTGGACACCTGGGCGCCTTCGTCCGCGAATCCGGTTATCTGCGAAAGTGGTTGATCCTCGGGGTGTCCATCGGCATCATCGCCGGACTGGGCGCGGTGGTGTTCTTTCTCGCCCTGAAGTACGCCGGGGAGTTTCTGCTCGGCGGTCTCGGGGGCTATCAGCAGCCGCAGGCGATCGGCGACGGTGGCGGGTCTGGGTCGCTGGGATTCAGCAGACCCTGGGCGATTCCGTTGACTGCGTTCGGTGGAGCCCTGGTGTCGGCAGTCATCGTGGCTAAGTTCGCCCCCGAAGCCCAGGGCCACGGCACCGACAATGCGATCGAAGCGGCACTGACCGATCCGCGGTCGATCCGCAGCCGAGCGGTAGTGGTCAAGTTGATCGCCAGCGCCCTGACCATCGGCTCCGGCGGTTCCGGTGGACGCGAAGGCCCAACCGCGCAAATCTCGGCCGGATTCGGTTCGCTAATGACCCGGCGGCTGAATCTGTCCGATGACGACGGACGGCTCGCGGTGTCGCTGGGTATCGGCTCGGGCATCGGGGCGATCTTCAGCGCACCCCTGGGCGGGGCCGTACTGGCCGCCTCGATCATCTATCGGGAGGATTTCAACTATCGTGCTCTCGTTCCGGGCTTCATCACCTCGGCGACCGCCTACGCCGTCTACGGGTCGATTCTGGGTTTCGCGCCGATGTTCGGATTCGTCGAACCCAACTACCGATTCGACCCCGCCCAGACACCCTGGTTTGTGGTCATCGGCATCATCGCGGCGGGCATCGGCTATCTCTACGCGCGGACGTTCTACGGCACCATCGCACTGACCAAGCGATTGCCCGGCGGCATTGTGATCAAACCGGCGATCGGCGGCCTTCTGGTCGGCCTCCTGGCACTGGCGATTCCGCAGATCCTGTCCAGCGGATACGGCTGGGTGCAGATCGCCATGACCCGAGAAGGGTTGGCGACGATCCCGCTGTGGATCGTGCTGGTGCTGCCGATGGCCAAGATCTTAGCGACGTCGCTGTCGATCGGCACCGGCGGATCCGGCGGCATCTTCGGGCCCGGCATCGTGATCGGTGGCTTCGTGGGAGCTGCGATCTGGAGGTTGGCGGATACCCTTGGCGCGCCGGGGATTCCGGATGGTCCGGGCTTGTTCGTGATCGTGGCGATGATGGCCTGTTTCGGCAGTGTCGCGCACGCACCCCTGGCGGTGATGATCATGGTCGCTGAGATGACCGGATCTTTCTCAGTGATACCCGCGGCGATGATCACCGTCGGCGTCGCCTACCTCATCATCAGCCGCACACCGGTGTCGATTTATCGGGCCCAGCGACTCAACCGGGACAGCGACGTGGGCGACCAGGGATCAATCCAGCGGTAATGGCTTGAGCCGCAACAGATTTCGTCGCGGCGACTTGGTGTCCAGCCCCACCAGCACAGTGCCGTCGTCCAGGATCACCAAACCCTCGGCGCTCTTCGGGCTACCGGCGATGAGCCAGATCGCCTCAGCTTCAACCACGCCACCCTGGGGATCTAGCGAGTCGGGTAGTCGGGCGATCGCACTGCCCTGATCGGACAGCAGATACAGCCGTCCGTCCGGGCCGATGGTGGCGTCGCTGATGTCCGGAAGCCGCTTGGTCAATTCCTTGCCCAGCCACCACGTCGCCAACACGGTCAACGTCGCATCCCCGGGACCCGGCGCCACCGTCGAGTCGCCCCCGCGCCAGCCGACCGGATCGTCTCCGGCGGGACCGAATTCCAGGATCGCGGACGGATCCTTTTCCTTGACCACCAGCAGGTGGCCGCGATCAGCCAGCACCAGTGACTCGCCGCGGGAGGACCGATCACCGAGCCAGGCCTGGCGCAACCGATGACCGTCGGGAACATCGAGCAACAGGGTTCCGATGAGCGCCGGCACGGAAAGGTCGATGTGCAGCACCCGCGCGGGCTGCTCCTGCAACACCAGAACCGTGTGCGCGGAAGTCGGTTGGATCGCCTCGAATTGCGTTCCGCCGTCGGGAAGTTCGAGACCGGCCAGATCAATCGCCTGCCAATCCAGCGGCCACGGTTGCAGCGGGGCACTGAAAACCACCGGATCGTGGTCACCGACAGCCAGCAGATCAGATCCCCGCAACACCAATCCGGATACCTCGCGCAGTGGCACGTCCGCGACGTCGAGGACATCCAACTTGGGCGGTTTGCTCATCGCAGCACTCTAGTTAACCCGGCTGAGGTGGCCGGGCGCTGCGCTCCGGTCGCGGAAGGGGGGGGTCTTCCGCCGGCACGCAGCGCCCGGTCACTGAGGGTGAAAATAACAGTCGGCGCGCGTCGGTGTTTACCTCGCGCGCGTTCATTCGGACGATCTGTGGATAAGTGACTCGAACCGGCCATCCGGGCCCGGAACAAACGGGCGAACATCAACCACCGCGTCGACGCGCAGTGCGCCGTACAGATGCGGAAACAGCATCGCCGCGGGATCGCTGGGCACCCCGGGCTCCCAGCGGACCGGAGCACCGAGCCGGTCCGGGTCGAGGTAGAGCAGCACCATATCGACACGTCCCGCGAAGAGACGATTGGCCGGCAAGTGGACCTGGTGTTGCGCCGAGAGATGAACGAACCCCACCTCACCCAGTGAGTCCGGACACAGTTCACCCGCCGAACGTGCCTGGTCCCACTCGCCGATCGAACACAGGTGGACCAGCAACTTCGGGGCATGCGGCATGGGGCTACCCTGCACCATCGGAGCGCTGCGGAAACACTGGGTCGTGAGACACGACACATCGGTCGGGCGTGGGAACAAGCCCGACCGCGATAACGTCTGAGAGAGTAGAACAAACGCTCACTGGTGGCCCCCGCCACCAAGCGCGCCGAGGACTATGGGAGGAGCCCCATGAACGCAACGCTGACCAGTCCTGAATTGACCAGGGCTGACCGCTGCGACCGCTGCGGTGCTGCCGCCCGGGTTCGGGCCAAGCTCCCCTCCGGCGCCGAACTGCTGTTCTGCCAACACCACGCCAAGGAACATGAGTCCAGGCTGATCGAATTGGCGGCCGTGCTGGAAATCAGTGCCGACGACGACTGAACCACCGCGGTGCCCGTTTGCCGGGTAGGTCCGTGGTCGCGAGGAATGCTGGAAGGTGATGACGGACCAGCCGCCGCCCAAGCCGAGGAGTCATCACGTATGGCGCATCGTCAAGCGGACATTGTCGAAAAGTTGGGACGACTCAATCTTCTCGGAGTCGGCTCAAGTCGGCTTCTGGTCGGCGCTGTCGCTACCGCCCCTGCTGCTCGGGATGCTCGGCAGCCTGGCTTACGTGGCACCGCTGTTCGGCGCGGACGTCCTGCCCACCATCCAACGCCAGCTGATCAGTACGTCGAACACGTTCTTCTCCAAGAACATCGTCGCCGAACTGATCGAGCCGACGGTCCGCGACATCGTGCAGGGCGCCCGCGGCGAAGTGGTGTCGTTAGGTTTCGTGATCAGCCTGTGGGCCGGATCCTCGGCGATCTCGGCTCTGGTGGACTCGGTGGTCGAGGCCCACGATCAGACCGCCCTGCGCCACCCGGTCCGCCAGCGGTTCTTCGCCCTCGGTCTCTACGTGGTGATGCTCGTGTTCGTGACCGTGGCCGCGCCCCTGCTCGCGCTGGGTCCGCGCAAGATCGGCGAGTACGCACCGGATAGCTGGCAGAACGTCCTGCAGTTCGGGTACTACCCCATGCTGGCCCTGGCGTTGGTGGTGGCCGTCACGATCCTCTACCGGGTTTCGCTGCCGAAGCCGCTGCCGACGCATCGACTGGTAGGAGGCGCGATCCTGGCCACAGCGGTATTCGTGGTGGCGACGGCCGGCCTGCGGATCTATCTGGAATACATCACCCGCACCGGTTACACCTACGGAGCGTTGGCCACCCCGATCGCGTTCCTGCTGTTCGCGTTCTTCCTTGGTTTCGCCATCATGATGGGGGCTGAACTCAACGCCGCCATCGAAGACGAATGGCCCGCACCCGTGCCGCATTGGCACCAGTTTCGAACCTGGATGCGGCGCAGGAGTCAACCCCCAGGTGACACTGCGATCGCCGCCATCGCGCCTGCCGAAACGCCAGAGGCTGCGGTCAGCCCCTCTTGAGGGACTCGTAGATGCGCTTGCAATCCGGGCACACCGGGGAACCCGGCTTGGCCGACTTGGTCACCGGGAACACTTCGCCGCACAGAGCGACGACATGGGATCCCATCACCGCACTCTCGACGATCTTGTCCTTCTTGACGTAGTGGAAGACCTTGGGAGTGTCGCTGTCTGTGCCGTCGTCGACGCGTTCTTCGCTGTCGGTGCGCTCGATGGTGTCGGTCCGCATAGTGATCATTGTGCCCCCTCGGCCGGATTGCAGTCAGACAGACGTAAGAAAAAGTTCCTCGTTTGTGACAGCCATGATGTGGAACAGTGGTCGCTATGGAGCGTGAGTTGGGGTTCGACGACGATGGCCAACCCGTACTCATCACCAGAGCGGCCCTGTCCTACGAGGAGCAGCACCGCCAACGGGTCCGCAAATACCTGAAGCTGATGGTCTGGCGCATTCCTGCGTTCCTGGCAGCCGCGGCCGCGTACGGCATGTGGCACAACGGTGTGCTGTCCCTGGCAATCCTGGCCCTCTCGATCCCGCTGCCGTGGATAGCCGTGCTGATCGCCAACGACCGGCCCCCCCGACGAGCCGAGGAACCGCGTCGCTTCCCCGACGCGCCCCAGCGAACCGCGCTGTTCCCCCGCGCCGAGCAGTCGGCACTGGAGGCCGGATTTGTCCCGGCTTCGCAACCTCGCGCCGAACACCAGCACGAGGACTTCCCGCGGTAGGCCGACGCGGCGCCGACTCTTAACACATTCTCAGAACCTCCCAGCATTTACCCACGTCAGGGCATTGGGTAATAGCGGAACCCGGGAACTCTCCGTTCCAATCGGGCGTTGTACCTCCTGACAGTCGGATCCGACCAGGAGGCCACCATGGCAAACGCCACCATCACCCGATTCAACAGCGACTTGGACACTCAGAGTCCGGCCGCCGATCTTGTGCGGGTGTATCTGAACGGCATCGGCAAGACAGCACTGCTCAGCGCGGAGGACGAAGTGGAACTCGCGAAGCGCATCGAGGCCGGACTGTACGCACAGCACCTGCTCGAGACGCCCAAACGCATGGGGGAGGCCCGTAAACGTGATCTGATGACCATCGTGCGTGATGGCCATGCGGCCCGCCAGCACCTCCTCGAGGCGAACCTGCGTCTGGTGGTGTCGCTGGCCAAGCGCTACACCGGCCGCGGGATGCCACTGCTCGACCTGATCCAGGAGGGCAATCTGGGTCTAATTCGGGCGATGGAGAAGTTCGACTACGCCAAGGGTTTCAAGTTCTCGACGTATGCAACGTGGTGGATCCGCCAGGCCATCACCCGCGGTATGGCCGATCAGAGCCGAACCATCCGGCTGCCTGTGCACCTCGTCGAGCAGGTCAACAAGCTCGCCCGGATCAAGCGGGAGATGCACCAGATCATGGGCCGGGAGGCCACCGACGAGGAACTCGCGGAGGAGTCGGGCATCCCCGCCGAGAAGATCGCCGACCTGCTGGCGCACAGCCGCGACCCGGTCAGCCTGGACATGCCTGTCGGAGCTGACGAGGAGGCGCCCCTGGGTGACTTCATCGAGGACTCCGAGGCGATGTCGGCGGAGAACACCGTGATCGCCGAACTCATGCACACCGATATTCGCCACGTACTCGCCACGCTCGATGAACGCGAGCAGCGGGTGATCCAGTTGCGCTTCGGCCTCGACGACGGCCAGCCGCGCACCCTCGATCAGATCGGCAAGCAGTTCGGTCTGTCCCGGGAGCGGGTGCGCCAGATCGAGCGCGAGGTCATGATCAAACTGCGTAGCGGCGGCGCCGAACGGCTCCGGTCCTACGCCAGCTAGTCAACCCCTCCACGTGTGCCCGCCGGCTAACCCCGGCGGGCACACTGCGTTGAGCCTCGGGTTATAGACCTAGGGTTACCGACGATGGCGAACCGTTGCCGCAGCCAGGCAGTTAGACTCGGCGTGCAACGAAGGGTGACCTAATGAACGATCTGGTCGACACCACCGAGATGTACCTGCGCACCATCTACGACCTCGAGGAAGAGGGCCTGGTCCCATTGCGTGCCCGCATTGCCGAACGTCTCGAGCAGAGCGGGCCGACGGTGAGCCAGACCGTCGCGCGGATGGAACGCGACGGCCTGCTCCGGGTGGCCGGCGATCGGCACCTCGAACTCACCGACAAGGGCCGAGACCTCGCGACCTCGGTGATGCGCAAGCACCGACTGGCAGAGCGTCTCCTAGTGGACATCATCGGACTGCCATGGGAGGAGGTGCACGCCGAAGCGTGCCGGTGGGAGCACGTGATGAGTGAGGACGTCGAGCGGCGTCTGGTCACGGTGCTCGATAACCCGACGGTCTCACCGTTTGGCAACCCGATCCCCGGCCTGGCTGCACTCGGCATGGAGCACTCCGATACCCACCACGACACGGTCAACCTGGTGCGACTGACTGAACTTCCGGTCGGGGACTCGGTGGCGGTGGTGGTGCGCCAGTTGACCGAGCATGTGCAGGGTGACGTCGCCCTGATCGGCCGACTCAAGGAGGCCGGCGTGGTTCCCAACGCCCGGGTGCTAGTGGAGTCCGGACCCGACGGCGACGTCACGATCATCGTGAGCGGTCATGAGAATGTCGAACTCCCCCATGAGATGGCCCATGCGGTCAAGGTCGAGAAGGTTTAGCTAGACCGCGCGACGGCCACCGCGGGCGCTAGACCGCGCGACGGCCACCGCGGGCTAGACCGCGCGACGGCCACCGCGGGCGCTAGACCGCGCGACGGCCACCGCGGGCGCTAGACCGCGCGACGGCCGAAGTCACGTCGCGGAGGTAACTGAACCCCCAGCCGTTTGGCGAGGCGATACCCGGTGCGCGCCAATTCGCGGATCTGCTCGGGCCGCATACCCGACTGCAGTGCGGTATCGAGCATCCCGGCCATCCGATGGTCGGGATCGCTGCGCAGCGCCGCCTCCAGCGACAACCCGGCCAGTGGTCCGTCACCACGGGCGTAAGCCGAAAATGCAAGTAGCACAAGGGTTTCCACCCGCCACGGATCAGGAAGGGTGCGCGCCAGCGCCGCCCACAGTGCCTCGGCGGCCCCGGCGTCGGCCCCGACGGCCAAGGCATACAGCGTGTCGCGCACCGCGACGTCGGTGATCCCGCACGCCAGGCCGGCGAGTTCATCGGCAGCAGGTTCGATGCCCTCGCCCAGCCGGGCGGCAACCGCCATCACGGCTTCGACATCGCGGCGGCCACATCCGTCGGGATCGGCCTCCCACGCGGCCTGCCGCACGACGGTCCGGGCGAGGATGGGCTCTACCAGAGCGGCGGCGCGATCCGGGTCGGCGCCGACGATGACGGCCTGCAGGTCGGCCCGGTGCCGGTAGAGCCGCCGGCCGTCGAGGACCGCCGCCGCCGCCAACGGTGAGGCGGTGGGGTCCTCGACGGTCCCCTGCGCGCCGCAATCATCGACGCAGCGCCACCTGCCGCCGTTTTCGACCCGGTCGACGACGTGGGCGGCATACAGCCCGACCGCATGCCCGGCCAGCGCCTCTGTCAGCGCATCGCACAGCAGTCGGTGATCGGCGTTGCACATTGGGCACAGCGCGCCGTCGGCATCCACGATCACCGCGACCACGGTGTCGGCACCGGAGGTCGCCGCGATCTCGGCGAGGCGATCGATGTTGTCGGTGAGGTCGGCGGCCAGGTCGGCACGCATCACCGCACCCATCCGGCCGTCCTCGAGGGAAACCAGAACCAGGGACTTCTCCGGCACGAAGCCGAGGACGGCGGGCAGGGCGGCGATCAGGGCGCCGGGGCGGTCGAAGCGGAACTCCGGATGCTGGAAGGTCATGGGCCGACGCTGTCAAGGATCACCGTCAGAACGGCCGCGCAGGGGGCCCGTTCGGCGGTCCGCTGTGGATGAAAACGTCGCTGTGGATCAAATGTTCACCCGGATTTGTACGCCGTCAGCGTGCGAGATCGCCCAAAGCGGCGTATGTCTTTTCCTCATGAGTTTGGAATACGACCTCGTCGTCATCGGTTCGGGTCCGGGCGGGCAGAAGGCCGCGATCGCCGCCGCGAAGCTTGGCAAGACAGTTGCCGTGATCGAACGGGGCCACATGCTCGGCGGAGTGTGCGTCAATACCGGCACCATTCCGTCCAAGACGTTGCGGGAGGCCGTCCTCTACCTGACCGGAATGAACCAGCGCGAGATGTACGGCGCGAGCTACCGGGTCAAGGAGAGGATCACGCCCGCCGACCTGCTGGCCAGGACCGAGCATGTGATCGGCAGGGAGGTCGAGGTGGTGCGCAGCCAACTGATGCGCAACGGGGTCGAGCTCTACACCGGTCACGCCAGCTTCGTCGATGAGCACACCATCCGCGTGGAGGATCCCACCCGCGCCGAGCGGATCACCGTCAGCGGCCGCTACGTCGTCATTGCCACCGGAACCACTCCGGCGCGTCCCGGCGGGGTTGACTTCGACAACGACCGGGTACTGGATTCCGATCAGATTCTCGAACTCAAATCCCTGCCGTCGTCGATGGTCGTGGTCGGGGCCGGCGTGATCGGGATCGAGTACGCCTCAATGTTCGCCGCGCTCGGCACCAAGGTCACCGTCGTCGAGCGACGCGATTCGATGTTGGAGTTCTGCGATTCCGAGATCGTCGATTCGTTGCAATTCCATCTGCGCGACCTCGCCGTCACGTTCCGGTTCGGCGAGGAGGTGACTGCTGTCGATGTCGGCGGCACCGGAACGGTGACCACCCTGGCCAGCGGCAAGCAGATTCCGGCCGAGACGGTGATGTATTCCGCCGGCCGGCAGGGGCAGACCGAAGGCCTCGAATTGGCAAACGCCGGATTGGAAGCCGACGACAGGGGCCGGGTCTTCGTCGACGACAAGACCTACCAGACCAAAGTCGAGCACATCTATGCCGTGGGCGACGTCATCGGCTTCCCGGCCTTGGCCGCCACCTCGATGGAACAGGGCCGATTGGCCGCCTACCACGCATTCGATGAGCCCTGCTCGGGAACACGGGCATTGCAGCCGTTCGGGATCTACGCCATTCCAGAGATCTCCTTCGTCGGTGCCACCGAGGTCGAACTCACCAGGAACTCCATCCCCTACGAGGTGGGCGTCTCGCGGTATCGCGAACTGGCGCGGGGTCAGATCGTCGGTGACTCCTACGGCATGCTCAAGCTGCTGGTGTCCACCGAGGACCTCACGCTGCTCGGGGTCCATATCTTCGGCACCAGCGCCACTGAACTGGTGCACATCGGACAGGCCGTGATGGGCTGCGGGGGTACGGTGGAGTATCTGGTCGACGCGGTGTTCAACTACCCCACGTTCTCCGAGGCCTACAAGGTGGCGGCACTGGACGTGATGAACAAGATGCGGGCGCTGGCGCAGTTCCGGGACTAGCCCGACATTCACTGACCACCGGGGGAACGAGCACCGCCCCCGGCGCGTTATGCAGCATAGGTTTATCCGACGGCACAGCCGTCAGGTGAACGAAGCGAGGAGGCACCATCCATGGCTGACGAGCAAGGCCCAGACAACCAGCAGGGCCACGACAACCAGCAGGGCCACGACAACCGTCCCGAGCGGATCTACGAACTCGAGTTCCCATCCCCGCAACTCTCATCGGACGACGGCCGCGGACCGGTGCTCATTCATGCCCTGGAGGGATTTTCCGACGCCGGCCACGCCATCCGACTGGCGGCCGCGCATCTGCAGAGCGCGCTGGACTCCGAACTCGTCGCCTCGTTCGCCATCGACGATCTGCTGGATTACCGGTCCCGCCGGCCGATGATGACCTTCAAGACCGACCATTTCACCAGCTACGAGGATCCGCACCTCAACCTCTACGCTCTGCGCGACAGCGTGGGCACCCCATTCCTGCTGCTGGCGGGTCTCGAACCGGACCTGCAGTGGGAGCGGTTCGTCACCGCTGTGCGACTGCTCGCCGAACGGCTTGGCGTGCGCCAGACCATCGGCCTCGGTGCGATTCCGATGGCTGTCCCGCACACCAGGCCGGTGACGATGACCGCGCATTCGAACAACCGCGACTTGATCGCCGATCACCAGCCGTGGGTGGGTGAGGTTCAGGTGCCCAGCAGCGTGTCCAACCTCCTCGAGTACCGGTTGGCCCAGCATGGTCACGAGGCGGTGGGTTTCACCGTCCACGTGCCGCATTATCTGGCTCAGACCGACTATCCGGCCGGGGCCGAGGCGCTCCTCGGTCAAGCCGCCAAGTCGGCAGCGCTTGAGATTCCGCTTGAGGCGCTCGGTGAGGCTGCGAACGCCGTTCGAAGCAAGATCGACGAGCAGGTCGCCGCCTCCCCCGAGGTCGCCCAGGTGGTCGATGCTCTCGAGCATCAGTACGACGCATTTGTTGCGGCACAGGAGAATCGGTCGCTGCTGGCTCGCGATGAGGATCTGCCGAGCGGGGATGAACTCGGCGCCGAATTCGAGCGGTTCCTGGCTCAGCGCGATGAGGAACTCAGGGACGGGTCAGCAGACTCCGGCGACAATTAGACCGGATCCTCTGCGGCACGCCTGCCGCACCGCTACTGAGTCGTTCCGACCTGGCGGTGGGCGCGCAGCGTCTCAATCTCGCGTTCGAAATCCTCGGCCGAACTGAACGATCGATAGACCGAGGCGAACCTCAGATAGGCCACCTCGTCCAGCTCTCGAAGCGGTCCAAGGATGGCCAATCCGACCTCATTGCTGGGAACCTCCGGGGAACCGGCCGCGCGAACAGCGTCCTCGACCTGCTGGGCCAGCAGATTCAGCGCGTCATCATCGACGTCACGGCCCTGGCAGGCGCGGCGCACGCCGCTGATGACCTTCTCGCGACTAAACGGTTCGGTCACCCCGCTGCGCTTGACCACTGCCAGCACGGCGGTCTCGACGGTGCTGAATCTGCGGCCGCATTCAGGACATGACCGGCGGCGGCGGATCGCCTGACCCTCGTCGGCCTCGCGGGAATCGACCACCCGGGAATCGGGATGACGGCAGAACGGGCAGTGCATGACCGCTCCCCCCTTCCCGCCGAGCACCGACGCTCGAGTCGAGCACGAGCGTACCCCTCTGCCCCTCACCCGAGGGGAGCGATGAGCGTCTGACCGGCGTCGATCGCAGCCGAATCAAGCTTGTTCAGATCCCGGATCCGGTCGGCGGTCTGAGCGGCCGACGCACCCGGCGCCACTCGTTGCGCCAACTGCTGCAGGGTCTCGCCGGCCTGAACCTGAACCACCGCCAACTGGTCCGGGGCCGATACCGGCACTGCTGACGAAACCCCGCTGAGGTTGGCCAACGAGCCCAGCCACAGGGTGATCAACGCGGCCAGGCCCGCCAGCGAGACGGTGACGGCGGTGCTCACCGGGCGACGAGCGTGCGGGGCATGCGACATCGCAATACCGGTGCCCCGGTAGTGCAAGGGTGCCACCGGCGGCCGCGCCGGAGCGGGCCGCCTGCAGTTCGGGTGGGACCTGCAGTTCGGGTGGGACCTGCAGTTCGGGTGGGACCTGCAGTTCGGGTGGGACCTGCAGTTCGGGTGGGACCTGCAGTTCGGGTGGGACCTGCAGTTCGGGTGGGACCTGCAGTTCGGGTGGGACGGGGACACTCCGCGAACCACTCCACCAACTGTCGATCATCGAGGACTGTCATGTCGACCCCTTTCTCTATTTATTCGCTCTGATGTTCGAACTGTACTCGATCATGTGTTCGATTTCCGAACATGTGAGCGAGCGTGTCTCACGATAAATCAGGCCACCGACAAGATCTGCCGTCGCGCCCACGGCCCGACGCGACACGCCGTCGTCGAACACATGTTTGATAATGTCGGTGCGGCCGATTAGATTCACGGCCATGAAAGACAGCACTGAGACACCGGGCGCCGCCCCCGTGCGACGCGCCGCGACAGGTCTGACCGAACGTCAGCGGACGATTCTCGACGTCATCCGGGCGTCGGTCACCGGCCGGGGCTACCCGCCCAGTATCCGCGAGATCGGCGACGCCGTCGGGCTCACGTCCACCTCATCGGTTGCCCACCAACTTCGAACACTGGAGCGCAAGGGTTACCTGCGGCGCGATCCCAACCGGCCGCGCGCGGTCGATGTGCGGGGCGGCGAGGACTCCGCTCCTCAGGTGACCACCGATATGACCGGTTCCGACGTGCTACCCGAACCCACCTACGTTCCGGTGCTCGGCCGGATCGCGGCCGGCGGACCGATCCTGGCCGAGGAGGCGGTGGAGGACGTTTTCCCATTGCCCCGCGAACTCGTCGGAGAAGGCTCGCTGTTCCTGCTCAAGGTGGTCGGCGAATCAATGATCGACGCCGCGATCTGCGATGGCGACTGGGTGGTGATCCGTCAGCAGAATGTCGCGGACAACGGCGATATCGTCGCGGCGATGATCGACGGTGAGGCCACGGTGAAGACATTCAAACGGACCGCCGGCCAGGTGTGGCTGATGCCACACAATCCGGCCTTCGACCCGATCCCGGGCAACGAAGCCGCGATCCTTGGCAAGGTCGTCACCGTCATCCGCAAGATCTAGCGGATCACGCGGCGGGAACGCCTACTCCGGAGCCCTGACAAAGCCGTTGGCCTGTGCGAGGTCCTCGCTGGCGAACCACACCTCGGGCAGCGTGTTTTCGTACAGTCCCGAGTCCGGGGTGTAGTACAGACCCGAGTGGGTGTTGCCCTTGATCCAGTAACCCTCGGGGGCCTGGTAAGGATCAGCCAGTGGCAGGTGGATTGCCGGCCGCCACGGTTCCTGCACCGGACGCTCCTCCACGGCCTCGAACGGCAGCACGTCCGCCTCAACGTCAGCGGTCCAGTCCGCAGCCGCCTCGGGTGCGGCGCGACGGTGCCTGGGCCACCCGACCTCGTCCAGATCGAGCCGCCACATGGACTCCGCCTCAGCACTGAAGGCTGAGTGCCGCCCGGCATCGACGGGGACCTCGTCTTCCCAGGCCTCGTTTTCCCCGGCGTCGGCCGCCTCAACCTGCTCGAAGCTATCGGCACGGTCGAATTCGGCAAGCTCAGTCTCAGTCGGAATGCGGGTCGGAGCAGTATCGATCGCGTCCTCGTCGCTGTCGAACGTAGCTTCTTCGTCGAGGGCCGACGCCGACCAATTGAATCCGGAATCGCGTCCGGAGTCCGGCCGACTACCAGGCCAAGGATCGTCATTGAACCCCGAGCCCACGTGGTCGCTGTCCGTGGGGTCCGCTGCGGTCGAACCCGACTTGCTCAGCGCCCATGCCGCCAGTGCGCCAAGCAGAACCAGGGGAATCAGCAGCAACCACCACGCCCGGAATCCGCTTGTGCCGGGGGTTTCGCCGGCTGCCGGCGCAGCCGGGGTCTGGGACGTCGAGTTCGGCAATTCCAGGCCCGATAACGACGAGGCCAGGTCCGCGGGTTGGGTACTGAATTCCCTGGTGGCCTCGTTCCAGGAGATCTCGCCGCCGATGAACGTCTGGCTTACGGTGTCACCGGAAACGGTCTGCTCGCCGGTCGGGGTGCCCAAGGTCCCGGTTGCCCCACCGAGCTGGGCCCAGGCAGCGTTGATCGCGCCGCGGATGACGATGGCGCCGGTGTCCGGAGTCCAGAAGATGACCGGCTTGTCGGCCGCGCTGAACGAGCTGATGCGGCTGTTGGGCACACCGCCGTCGGACTCGGTGCCGACCGGGAAGCCGAGGTCGCCGGTTGCCCCGCCCACGGACTCGTACTTCGACAGGATCGCGCCGGTCACCGCGTGCGCGCCGGTGTCCGGGGAGTAGAAGATCTTGCCGCCGGCATACCCCTGGGCTGCGCCGTTATCGCCGATCGGCGACTGCTGCCCCTGCCGCGCACCCAGTGGTCCGCCGAGGCCTCCGCTGGCCCGCCAGGCCAGGTTGATCAGCGTGGCAGCATCGGAGGGAACCTCCAGGCCGACGAGGCTGTCGGCGAATTCGGGCGGTGTGGACGTGAAGGTCTTGGTGCCGAGGTTCCACGTGAGCTCACCACCGGTGAATTTCTGGCTCACGTTGTCACCGTCGTAGCGCTCATCTTCGATGGGAACGCCCAGTGCTCCGGCCGACCCGCCCAATGTGTCCCAGGCGGCATTGATGGCGCCGCGAACCGCGAACGCTCCGGTATCGGGTGTCCAGAAGATGGCGGGTTTGTCGCTGGCACTGAAGGTGCTCACCCGGGTGTCAGGGCCTGCCAGACCTTCAACTTCGTCGATGGTGGGGAAGCCGAGATCACTATCGCCCGGACCACCCAGCGACTCGTATTTGTCGAGAATGGCCCCGAAGATCAGGTGCGCGCCGGAATCCAGGGTGAAGAATATTTTTCCGTCGGTGAACTGCTGGCCGTAGCCGTCGCCCACCTCGTAGACGTCGCCGTCACGGCTGCCCACAGCTGAATCGGCACCACCGGCGGCGCCCCAGGCCGCGCTGATCGCGTCGGCGGCGTCGCTTTCGGGCGTCGCCAATGCCAGTGGCGCCACCAAGACTGCCGCCGCAGCAGTTGCGGCGACTCCCAATGCCAAGCGTCGGGCCGTCCGAGTCAGCCCATTTCCTAGCCGCGTCATGCACAGTCTCCCGCGTTCGGTTAGAGATGTATCAATCAGATCAACAATGGCCTAACGGTCCCATATAACCGCGCCAGCTAACCACGACACGCGGTGCGTTTTGCCCACGGAACCCAAATCGAGATAAAACCCGAATTGATCCGAAACAAAGGCGGAGCTGAGCCGAAATGCCCCGTGACGGATGTTTAAAGCCGCAGGCTGAGACTCAAGGCCGCGGCGCTAAAGCCCGAGACGCGACCCAAGGCCTCGGCGCTAAAGCCCGAGACGCGACCCAAGGCCTCGGCGCTAAAGCCCGAGGCTGCGACCGACGATTTCCTTCATGATTTCGGTAGTGCCGCCATAAATGGTCTGCACACGGGCATCGAGGAACGCCTTCGCGACCTTGTATTCGCGCATGTATCCGTAGCCACCGTGCAGTTGCACGCAACGGTCGACCAGACGGACCTGGGCCTCGGTGGTCCACCATTTGGCCATCGCGGCCTGTTCGGCGGTCAGTTTGTCCTCGAGGTGAAGTTTGATGAATTCGTCGACCATGATGCGCACCGCGGTGGCTTCGGTCGACAATTCGGCAAGCAGGAATCGGCTGTGCTGGAAGGACCCGATCGACTTTCCGAACGCCTTGCGTTCCTTGACGTAGGAAATGGTGTCCTCAAGTACCGACTCCATTGCGGCCGCCGCCATGACCGCCAGCGAAATTCGTTCCTGCGGCAGGTTCTGCATGAGATAGATGAAGCCCATGCCCTCCTCGCCGATCAGATTCTCGACAGGCACTTTGACATCGGTGAACGACAACTCAGCGGTGTCCTGGGCGTCCAGGCCGACCTTGTCGAGGTGACGTCCGCGTTCGAAGCCCGCCATCCCCCGCTCCACGGCCAGCAGGGAAAATCCCTGCGCGCCCTTGTCCGGGTTGGTTTGGGCCACCACGATTACCAGGTCGGCGTTGATGCCGTTGGTGATGAACGTCTTGGACCCGTTGAGGACGTAGTGATCGCCGTCTCTGACTGCGCGCGTCTTGATTCCCTGGAGGTCGCTGCCGGTGCCGGGTTCGGTCATGGCGATCGCGGTGATCATCTCGCCGGTGGCGAACTGGGGCAGCCAGCGCTCCTTCTGCTCCCGGGTGGTCAGGTTGAGCAGGTAGGGCGCAATGACGTCGTTGTGCAGTGCGAACCCGAGGCCGCTGTACCCGCCGGCCACGGTCTCTTCGGCGACGATGGTGTTGTAGCGAAAGTCCGGGTTGCCGCCGCCGCCGTACTCCTCCGGCACCGCCATGCTCAGGTAACCCTGCTTGCCGGCCTCCAGCCATACCCAGCGGTCGACGATCTTGTCCTTCTCCCACTGAGCGTGGTGCGGCGCGACGTGCTTGTCCAGGAACGCCCGGTAGGACTCCCGGAACAACTCGTGCTCGGGTTCGAACAGGGTGCGGGAATAGTTGACGGCCTTGGCCACGATGACCTCCGGGTTGGGATTTTGCGACTGTCCTGAGAATAGACCAACCGGATGGTTGGGCGCCAAATCCGGCTCCCGCGCGTCTACGAGGTGCCGTAGGCCTTAAGGCCAGCGGCGAGCGCGGCCGGCACCCGGGCCTTCAACCGCGTGCCCTGCTCGGTGTGCTCGGTCGCATCGACCCGCCCGTCGCTGTGCAGCCGGGCGACCAGATCACCGCGGTCGTAGGGAATTGTCACATCGACGGCCACCTCGCGGGGCTCGACCAATTCACCCAGGCGGGTGCGCAGCCGGTCCAGACCCTCGCCGGTGTGGGCCGAGACGAAGACCGCGCCGGGCAGAGCCCTTCGCAACTGCGTCAGCGTCAGGTCGTCTGCGACGTCAACCTTGTTGACCACCAGCAATTCTGGCGCCGGCGCGGCGTGGTGATCATTCTGCACCTCGCGGATGACCTTGTGTACCGCCTCGATCTGAGCCATCGGGTTCACATCGGAGCCGTCGACCACATGCACCAGCAGATCGGCGTCGACGACCTCCTCCAGGGTGGATCGGAACGCCTCGATCAGTTGGGTCGGCAGGTGCCGGACGAACCCCACGGTGTCGGTCAGAACCACCGGCCGGCCGTCGTCGAACTGCCCGCGGCGCGTGGTGGGTTCCAATGTGGCGAACAGCGCATTTTCTACCAGGACCCCGGCGCCGGTGAGCGCGTTGAGCAGGCTGGACTTGCCGGCGTTGGTGTAGCCGACGATCGCGATCGAGGGCACATCGCTGTGCAGACGACGGCTGCGCTGGGTGTCGCGGACCTGTTTCATGTCCTTGATCTCGCGGCGCAGTTTCGACATCCGCTCACGGATCCGGCGACGGTCGGTCTCGATCTTGGTCTCGCCGGGCCCACGGGTACCCACGCCGCCGCCGCTGCCACCGGCGCCGCCGCCCTGTCGCGACATCGACTCGCCCCAGCCGCGCAGCCTCGGGAGCATGTACTGCATCTGCGCCAACTCGACCTGCGCCTTGCCCTCCCGACTGGAGGCGTGCTGGGCGAAGATGTCCAGGATCAGCGCCGTGCGGTCGACGACCTTGACCTTGACCACCTTCTCCAGCGCGTTGAGTTGCGCCGGGCTCAGTTCGCCGTCGCAGATCACGGTGTCGGCTCCGGTCGCGGTGACGATCTCACGCAACTCCTGAGCCTTGCCGGAACCGATATAGGTCGCCGGGTCGGGTTTGTCGCGACGCTGGATGATGCCCTCCAAGACCTCCGAGCCGGCGGTCTCGGCCAGCGCGGCGAGTTCAGCCAGGCTGGCGTCGGCGTCGGCGGCGGTTCCCTCCATCCACACCCCAACCAGCACCACGCGTTCCAGCCGCAGTTGGCGGTACTCGACTTCGGAGACGTCAGCGAGTTCGGTGGACAGTCCGGCCACGCGGCGCAGCGCGACGCGGTCCTCGAGGGCGAGTTCGCCGACGCTCGGTTCGGCGTGGGATGCGGTCACGTCAAAGTCAGTCATACGCATCCGATGGTGTCACGCCCGGACAACGTCGCGCATCCGAATTACGTTGCGGTTCATCGTTGAGCGTGCCACCAGGCGTCGGCGAGTTCGCCGCGTGCCAGCAGAACCGACGGCCCGCGCAGAAAACTCGTGGTGTCGCTGACCTCGACGTTGACCTCGCCGCCGGGAACCCGGACCCGCACGGCGCCGGTCTGCGCGCCATTGTGGTCCAGTGCGGCCAGGGCGGCGGCCACCGTTCCGGTGCCGCAGGACCGTGTCTCACCAACGCCACGTTCGTGGACCCGCATAGACACCGCGCCATTCACCGGGGCGGTCAGCACTTCGATGTTGACGCCGTCGGGGAATTGGGCATGGTCGAACTCGACGGAGCCGGCGACGTCGAGGGCGCCCAGTCCGTCGGCGGTCAGGTCCGGGACCAGACAGGCCAGATGCGGGTTGCCGACGTCGACAGCCATGCCGGTCAGCCGTCGTCCGCCGATGGTTGCGGTGCCGACGCCGAGTCGATTGGCCCTACCCATGTCGACGGTGACGTCGGCGGTGACGTCGTCGGCGCGGTGCACGACGACCGGTCGCGGCCCGGCCAGTGACCCGACCACGAACTCGTCGCGGTCCTCCAGCCCGCTGACCCGTAGGTAGTGGGCGAACACCCGCGCGCCGTTGCCACACATCTGCGCGGTAGAGCCGTCGGCGTTGCGGTAGTCCATGAACCAGTCCCCCACTGCAACGCCGTCGGGGAGTCGCTCCAACACGCCGGCGGCGATCGCCGCACCCGCGGTGGTGACCCGTAGCACGCCGTCTGCACCCAGTCCGCGTCGGCGGTCGCACAGCGCGGAAATCGCCGCGGGGGCCAATGTCAACCGCGCCGCCAGATCGGGCAGCACCACGAAGTCGTTTTCGGTGCCATGCCCCTTGGCGAAAATCATCGGAACCGCTCCCCGACGCAGGCACAGCCTGCGTGCTCGTCGCCGGTTCGAATCACCTGCTCAGGATACGTGACGCCACTGCGCGACCGCGGCGTCGAGCAGACCGGTCGTGGATCCATCCAGCCAGCGGATGCGGGCATCGCGCCGGAACCATGATCGTTGCCGGCGCACGTAGCGCCGGGTACCGGTGAAGGTCGACTCGCGGGCGCGGTCAATGTCGGCTGCGGCCGCACCGCCGTCGAGGGCCTCGATCACCTGCGCGTAGCCCAGTGCGCGAGCCGCGGTCACACCAACGCGCAGGCCGCGATCCAGCAGTGTGCTCACTTCCTCGACCAGGCCGGCGGTGAACATCGCATCGGTGCGTTGCCGGAGTCGGGCGTCGAGAGTTGCTGTGTCCCAGTCTAATCCGATGATCGCGGTGTCCCAGCGTGGCTCACCGATGCGGGGTGCCGAGGCAGCGAAGGGGCGGCCGGTGAGTTCGATCACCTCCAACGCGCGCACTATCCGGCGGCCGTCGGTGGTCAGGATCGCCGCGGCGGCGGCCGGATCCCGGCCGGCGAGTTCGGTGTGCAGGGCGGCCGGTCCGATGTCATTAAGACGCGCTTCCCATCTGGCTCGCACTGCTGCGTCAGTGGCCGGAAACTCCCACTCATCGAGCAGCGACTGGATGTAGAGCATCGACCCGCCGACGATGACCGGTACGGCGCCGCGGGCGGCGATGGACTCCACATCAGCGACCGCCGCCTGCTGATAGCGCGCGACGGTTGCGGTCTCGGCGACGTCGAGCACATCGAGTTGGTGATGCGGGATGCCCCGACGGTCGGCGATACCGACCTTCGCCGTACCGATGTCCATGCCGCGGTACTGCTGCATGGCGTCGGCGTTGACGATCTCGCCACCGAGATGTTCGGCCAGTGCGAGTGCGAGTTGGGACTTACCCGTTCCGGTGGGCCCGATGACGGCAATGGGCCGCGACAATTAGTCCCCCGGAGTCCACGTGCCGACGAAATAGCCGACACCGTAGGGCGCACCGCGTACGAGCTCGTTGGCCGCACGCGGTTTCGGTTCGGTGAGCCCCGCGAGTACCTGGTAGGCGACCCGCCCGATGACGCCGTTCGGCAGTCGAGTCAGCGCGACGGCGTTCCCGGTGGCGAGGGC
>JAPLAO010000219.1 GCA_026393245.1 Mycobacterium sp. | reverse complement strand
CTCGGCCAGCAGTGCTACACGTCGATCTTCACCGCCACCGAACTTGCCGGTGCGATAAGCCTGCACCCGCTGCACCTGATCGCCGACGACTCGGTCCACGACTACGAAAAAGATCACCTGCCGGCCGACAAATGGCCTCCCACCAGTTGGTATGCCAACTGGGTCAGCGGTCTCGACGTGTTTGACGTGCCCCGCGAAGACTCGCCGATCGAGCTTCGCTGGCTGGTCTATCGCAAGTCCTACTGACCCGCGCTCGCCGAATCGCGCCCCGGCGCGCTACGTTGGTCACGCGGACGAGTTGGCCGGGCGGCCGCGGCCCAGGGCGAAAAGTCCATGGGTCGAGGAAAGTCCGGACTTCACAGAGCAGGGTGATTGCTAACGGCAATCCGGGGTAACTCGCGGGACAGTGCCACAGAGAACAGACCGCCACCGAGCCCGAGTTTCGGGGTCGGTGGTAAGGGTGAAACGGTGCGGTAAGAGCGCACCAGCATCCCGGGCGACCGGGATGGCTCGGTAAACCCCACCCGAAGCAAGGCCAAGAGGCCGCACCCCTGCCTTCGGGCTCAGGGTGCGGCTGCGCAGGCGATCGAGGGCTGCTCGCCCGAGCCTGCGGGTAGGCCGCTCGAGGCACCCGGCGACGGTGTGCCCAGATGGATGGTCGCCGCCGCACCGCTTCGCGGTGCGGAACAGAATCCGGCTTACAGGCCGACTCGTCCGCCCCTACGTGCTTGGCGAACACTGCGGCGCAACGCCTTGAGCGCCACGTCGAGTTGCGCGACGCAGCGCTCGGCAACGGCTGTCTCCTGCTGGTAGAGCACCCCGTAGGTGAAGGTGTCCTCACCGGCAGCGTGTGCGGCGTCGACCTGCTGCATCAGGTGCATCTGGCTGACCACGCTGTCCTGGTGATCGCCGAGCAGGGTCTGGATGGTCTTCGATCGGCTCGCGACGCCCGCGTCACCGGTGGCTGCCGCGACATAGCGAAGTCGCTTGGCTGCCTTGCGGATTCGGTGCAATGCATCATCGTGGGCCGCTCCCTCTGCGGCCCGAGCAGTCTTGGTGGCGTTGCGGACCTTGCGGTAGCTCGAGGCGATGCTTGCCGGCGGTCGGTCGGCTTCAGCGGCCGGTGGTCGCGTCACTACCAAGCCGTCCAGGGCGTCGAGCAGCCTGAAGTAGCGGGCTGAGCGCATCGCCGTCAACGATCTGCGCAACCCGGTTTGATACCGGCGGCGGGCGCCGTCGACGAGTCGCTCCCGTACCGGCCCACGCACGAGTTCGGGCGCAATGCCGTCCAGTGCGTTGGCATATTTCTCGGCGAGCACCTCGGCGTCGCGAGCGGTGCCCAGTACGGCCGCAAGCTCACGCAATTCGCCCAGCACCCATGCGTCATCGGTGAGACCGAATTGATCCTCAGCCGCCTGCAGCAGACTCCGGATCTGACGAGTTGCCACCCGCATCTGGTGCACCGCGTCGTGACTGTCGGCACGTACCGCGCGGTCCCACACCAGCATGCGCCCGACCTGTTCGGCGACCGCCCGGTGCACCGGATCAGTCGGCGGTTCTGGGCGGTCGGGAGTCGAATCCCCAAGCACCCTGGCCAGTTTCGAGCCGTGACCGGCCGGGGTGGCGCCGGCGTCCAGCAGTCGGTTGCCCAATCGGTCCAGCAGCACCGCGGCGTCGTCGACCTCGCCGTCGACCAGTTCGAGTTCCCACTCCCGCCACCGTTGCTCGTCAACGGGGCTGCCGTCGGCCGGATCCATCCGCGCCGCACTGACCTGATCGTCACAGAACTCGGCCAGCGCGGTACCGCCGACGCCGTGGATCATGGTGACGTCGCGACGAGTGGCGATGCGGGCAACCGGAACCAGGGGGCGGTCGCGCACGATCGCCAGCACGACATCGAGCAGTTCCGCGGGCACGTCGGCGGCGCCGGTTCCGGATCCCAGTGGCGAACGCACCTCGGTGCGGGACTCTGGGCCGGACGGCAACTTGAGGTGCCAGCCGGCGTCGGGTCCACCGGTACGGCGACGCAGCGTCACCCGATTGGTGGCCAGATCGTGTGCAGCGGTGTCGAAGTACACGGCTTCGAGAATCTGCGTCGGTAACCGCTCGGTTCGCGTCACCGCCCAGAGCCCAGCGAAGGACGGCAGCACTGTGGCCCCCTCGACGTCAAACTTTCGTTCGACTTCGACGTGACGGGACGAGCCACCAGCCTTCGCCATTTTCTCCTTCACGTGGATCCACCGGCATTCGTTCGGCGGTCAGGGTCGCACACTCAAGTGAACATGACGGCCTGCCTGTCGCGCCCGGCGCGTCGGTCAGAAGCTGTGCTCCTCGGCGGGAAACGCCCCGCTGGCGACCTCGTCGGCGTACTGCATTGCCGCGCGGCGCAGTTCGCCACCGACGTCGCCGAAACGCTTGACGAACTTCGCCGTCTTGCCGTTGGTGAGCCCGGCCATGTCCTGCCACACCAGCACCTGGGCGTCGCAGTTGCGGCCCGCGCCGATACCGATCGTCGGGATAGTCAGCTTGCCGGTGATCTGGGTGGCCAATTCGGCCGGCACCATCTCCATGACCACTGCGAACGCCCCGGCCTCCTGGACCGCAATGGCGTCGTGAACGGTCTGCTCTGCACCGTCGCCACGGCCCTGCACCCGGAAGCCGCCGAGGCTGTTGACGCTCTGCGGGGTGAACCCGATGTGAGCCATCACCGGGATGCCGGCGGCGGTCAGCGTCGCGATCTGCTCGGCGACGCGCTCGCCGCCCTCGAGTTTGACCGCGTGCGCGCCGGACTCCTTGAGGAATCGCGTTGCGGTGACCAACGCTTGCGCGGGTCCGCCTTCGTAACTGCCGAACGGAAGGTCGGCGACCACGAGTGCGTGCTCAGCGCCGCGGACCACGCCCCGCACCAGGGGGATCATCTCGTCCACCGTGACCGGCAGGGTGGTGTCGTAGCCGTAGATGACGTTGGCGGCGGAGTCGCCCACCAGCAGCACGGGGATGCCGGCCTCGTCGAGGAGTCGAGCGGTGGAGAAGTCGTAGGCGGTAAGCATGGCCCACCTGTGGCCTTCGGTCTTCATCCGCTGCAGGTGGTGCGTGCGGATCCTGGTGCGCGGTTCGATGGGCGCCGATGCGGCCGGTCCGCCATAAAGCGTCTGCTCTGACATGGCTATTCCTCAGTGTTTGTCGGGTCGATCCTCGTGGCCTGATCCAGGTCCCCGGGTTCGTGGTGACTATTTGATTGTGCCACCAGCGCGGCCGCAACGGGTGCTGCGGCGGAGTGCCTTTTCTCACAGCAAAGAACGGGAATCGATGGCGATCTGACGGGTTTGCACGTTCACTCTCAGGGCGGGATCGTCGGCCTTACCATCGCGTCATGCGTCAACTGCAACGGCTGAGCGGGCTCGATGCCAGCTTCCTCTATCTGGAGACCCCGACTCAGCCCTTGCATGTGTGCTCGGTGCTGGAGTTGGACGCGTCCACCATTCCGGGTGGCTACAGCTTCGAACGTCTGCGCGATGAACTGGCGCTGCGCATCACGGCGATCCCGACCTTCCGGGAGAAACTGGCTAACAGCTTTCTGAACCTCGACCACCCGGTGTGGGTGGAGGACGAACACTTCGACGTTCAACGCCACCTGCACCGCATCGGCCTGCCCGCGCCGGGTGGCCGGGCCGAGTTGGCTGAAGTCTGCGGCCACCTGGCGGCACTGCCCCTGGGCCGTCGGCACCCACTGTGGGAGATGTGGGCGATCGAGGGTCTTGGCGGAACCGACGCCCGCAAGGGTGGCCGGATGGCGGTTCTGACGAAGGTGCACCACGCGGCCGTCGACGGTGTCACCGGCGCCAACCTGATGTCGCAGTTGTGTTCGGTCGAACCCGAGGCGCCACCGCCGGTTCCGGTGCCGGGCAGTGCTGATGTGAATCCGCTTCGGATCGCCCTCGGCGGGCTGGGCCGGTTCGTCTCCCGCCCTGTAAGCCTGGCGACCAAGGTCCTGCCGGAGACGGTGACCACGGTGGTCGAATCCGTGCGCCGGGCGGCCGGCGGCCGTTCGATGGCGTCGCCCTTCGGTGCGCCGCAGACCCCGTTCAACGCGAGCATCACCGCACACCGCAACGTGGCGTTCGCCCAACTCGACTTCACCGACATCAAAAAGGTCAAGGACCACTTCGGTGTCAAGGTCAACGACGTGGTGATGGCCCTGGTGTCCGGGGTGCTGCGCAAGTACCTGCTCGACCGTGGCGAATTGCCGGAGGCCTCCCTGGTGGCCATGGTGCCGGTGTCGGTGCACGACCGCTCGGACCGGCCGGGCCGCAACCAGGTTTCGGGCATGTTCTCCAACCTGGAGACCCAGATCGAGGACGCGGGCGAACGGTTGCGGGCGATCGCACAGGACAACACCAACGCCAAGGAACACAGCGCGGCGATCGGGGCCACGCTGCTGCAGGACTGGAGTCAGTTCGCGGGGCCGGCGGTATTCGGCGTGGCGATGCGGGTCTACGCGCGTAGTCGGCTGACCGAGTCGCCCGTTCACAACCTGGTGGTCTCGAATGTTCCCGGACCACAGATTCCGCTGTACTTCCTGGGCGCCGAGGTGGACGCGATGTACCCGCTGGGGCCGATCTTCCACGGGGCCGGCCTGAACATCACGGTCATGTCGCTCAACGGGAAGCTCAACGTCGGCCTGATCTCCTGCCCGGAATTGCTGCCTGATCTGGCGGAGATGGCGGACGATTTCGCCTCGGGCATGAAAGAGCTGTTGGCGGCCACCAAATCCCGGCGACGGTAACGCCGAACCGACGCGCCGCTACCGGCGGCATCGGGTGAACGTGGCAGCATGGTTGCAATGAAGCTGTACCAACGCACCCGCACGGCACGCGCCGCACTGGTGCTTCCCGCTCTGGCCGCCATGCTCTCGTCGAGCGGCTGCAGCACCGTGGTTCCGGGTACGGCTGTGTTGGCCGCACCACAGATCGGGCAGTCGGTGCAGTGGGGCCCCTGCGAGCGGTCCGGAGGCGGCGGCGACTCGATGCCCGTTCCGGCGGGCGCACAGTGCGGCAAGATCGCCGTGCCGGTCGACTACGACAAACCCGACGGCGACGCGGCCACGCTGGCACTGATCCGGTTTCCGGCCACCGGCCAGAAGATCGGATCGCTGATCATCAACCCCGGCGGCCCGGGCGAGTCCGGGATCGAGGCGGCCAGTGGCATCGTTGAGGGATTGCCGCGCGATATGCATGAGCGTTTTGACCTGGTCGGTTTCGACCCTCGCGGAGTCGGCGCGTCCACGCCGTCGGTGTGGTGCAACTCCGATGCCGATAACGACCGGTTGCGGGCCGACCCGCAGGTGGACTACAGCCCCGAAGGCGTAGCGCGGATCGAGAGTGACACCAAGGCCTTCATCCAACGCTGCATCGACAAGATGGGCCCCGAGTTCCTGGCCAACGTCGGCACCGCCAACGTCGCCAAGGATCTCGATGCCCTTCGCGCGGCAGTCGGCGATGACAAGCTGAATTACCTCGGCTACTCCTATGGCACCCGGATCGGCGCGGCCTACGCGGAGGCCTACCCGGACAAGGTGCGAGCGATGATCCTCGACGGCGCCGTCGACCCCAATGCCGATCCGATCCAGGCCGATATCGACCAGGCCGAGGCGTTCCAGAAGGCGTTCAACGACTACGCCGCGGACTGCGCCCAGGACACCAACTGTCCGCTGGGGACCGACCCGGACAAGGCCGTCGAGGTCTACCGAAGCCTGGTCAATCCGTTGGTGGACACACCGCTTCCGACCCGGGATCCGCGCGGGCTGTCCTACGGTGACGCTCTCGTCGGCACCATCATGGCGCTGTACTCGCCGAACCTGTGGAAGCACCTGACCCGGGGCCTGACCGAGATGACCGAGGGCCGGGGCGACACCATGCTGGCACTGGCCGATATGTACATGCGCCGCGACCCACAGGGCCGCTACACCAATGCCACCGATGCGAGGGTCGCCGTGAACTGCGTCGATCAGCCCCCGATCACCGACAGCGCCAAGGCTGTTGAGGAGGATCGCCGGCTGCGTGAGGTGGCTCCGTTCATGAGCTTCGGGGAGTTCACCGGCCACGCCCCGATGAGTGCGTGTGCGTTCTGGCCGGTGCCTCCGACGAGCACCCCGCACACTGTGGTGGCACCCGGCCTGCCGTCGGTTCTGGTGGTTTCCACGACCGGCGACCCGGCCACGCCGTATCAGGCCGGTGTGGATCTGGCCAAGCAACTCGGCGGAGCGTTGTTGACCTTCAACGGAACTCAGCACACGGTGGTGTTCCAGAGCAACACGTGCGTCGACAACTACGCCGCCGCCTACCTGATCGATCTGACGTTGCCACCGCCCGACTCCACCTGCTGAACCGCTGCACTTCCGATACCGAGGCGTGACCGTCGGGCGCTGCTCTCGCGAGGCGTGCCGTGCCACGATGTCGATCATGAGACGCACGGGTCGAATCGGCTCGGCGCTGTTCTTCTGTGCCGTGCTGACGGTGGGGATGATGGCGGGACCGGCCGATGCGGCGCCCGGAACCGACCAGACGCCGCCGCAACCGGCGTGGGGGAGTTGCGACCGGTTCATCGCCGACGCCTATCTGCCCACCGCGGTGTGCACCACGGTGCCGGTGCCGGTCGACGATGCCGATCCAACCGGGGCGCAGGCACAGTTGGCCGTCATCAAGATTCCGGCTCGGGGGCGCCGGGTTGGGGTGCTGTTGATGAATCCCGGCGGGCCGGGCGCGTCCGCGGTCGATCTCGTGGTCAATATGTCCGACATACTCTCCGACGGTCCGATCACCGAACACTTCGATCTGGTCGGGTTCGACCCGCGCGGCGTCGGGCACTCCACGCCGGAACTACGTTGCCGCACCGACGCGGAGTTCGACGCGTGGCGTCGTGACCCGATGGTCGACTACAGCCCTGCCGGCGTTGCGGCCATCGAGCAACTCAACCGTTCACTGGCACAGCAATGCCTGGATCGGATGGGCAAGGCCTTCCTTGCCGGTGTCGGAACCGATTCTGCGGCAAAGGATATGGATGCGGTTCGTCAGGCGCTCGGCGAGGATCAGATCAACTACCTCGGCTTCAGCTACGGCACCGAACTGGGCACGGCGTACCTGCAACGGTTCCCGACCCGGGTGCGCGCCATGGTTCTCGACGGTGCCATCGACCCCACCGAGAATCCGATCGACTCGCTGGTCAAGCAAATGGCGGGCTTCCAGGTGGCCTTCAACGACTACGCCGCCGACTGTGCCACGTCGTCGGACTGCCCACTGGGCACCGACCCGGCACAGTTTTCGAACCGCTACCACCAACTGGTGGATCCGCTGGTCGCCAAGCCCGCTGTCACCGCCGATCCCCGCGGACTGGGATACGCCGACGCCCTCATCGGGACCTTCAACGCGCTGTACACGCCGCAGTATTGGAAGTACCTCACCCGAGGTCTGCTCGGTCTGGCCCGCGGCACCAAGGCTGACGCGCTACTGATGCTCGCCGACGACTACCAGGGCCGTGACGACGACGGCCACTACGACAACGGCCAGGACGCGTTCAACGCGATCAGATGCGTCGACGCCCCCACGCCGGCTGACCCGGCGGTGTGGGCCGATGCCGATCGGCGGATGCGTGTACTCGCACCGTTCTCCTCCTACGGGCTGTTCACCGGATTCGCCCCCCGCGATCTTTGTGCGTTCTGGCCGGTGCCGCCGACCTCGACTCCGCACTCGGCATCTCCGGCGCCGCCCGGGAGCGCGGTCGTGGTGTCGACCACCCACGATCCGGCGACGCCGTATCAGGCCGGGGTGGACCTGGCTCGCCAATTGCGCGCACCCCTGATCACGTTCGACGGCACGCAGCACACGGCCGTTTTCGACGGCGACGCGTGCGTTGACGATGCGGTGATGAGCTACTTCGTCGATCGCGTGGTGCCGGGCGACCTGCGCTGCTAGCCTCGCCTCTATTACCCGGTAGCCGTGCATGATCCGGTACCGCGGTTTATTTTTCGTCGGGGGCATGGGGAAAGTCGTATGGACGACCGGACGGTCGGGAACGCGGGATCGGTTGATGAGCGTGCGGCGATTGCCTGCGGGTTGCTCCGGGAAGCTGCCAGCGCTGGGCTTCCCGACTTGCGGACACTGAACCGTGGGAAGGCCCTCGCGGTTTCGTTGACGACCGGAGTCCTGGGCTGGCTGCCGTTCGGCCGTGGTGGTTACCGGGTCGTCGCGGGACGGACGGTATGGCGGTTGGGTGCCAAGGCACTCGATTTCGGGATCACCGAGGATGGTGCCCTGGGGATCACCGACGACGGCGAGTTGGTCCGGATGAGTACCTGGTTGCAACTGCAGGGGCAACGCCCGGTGGATCCCCGGGGTCAAGGGCGTCGGTTCCGGGAACGGCTTGATCGAACCGCCCAGTCCCGGGGATGCGACGCCGCCATGTCCGTGACACCGGTGGAGGCGTTCGGCGAACCGCAACCCGAGACGCGATTCAACCGCGAGTTTCGGAACGTTTTCCATCTCGACGGGACCGGACGGTTGGTTTTCGGCTATCCCGGCGCCACCCAGACCGCCGAGGAATGGTTTGCGCGCTGTATTTCGGGACCGTCCCTGCCGACGTAACACGGAGTTAACAGCCGCTGCCTAGGCTCAAACCATGGACCGGCAAAAGGAATTCGTCCTGCGCACGCTGGAAGAACGGGATATCCGCTTCGTTCGGCTGTGGTTCACCGATGTGCTGGGCTATCTCAAGTCGGTGGCGATCGCTCCGGCTGAACTCGAGGGCGCCTTCGAGGAGGGCATCGGATTCGACGGATCCTCGATCGAAGGCTTCGCCCGGGTCTTCGAGTCCGACACCGTCGCGCGGCCTGATCCGTCGACGTTCCAGGTGCTGCCGTGGACGACGAGTGGCGGCCAGCACCACTCCGCGCGGATGTTCTGCGATATCGCCATGCCCGACGGATCGCCGTCGTGGGCGGACAGCCGTCATGTGCTGCGCCGCCAACTCGCCAAGGCCAGTGATCTGGGATTCTCCTGCTACGTGCACCCGGAGATCGAGTTCTTCCTCTTGGAGCCGGGACCGTACGACGGCTCGGTGCCGGTGCCCGCCGACAACGGCGGCTACTTCGATCAGGCGGTGCACGACTCGGCACCGCACTTCCGCCGCCACGCCATTGACGCCCTGGAGCAGATGGGCATCTCGGTGGAGTTCAGCCACCACGAGGGCGCACCGGGTCAGCAGGAGATCGACCTGCGCTACGCCGATGCGCTGTCGATGGCCGACAACGTGATGACGTTCCGCTACGTCGTCAAGGAGGTCGCGCTCGCCGAGGGTGTGCGCGCGTCGTTCATGCCCAAGCCTTTCGCTGAATATGCCGGCTCGGCCATGCACACCCATATGAGCTTATTCGAGGGCGAGACCAACGCCTTCCACAGCGCTGATGACCCGCTGCAACTCTCGGATGTCGCGAAGTCGTTCATCGCCGGAATTCTTGAGCACGCCAGCGAGATTAGCGCGGTGACCAATCAGTGGGTGAACTCCTACAAGCGGTTGGTGCACGGCGGCGAGGCGCCGACGGCGGCGTCCTGGGGTGCGTCCAACCGCTCTGCGCTGGTGCG
>JAPLAO010000185.1 GCA_026393245.1 Mycobacterium sp. | reverse complement strand
CTGGCGCTCATTGTGATCGACGAGAATGACCTGCGTTGCCTCGCCGGCCACCGACTCCACCAATCGCGGCGCCTCCGTTGTGAACGTATCCAGCACGAACTGGGTCTCGGCGCTCACCGCACCGAGTCGCACCGCCTCGACATCGGCGCCGATTTTCGTTTTCAGATCCGCATAGGCCAGCGCCGAGCAGATTGAGTCGGTATCCGGGTTCTTGTGTCCGAAAATCAGCGTCTTGCCCATAACCGATCCTTGCCGATCAGATCGCCGATGGCAATGGCCCGCGGGCCGCTTCATAGGCCGCACCCACCCGGTAGAGCCTGTCATCGGCCAGCGCCGGGGCCATGATCTGCAGGCCCACCGGTAGATTGTCATCCGGCGACAGGCCCGAGGGAACCGACATCCCGCAGTGCCCGGCCAGATTCAGTGGCAGCGTGCACAGATCGAACAGGTACATCGCCAGCGGGTCGTCGACCTTCTCCCCGAGCCGGAACGCGGTGGTCGGCGTCGCCGGGGACACCAGCACGTCGACGCATTCGTAGGCCTCGTCGAGATCGCGGGCGATCAGCGTGCGGACCTTCTGCGCCTGGTTGTAGTAGGCGTCGTAGTAACCGGCTGATAGCGCGTAGGTGCCAATCATGATGCGGCGCTTGACTTCCGGGCCGAAGCCGGCCGCTCGCGTCAGCGCCATCACCTCCTCAGCGCTGTGGCTGCCGTCGTCGCCGACCCGCAATCCGTACCGCATCGCGTCGAATCGGGCCAGGTTGCTCGATACCTCCGAGGGCAGGATCAGGTAGTAGGCCGACAGCGAGTAGTCCAGATGCGGGCAGTCGACCTCACTGATGTCCGCACCGAGGGCGGCGAGTTGCTCGACGGCGGCGTTGAAGGAAGCCAGGACGCCCGGCTGGTAACCCGCGCCGCTGCGCAACTGTTTCACCACCCCGATCCGTACACCCGTGAGGTCTTGCGTGGCGCCTTCCCGGGCCGCAGCCACCACCTCCGGACGCGCCGCGAACAACGACGTCGAATCGCGCGGGTCGTATCCGGCGATCACCTCGTGCAGCAGTGCGGTGTCGAGCACCGTGCGCGCACACGGTCCGCCCTGATCCAGCGATGAAGCGCAGGCCACCAGGCCGTAGCGGGACACGGTTCCGTAGGTGGGCTTCACCCCGACGGTCGCTGTCAGCGCGGCGGGTTGGCGGATCGAGCCGCCGGTATCGGAGCCGATGGCCAGCGGAGCCTGGAACGCCGCAAGTGCAGCCGCGCTGCCGCCGCCGGAGCCACCGGGAACGCGGTCGGTATCCCACGGGTTGCGGGTCGGGCCGAAGGCGGAGTTCTCCGTCGACGAGCCCATCGCGAACTCGTCCATATTGGTCTTGCCGAGGATCGGGATGCCGGCGGCCCGGATGCGTGCGGTGACCGTCGCGTCGTACGGCGACACCCAGCCCTCGAGGATTTTCGATCCACAGGTGGTCGGCATATCGGTGGTCGTGAAGACGTCCTTGAGCGCCAACGGAACCCCGGTCAGCGGTGAGGGCAGCACTTCCCCGGCGGCGACGGCGGCGTCGACGTGAGCGGCGGTGGCCAGCGCCTGATCGGCAGCCACATACAGGAAGGCGTGGTAACGCTCGTCGGTGGCGGCGATCTGATCCAGGCAGGCCTGGGTGAGCTCGACCGAGCTCAGCTCCTTGGCGGCGATCTTGGCGCCCAGGGTCGCGGCGTCGAGGCGGACGATATCTGTACTCACGTCTCTTCCCACAGGATTTGCGGCACCGCGAACCGTTCGTCGACCACCGACGGTGCTTCGGCCAGCGCCTCGGCCTGGGTCAGGCTCTGCGCCACCACATCCGCACGGGTGACGTTGACGTCCGCCTTCCCCTTGACCGGGTTCTCCGTGGCGCTGACGCCGGTGACATCCACAGCCTGGATCTGGCCGACATAGCCCAGGATCGCGTCGATCTGGCCGGCGAAGCTGATCAGTTCGGAGTCGGTCAGGGCGAGGCGGGCCAGCTTGGCCAGCCGGGCCACCTCATCGGGGGAGATCGTGGACACGGTGAGCAGCCTAGCTGCGCATTAGCCGCCGACATGCCGACCCCCGCCACCTGTGTAAGGGTTGAGCGCGTGCCGTCCTATCTACTGAGGGTTCAGCTGGATGACCGCCCCGGCAGCCTCGGGTCGCTCGCGGTCGCCCTCGGGTCGGTGGGGGCGGACATCCTGTCGCTGGATGTCGTCGACCGGGGGTTGGGCTATGCGGTCGACGATCTCGTGATCGATCTGCCGACCGGGGCGATGCCGGACATGTTGATCACCGCGGCCGAGGCACTCAACGGCGTGCGAGTGGAAGCCATCCGGCCGCACACGGGTCTGCTGGAAGCCCACCGTGAGCTCGAGCTCATCGACCGGGTCGCGGCCGCCGGCGACCGGCGCGAGAAACTTCAGGTTCTCGTCGACGAGGCCCCGCGGGTACTTCGGGTGGGCTGGTGCACCGTGGTGGGCTTCGCCGACGGCAGTTCCCGTCGAATCGCCAGCAGCCATGGAGCCCCGGAGACCCAGACCGCCGCCACGCCGTGGATGCCGCTGAGCCACGCCACCGCACTCGATGCCACCGAAGAGTGGGTGCCGCAACTGTGGCGCGATATGGACACCACGTTGGCCGCCGCACCGCTGGGCGAACCCACCACCGCGATAGTGCTGGGACGTCCGGGTGGGCCGCACTTCCGGCCGTCGGAAGTGGCCAGACTGGGCTATCTGGCCGGGATTATCGCGAGCATCTTGCGTTAAGCGGACGGGCCGTCCGCGAGTAGCGATCGGAAGCCGTCCTCGTCAAGGATCGGGACACCCAGTTCGACGGCCCTGTCATATTTCGAACCGGGCGCATCACCGGCCACCACGAATGACGTCTTCTTCGATACCGACCCGGCCGCCTTGCCGCCGCGAATGATGATGGCCTCCCTGGCCTCATCGCGGGAGAACCCGGTCAGCGAGCCGGTCACCACGATGGTCAGCCCGGCCAGCGTTGGGGAGATGTCGGCATCGCGCTCATCGGCGATCCGCACACCGGCCGCGCGCCACTTGTCGACGATCGCGCGGTGCCAATCCACGTCGAACCACTCGCGCAGTGCCGCCGCAATGGTGGGGCCGACACCTTCAACCTCCGCGAGTTGTTCCTCGCTCGCAGCCATGATGGCCTCCAGGCTGCCCAACGCCGTCGCCAGCGCACGCGCCGCGGTTGGACCGACATGGCGGATGGACAGTGCCACCAGGATTCGCCACAGCGGCCGATCCTTCGCCTGCTGCAGATTTGTGAGTAGCCGTGCGCCGTTGGCCGAGAGGACACCCTTGTTGGTCGTGAAGAATTCGCAGCGCAGCAGATCGTCGGCGGTGAGGGTGAATAGGTCGCCTTCGTCGGTGATGATGTGTGCGCCCAACAGCGCGCCGGCCGCCTCATAACCGAGGCCCTCGACGTCGAGTCCGCCACGGCCGGCGAGGTGAAACACCCTCTCCCGCAACTGCGCCGGGCAGGATCGGGAGTTGGGGCACCTAATGTCGACGTCGCCCTCCTTGGCCGGAGCCAGCAGGGTGCCGCATTCCGGGCAGTGGGTGGGCATGACGAAATCCCGCTCGGTGCCGTCGCGCAGATCGACAACCGGGCCCAGCACCTCGGGGATCACGTCACCGGCCTTGCGGATCATTACCGTGTCGCCGATCAGTACGCCTTTGCGTTTAACCTCGGAGGCGTTATGCAGCGTCGCCATCCCGACGGTGGACCCGGCGATGCGCACCGGGGTCATGAAGGCGAACGGCGTTACCCGTCCGGTGCGGCCGACGCTGACCCTGATGTCGAGCAGTCGGGTCTGGGCCTCCTCCGGCGGGTACTTGTATGCCACCGCCCACCGCGGGGCGCGACTGGTGGCGCCGAGGCGTCGTTGTTGGGCGAAGTCGTCGACTTTGACCACCACGCCGTCGATCTCGTGCTCGATCTGATGCCGACGCTGACCCCAGTACTCGATGCGCTCTCCCACCGCGGCCAGGCCGGCCACCCGGGTGGTGTGTTCGGAGACCGGCAACCCCCAGGCCTTCAGCGCCAGAAAGGTGTCGTGCAGTGTCTCGGGCGCAAAGCCTTCCGTGTAGCCCAGGCCGTGGCAGATCATCCGAAGCGGGCGCCGCGCGGTGACGGCCGGATTCTTCTGCCGCAGCGACCCGGCTGCGCTGTTGCGCGGATTGGCGAAGGGCGCCTTGCCGTCCTCGACCAAGCTGGCGTTCAGGCTAGCGAAGTCTGCGACCATGAAGAAGACCTCGCCGCGGACTTCGAGGACCTCGGGGATCGGGAATCCCTGTGCCGCGGTGAGTATCTGGGGGATGTCGTCGATGGCGCGGGCATTGAGCGTGACGTCCTCGCCGACGCGGCCGTCACCGCGGGTCGCGGCGCGTTCCAGGCGGCCGTCGCGGTAGACCAAAGCGATCGCCACACCGTCGACCTTCAGCTCGCAGAGGTAGTTCGGATCCGGCCCGAGTTCGGCCTCCACCCGGACTGACCACGCTGCCAACTCGTCGGCGTCGAATACGTCATCCAAGCTGAGCATGCGCTCCAAATGCTCGGCCGAGGTGAACTCGGTGGCGAAACCGGCCCCGCCGACCAGTTGGGTGGGCGAGTCCGCCACCCGAAGTTCCGGGTAGCGCTCCTCGAGTGCGACGAGTTCGTTGAACAGAGTGTCGAATTCCGCGTCAGAGACAATGGGTGCGTCTTTGATGTAGTACCGGAACTGGTGCTCGCGCACCTCGTCGGACAATTCCTGCCAGCGGCGGCGGATATCGGGATTGATCGGATCGATTTCCGGACCATCGGGAGCCACTCTGGCAGGCTAGCCCACGGCGCCGACGCACCCATGCGGCAATTCGGTCTCGTACAGCATTCATAGAACCCGTGAGAGGGTAGACACATGGGAAAGGGCCGCCTTGAGGCCTTCAGCGATGGCGTACTCGCGGTCGCAATCACGCTGTTGGCCTTCAACCTTCACGCCGGAGTCCGCTCGAAGGTCCCACTGGCAACCCAGATCCGAGAACAGTGGCCGTCGTTCGCGGCCTACGTCCTCAGCTTCTTCATCATTGGCGTGATCTGGCTCAACCACCATTACCTGCTCACGCTCACCAACACCGTCGACCGGCGACTCATGCTCTACAACCTGCTTCTGCTTCTGTTCGTCGCCGCCATCCCGTACGCAACCGCCACCTACGCCGACTACGTATTGCTCAGTGGTGCCGACGCACATACCGCGGTGCTCGTCTATACGTTCATCATGGAGGGCATGGCAATCAGTCGATTTCTGATCTGCTATCACATTTTTTCCGCCGGTCTGAATCGCTCGCCGGTACCGGAGCAGGAAGTACGGCGGCTTTTTCTGCGCTACGGCCTCGCAACCGTCGTATTCCCGGTCATCGCTATCGTCGCCATCACGATCGACGTACGCCTCGTCTTGGTGCTCAACGCCCTGCTCCTCCTGTACTACCTCGGGCCCGGCCTGCGGCCGATCGTGACCGACCAGAAGACGTGACGGCGCCCCCGTACCGTTAACACCCGATACCGCTGAACAAGCTGTACCGCTAACCGGTGGCCCGGTCGAGCCACCACACCACCACCATGTGCGGCACCGTGAGGGCCAGCAGCAAGCGCAGGATCTCCGCCACGACCACCGTGGGATCTGATGCCGTCACCGTGATCCAACCGAGAGCCAGCACCGTTGTCAGTGCGGCAACCGAGGGCAATGCGGCGAGTCGGATCAACCGCAGGACCGCCGCGCGATTTCGACCCGAACTCACCAGCGCCGCGCAATCCGGTTCGACGGTCAGCATGCGCGCGCAGTGCCGTATCGCGTGCCAGCCACCGAACCACGCGGCAAATGCGACCAACGGCGGGGCGAGCATGCCCAATGCGCCGACGAGAACGATGTCGAGTGCGACCCGGACGTGACCGGACCAGACCGCGGCGACGACCGCGACCACGGCGGCGGCCAACCACATCCCGGCCAGCGTCATCTCCAGCGGTTGCCCGCTGATCAAGGGCGCCAGACCCGGCGAGATGGCGGCGGCCACGCCGGTCAGCTGTTCGCCGGAACGTGCCAGCGGCAGAACCAGCGCCCCACAGCCGGCGATTGCGATTGCGATCGCAACCAATCTCCCAGGCTGCCAGCCGGTCAGCTGGCGGCAGACCTCGAGTTCACCCAGTCCGAAGTGCACCGCACTGAGTGCAACCACCACGATCAGCGCGGGCAGCCCGCCCCACTCCAACAGCGCCCACGCTGCGGCCGCCATACCGGCGTAGGCCGCAGCGATGCCCACCATGGATCGGCCACCGGATAGGCGCGCGGCCATCACGTGATCGGCTGCACCGTGCGGCACGCCGGCCAGGAATCCCAGCCCGGCGACGACCAGTGCGACCGGACCGGTGATCGCGGGCAGCCCGGCGAAATGCGCACCCACCAGCACGACAGTGCCGAATATCAGCCACCTCGACCAGGCAGCGGCAACCCCCAGTGGTCCGCCTGGAGTAGGCCAGCGTGGCTCGACCGCACTCGGTACCCGCGCGGGGATCGGCGCCGTTGGCCACCCGGAAGCGAAGTCTGCGGCGCCCGACATGTCGGCATCGTAACGCGCTACCAGCGCAATCAGGGCAGGACGCGGACTCGATAACGCTTAGATCGACTCCGGCTCGCTGGCCATCACATCGGCAACGCGCTGGGCGAGCCCGATTGCTGAACGTGCCCATGCTTCGGAGGCGCCGGCAAGCCCGCAGGCCGGGCTGACCCCTATCCGGTCGCGTAATACCGCGCGTGCAAAGCCGAGCCGATCGGTGACGGCGACGGCCGCCGCAGCCAGTTCTTCGACCGAGGGCGGCCGGACCGGGGCTAGCGCGGGGACCACGCCCAGCACCACCGTGCGGCCGGAGTCGACGAATTCCCCCAGCCCATCGAGGTCGCCGGCACTGAGGGTGCCGACGTCCAGCGATACCGCACTGATCGTGCTGCGCCGCAACGCTTTCCACGGCAGTTGCGCCGCGCAGCTGTGCAGCATCGTTTCACCGCCGACCGCAGCTACACATTCGTCGAGCAGACTGATGAATCGGGTCTCATCGACGGGATGAACTGTGCTCAGGGCCGTCACTCCGGTGAGCCGGCCGGCCAGCGCGACCGCCAGCAGTGGCTCGTCGAATTGCACCACGACCGTCGTCGACAGTCGCCGCGCCACCTCGGCGCGGTGCCGCGAGACACCCTCGGCGAGCGACGCTGTCAGATCGCGCACGGCCCCGGCGTCGGTGATCGCCCGGTGGCCGTTGGCCAGTTCCAACTGGGCGGCCAGCGTGATCGGGCCGGGCGCCTGCACCTTGACCACCCGATCAGAGCCTCCGGCCTTCTCCCATGCCTCTTCGAGTGCGTCGATGTCTTCATCGAGCAGGCTGCGCGCTCTCCGCATCACCGCGCCGGGGCGCGCCGCGATCCGGTAGCCCCGGGTGACGGTGTCGATCGCAATATCGACCAGGAGCCCCCCGGCCCGCCCGATCAGGTCAGCGCCCACACCACGATCGGGAAGTTCCACCAGGTGCGGCAGGCGGTGTAGTTCACCGATGACGATCTCGACGGCCTCCCGCGGCGTCGAACCGGGCCATGAACCCACTCCGGTCGCTACCGCGAAAACACTCACCGAGGCGTCGTGACGAGGGTGGCACTGCCGATGACTTCATCACCGGACGGGTCGGGCCGATAGAGCACCATGGTCTGGCCGGGCGCCACCCCGCGCAACGGCTCACGCAATGTCACCTGCAACCGGTCCCCGGCCAGTCCGGCGATCGCACCCACCACGCCCCCGTGCGCGCGCACCTGAACCTCGCAGTCGATCAACCCGTCGGGTTCGACACCGGAGGTGAAGACCGGCCGCACACCGGTCAGCGACCACACGTCGAGGTCACTGGCCGCACCGACGAGCACCGTGCCCGATTCGGCGTCGATGGCCGTGACGTAGCGCGGCTGACCATCAGGACCGGGCCCGGCGATACCGAGGCCCTTACGCTGCCCCACGGTGAAGCCGTGCACACCGTCGTGTTGTGCCAGCACCGTGCCGCCGGCGTCGACCACGGAACCGGACCTGACGCCGATCCGCGCCCCGAGGAAGGCCTGGGTATCTCCGGAGGGAATGAAGCAGATGTCATAGCTGTCGGGCTTGTCGGCCACCGCCAGTCCACGGCGGGCGGCCTCCACCCGAATCTCCGGCCTGGGGGTGTCTCCCACCGGGAATGCGGCATGCCGCAACTGGTCTGCAGTCAGCACCGCGAGCACGTAGGACTGATCCTTGTCGGCGTCGACGGCGCGGCGCAGCCGGGCCTGCGACAGCCGGGCGTAGTGGCCGGTGGCCACGGCGTCGAAACCCAGCGCCAGCGCCTTGGCGGACAGTGCGGAGAACTTGATCCGCTCGTTGCAGCGCACACACGGATTCGGGGTCTCACCACGGGCGTAGGAGTCGACGAAATCCTCGATCACATCGTGTTCGAAGCGATCGGCGAAATCCCAGACGTAGAAGGGAATTCCGAGGATATCGGCGACGCGACGTGCGTCAGCGGCGTCCTCCTTGGAGCAGCAGCCGCGCGAACCGGTCCGCAGCGTGCCGGGCGCCCGCGACAGCGCCAGGTGCACACCGACCACCTCGTGACCGGCGTCGACCATGCGGGCAGCCGCCACCGAGGAGTCGACGCCGCCACTCATCGCGGCCAGCACCCTCATCGCGACACGCCCGCCGAAGAACTCGCCAGCGCGGCCTGCCGCGCCCGGGTCACCGCGGCGGGCAGCACCCGCAGCGCGGCATCGACGTCGGCCTCGGTGCTGTTGTGTCCCAGTGACAGTCGCAATGATCCGCGCGCCCGATCGGCGTCGACACCCATCGCGAGCAGCACGTGCGACGGCTGGGCCACACCTGCCGTGCAGGCCGAACCGGTCGAACACTCGATTCCGTTGGCATCCAGAAGCATCAGTAGCGAATCGCCCTCGCACCCGTCGAAGGTGAAGTGCGTGTTACCCGGTAGCCGTTGCGCGCCTGGCGCGCCATTGAGGTGTGCCTCGTCGATGGAGTCCAACACACCGTCGATCAGCCGATCCCGCAGCGCGCTCAGTCGGGCAGCGGTGGTCTCCAGCGATCCAACGGCGATATCCGCTGCCGCTGCCATCGCGACAGCACCGGCGACATCGACTGTGCCGGAACGGACATCACGCTCCTGGCCGCCCCCGTGCAGCAGGGGCACGCAGTCGACGTCGCGGCGCAGCAGCAGTGCGCCTACTCCGGCGGGACCGCCGAACTTATGCGCGGTGATGCTCATCGCCGACAGTCCGACGGAGGTGAAGTCGAGGGGAAGCTGACCGACTGCCTGCACGGCGTCACTATGCATCGGGACACCGAATTCGGCTGCTACCGCGGCGAGTTCAGCGATTGGCATTATGGTGCCGACCTCGTTATTAGCCCACATGATCGAGACCAGAGCCACTTCGTGGCCGTACTGCGCCAATGCGTCGCCAAGCGCACCCGGGGTCACCGACCCATCAGCCTCGGTGGGTAGGAACGTCACCTCGGCGCCCTCGTGCTGGGCCAGCCACTCGACGGCATCGAGTACCGCGTGATGTTCGACCGCGGTGGTGATGATGCGGCGTCGCGAGGGGTCGGCGTCGCGCCGGGCCCAGTAGATGCCCTTGACGGCCAGGTTGTCGCTGTCGGTTCCGCCCGCGGTAAAGATCACCTCCGACGGTCGTGCGCCCAGGCGGGCGGCAATCGTCTCGCGGGACTCCTCCACCCGGCGGCGCGCGGCGCGGCCGGCGGTGTGCAGCGAGGACGCGTTACCCGCCATTGCCAGCGCGGCCGCCATCGCCCCGATGGCGGCGGGATGCATCGGGGTGGAAGCAGCGTGGTCGAGATACACCGACCGGTTCTGGCTCATGACCCTTTGAGGATACCGGCCGGGCCAGAGCCGCCCGGCTGGCCAGCGTGTCTGCCGGTTAGGCGCCGATCGCCAGTTCGGGCAGGTAATCGCCGTGCCGGCGGCCCCGAACTTCCCTCTCGCAGCGCGCTGCGAGGTCGCGGCGACTGGTTCCGGGCAGTTGCAGGCACCGAACCTCGACGCCGACCACGGTGTAGCGGGCCCGGGCAATCCGGTTCAGCGACGCCCACAGTGAGTCCTCGCCGAGGAATGCGGTCGCGGTCGAGTGGCGGCCGTCACGGTGGTGATAGCTCAGCCGCAGCGGCTGAACCGGTCGGCCGGAATCGACAGCCGCCTGGAACATCGCCGGGCGGAACGGCCCGTAGTCAGTTCCGCACCAGGTGGTGCCTTCCGGGAAGGCGACGACGGTGCGACCGGCGCTCAACCGCTGCGCCACCGCATTGACCACGGCGGGCAGCCGGCGCAGGCTGGCACGTTCGATCGGAATGACGTTCATCAGGCGAACAGCAAGTCCCAGGCCCGGCCAGTCGGCCAGATCGGCCCGGGCGACGAAAGCTCCGGGCAGTATGGCGCCGACCGCGAACACGTCCACCCACGACACATGATTGCTGACCACCAGAACACCGGACAGGTTGCGAACGGGTCCGCCGGACAATGTGATTCGCACTCCCAGGCTGCGCAGCATCATCCGGCAATAGATGCGTTGGAAGCGCCGTCGACCCGGCATCGGTATCGCCAGCAAGGTGAGCGTGGGAAACACCAGCAGCGCCGCTATCAGGCGGCGCACTATCCGAATGCCCTCCAGGACAGGGTGTCCCGGTTCGCCGAGGCCGACACTCACGCAGGACTCACCGCACAGGGCTTTCGGCAACCATGAGTGCGCGACGAAGCCCATCAGCTGTTGACCCCACCGACGGCCGCCGACGCCGACCGGAGCCGGTTCAGGTACCGGATATCGGCCTGTCGCTTGTCCAGTAGAGCCGGGAAGTCCCCGACGCCGAATTCGGGATCATGGGCGGGTTCACCGCAGATCTGCGCGCCCAGTCGTAGATATACGCGCATCAGTGGCGGCAGGGCCGGCCGGGCCGGGGGTTCAATCTGGTCCAGATCCAAGCCGTCGAGCACGACCGGACGGTAGGGCACGACGGTGTATTCGGCAGGGGCGCCGTGGCGGCTGCGCACGAAGTCACGGACCCCGCGTAACTCGCTGCCAGGCGCACCCGCTCCGTGTGTTGGCACCGAGACGCACCCGATGACGTGGTCATAGCCACACCGATCCAGGTAGGCGAGGATGCCGGACCACATCATCAGCACCACTGCACCGTTGCGGTGATCAATGCGCACCACCGCGCGACCCATTTCCACCATCGACGGCCGAAGCGAGTCAAGCGCGCCGACCTCGAACTCGGTTGCGGTGTACAGGCCGCCGGCCGCGATCGCACCGGGCGGCGGCAACATCCGGTAGCAGCCGACTACCGCGCCGGTGTCGTCATCGCGCACCAGAAGGTGGTCGCAGAACTCGTCGAACCGGTCGGCATCCACGCCGTTGTCATTGGTGAGGGTGAAACCCGATTCGGTGGAGAAGACCTCGTACCGCAACCGTTGGGCGGCTTCGATGTCAGCGGAGTCGTTGGTCAGAAGCAACGTGTAACGCGGGCCGGCAGAGCGGCGGGTCTCAGTGTGGTCGGGGGCTATGAGTACAGAGGCAGTGCTCATATGCTGCACGGTTGCCTCGCCGTCTGGCGAAATGCCAACGGCCGGGTGATGTGTCGGTGTACAACACGTGACGTTTCAACGCAAAAGCCCCCGAAACGCCACGGGCGTTCGGGGGCTTTTGACGCGTGGAGTGCGGGTTTAACCCTTGCGGGCCTTGACCGCCTCGGCCAATTGCGGTGCGACGCTGAACAGGTCGCCGACGATTCCGAAATCGGAGATCTCGAAGATCGGCGCCTCCTCGTCCTTGTTGACCGCGACGATGGTCTTCGAGGTCTGCATGCCGGCCCGATGCTGGATCGCACCGGAAATCCCAAGGGCGACATACAACTGCGGCGACACGGTCTTTCCGGTTTGACCCACCTGGAACTGACCGGGGTAGTAACCGGAGTCGACAGCCGCGCGCGAGGCGCCGACCGCGCCGCCCATCGAATCCGCCAGTTCCTCGATGACGCTGAATTTTTCAGCACTGCCGACACCACGTCCGCCGGCGACCACGATGGCGGCCTCGGTGAGTTCGGGGCGATCACCGGCCACCGCCGGCTGACGCGAAACGATCCGGGTGGCATTGGCTGCTGGCGCCGGCACCGCAACGGTGATCAGTTCTCCGGCCGCTGCCACCGGTGCGGGCTCGATCGCGCCGGGGCGCACGGTGATCACCGGCACCTCGGTTTCTGACTTCGCCTCAACGGTGAACGCGCCGCCGAAGATCGAGTGGATAGCAGTGCCATCCGACTTGATATCAACGACATCGCAGAGCAACCCAGAGCCGATCCGGGCAGCAAGCAGCCCGGCAATCTCCTTACCGTCAGCGGTGGCGGGAATCAGTACTGCCGCCGGGCTTGCCGATTCGATCAGCGACTCGAGCACGTCCACGAATGGAGTGATCAGGTAGTTCTCCGCGTCATCGGACTCGGCGACGTAGATCTTCGCGGCGCCGGCCGCTTTGAGATCCTCAACCAGCGGTGCTGCGGTGCCGGGGCCACCAATGACCACCGCGCTCGGCTCGCCCAAAGCGCGTGCGGCGGTAATGAGTTCGGCGGTGACCTTCTTCACAGTGCCTTCGGAGTGCTCGACGAGCACGAGTACATCAGCCATAGCGGTTCTCTAATCTCCTGTCAGGTCTTTGATGTTGAGGGGTTTTAGATGATCTTCTGCGCAACGAGGTACTCGGCGATCTTGGTGCCGCCGTCGCCTTCGTCGCTGACCTTCTCGCCAGCGCTCTTCGCGGGCCGCGGCACCGAGGAAAACACTTTTGAACCGGCGTTTCCGAGGCCAACTTCGTCTGCACTGACCCCAATCTCTTCGAGAGTGAGGGTGCGTACCTGTTTCTTCTTCGCCGCCATGATGCCCTTGAAGGACGGGAACCGAGGCTCGTTGATCTTCTCGTGCACGCTGACTACTGCGGGCAACGACGCTTCGAGCCTCTGTTGACCCTCGTCGGTTTCGCGCAAGCCGGTGATCTTGCCGCCCTCCACGGTGAACTCCCGCATGTGGGTCAGCTGAGGCAATCCGAGGTTTTGCGCGACGATGGAAGGCACCGCACCGCCGGTCCCGTCGGTGGCTTGGTTGCCGGTGATCACCAAATCTGCAGGCGGATCGACCTGACCGATCGCGTTAGCGAGCAACCACGCGGTCTGCACCATATCCGAGCCGGCCGCTCGCTCGTCAAGCACATGGATCGCCTCGTCGGCGCCCATCGACAGCGCCTTCCTGATCGCCTCACCGGCGCGCTCAGGTCCGAGCGTCAGAACAACAACTTTGCCGTCGCGCCCCTCCGCCTCGTCCTTTTCTTTAATCAGCAGCGCCGCTTCCACCGCACGCTCATTGATCTCGTCCAGCACTGCGTCGGCAGCCTCACGATCGAGGGTGAAGTCGCCGGTGGTGAGCTTGCGCTCCGACCAAGTGTCTGGGACCTGTTTGATCAGAACCACGATGTTGGTCATGGTGGTGTCGTCCTCCTGGCAGGCGTCGAACGGCCGGTGGGCCGCACGTTTTGGATCACATCCGCTGACCACAGCATGTTACCGATGAGTAACTTACGGTAGACCGCACCCACACCATAGCTCGTCAAAGTTCGTGTTCGCATAGGCCCGTCATTACCGAGGGGTTCGTCGATTCGGGCGCGTCGGGTTAGCCTGCCTAGCGATGAACGTGCACTTAACGGACGCCGCAGACGGTGGCCTGCCCCTGACCGGCGAGCGGACCGTTCCCGGCCTGGCGGTGGAGAACTACTGGTTCCGCCGCCATGAGGTCACCTACCTCCGGTGCGTCGACATCTGTGCAGGTCGCGACGTACTCGAGGCGGGCTGCGGGGAGGGCTACGGAGCCGATCTGATCGCGTCGGTGGCCCGGCGGGTAGTGGCCGTCGATTACGACGCCGGCACCGTCGCGCATGTGCGCGCCCGCTACCCCCGGGTGGCGGTTGTTGCCGCCAATCTAGCTTCGCTACCGGTACCCGACGGCTCCGTCGACGTGGTGGTGAACTTCCAGGTCATCGAGCATCTGTGGGATCAACCACAATTCATTACCGAATGCTTACGCGTGTTGCGTCCAGGCGGACTGCTGCTGATGTCGACGCCCAACCGGGTCACCTTCACCCCCGGCAGCGACACCCCGGTCAACCCGTTCCACACCCGCGAACTCAACGCCACCGAGTTGCGCGAACTGCTGACCGACGGCGGCTTCCGGGTCGACGGCATGTTCGGCGTCTTCCACGGCCCGCGACTGACCGAGATGGACGCCCGGCACGGCGGATCGATTATCGGCGCCCAGATCGCCAGGGTTGTCGCGGACGCGCCATGGTCCGAGGACCTCCTCGCGGACGTCGCCGCGGTGGCCGCCGAGGACTTCGACATCACCGAGGATTGCCACCGCGAGATCGACGACAGCCTCGATCTGCTGGCGATCGCGGTGCGCCCGTGAGTACAGCGTCCGTCCCCGGTCAGTTCAGCCTCGTCCTGCACACTCACCTGCCGTGGCTCGCCCACCACGGCCGCTGGCCGGTGGGCGAGGAGTGGCTGTATCAGTCGTGGGCGGCGTCCTACCTTCCGTTGTTGCGCGTGCTGCGGACGTTGGCTGCCGAGGACCGGCGCGGCCTGATCACCTTGGGCATGACCCCGGTAGTCAGCGCCCAGCTCGACGATCCCTACTGCCTCGAGGGCATGCACCACTGGCTGGCCAACTGGCAACTGCGCGCGCTCGAAGCCGCCAACGTGCATACCCCGACGGGCGCGGCGCCCGGCACAGCCAGCACGCCGGAGGCATTGCGGCGCTTCGGGATTCGCGAGTACAGCGAAGCTACCGCGGCGTGCGAGGATTTCACCGGCCTGTGGCGGCACGGGGCGAGTCCGCTGCTGCGCGAACTGATCGACGTCGGCGCGGTCGAGTTACTCGGCGGCCCGTTGGCCCCGAGGCTTCGCGAGTTCGCACTGCGCGAGGGATTGGCCGATGCCGGACAGCGGCTGGGGCACACCCCGACGGGCATCTGGGCACCGGAGTGCGCGTACGCCCCCGGCATGGAGCACGACTACGCCGCCGCCGGTGTCGGCCACTTCATGGTCGATGGGCCCTCCCTGCACGGCGACACCGCACTGGGCCGCCCAGTCGGGGACACCGACGTGGTGGCCTTCGGCCGGGATCTGCAGGTCTCCTACCGGGTGTGGTCACCGAAATCCGGATATCCCGGCAATGCCGCCTACCGCGACTTCCACACCTTCGACCATCAGACCGGACTCAAACCGGCCCGCGTCACCGGCCGCAGTGTGGACAGCGAATCCAAGGCACCGTATGACCCGCAGCGCGCCGAGCGGACGGTCGACGGCCACGTCGCGGATTTCGTCGAACTAGTTCGCGACCGACTCATCAGTGAGTCGCAGCGCATTGGCCGGCCCGCGCACGTCGTGGCAGCATTCGACACCGAACTGTTCGGGCACTGGTGGTACGAGGGCCCGCTCTGGCTGGAGCGGTTGCTGCGCGCACTACCGGAGGCCGGAATACGGGTCGGCACGCTCAGCGACGCGCGCGCCAACGGATTCGTCGGCGCGCCCGTCGATTTGCCGCCGAGTTCGTGGGGATCGGGCAAGGACTGGCAGGTGTGGGCCGGACCCAAGGTCGCCGATCTGGTAGCGCTCAACGCCGAGGTTGTCGACACCGCGCTGTCGGTCGTCGATAAGGCACTGGCCCAGACCGACTCCGCTCCGACCCGCGACCCGGTGGCCGATCAGATCCTGCGCGAGACGCT
>JAPLAO010000288.1 GCA_026393245.1 Mycobacterium sp. | reverse complement strand
GCAAAACCTTCGACGTAGGGTGCGTGTCATGACGCAGCATTGCGAAGTTGAGACCGTCCGGGGCCGGATCGCCACCGCCGATCTGGGTGTCACGCTGATGCACGAGCACGTCTTCGTGCTGTCCCCGGAGATCATGGCCAATTACCCCGAGGGCTGGGGCGACGAGCAGGCCCGTGAGGATGCCGCGGTCGAGAAACTCAACGCGCTCAAGGCGATCGGCGTGGATAGCATCGTCGATCCCACGGTGATCGGCATCGGCCGCTACATTCCGCGCATCGCGCGGGTGGCCGCCCGCACCGATCTGCAGATCGTGGTGGCAACCGGCGTCTACACCTACAACGACGTCCCGATGTTCTTCCACTTCACCGGTCCCGGCACCGCATTGGACGGACCGGAGATCATGGTCGATCTGTTCGTCCGGGATATCACCGAGGGCATCGCCGACACCGGTGTCAAGGCAGGGATTCTCAAGTGCGCCACCGACGAACCGGGCCTCACACCCGGCGTCGAGCGAGTGTTGCGTGCGGTCGGCCAGGCCCATCGCGCCACCGGGGTACCGATCACCACCCACACCCATGCACACTCCCGGCGGGGCCTCGATCAACAGCGGATCTTCGCCGAGGAGGGCGTGGACCTGACCCGGGTGATCATCGGACACAGTGGCGACACCACCGATCTGGACTACCTGGAGGAACTCGTCGGCGCGGGGTCCTATCTGGGCATGGATCGCTTCGGCCTGGACAACATCCTCAGCTTCGACGACCGGGTCGACACGGTGGCACGGATGTGTGAACGCGGTCACGCCGCAAAGATGGTGCTGGCGCACGACGCGTCCTGTCACATCGATTGGCTGCCGGAGGCCGCACTACCACTGGTCCTGCCGAACTGGCATTACCTGCACATCCACAATGACGTGCTGCCCGCCCTGCGCAAGCGCGGCGTCACCGAGGAGCAGATCACCACGATGCTGGTGGACAACCCCCGGACCATCTTCTCGCACGGCGGGGCCTACTAGTGGCTGCCGACGAACCGGTACCGTCGATCGGGGCCGCGCTGAGCCGGTTGGCCGCAGCAGAACCCGACCGGCCCGCCGTCACCTGCAACGGTCGCACGCTGACTCGCGGACAACTGGAGGCGGTGACTAACCGGCTGGCTCGCGCCTACGCCGAACTCGGTGTGGCACAGGGCGATTACGTCACGATCGCGCTGCCCAACTCGATCGAATGGGTTCAGGCGGTGGTGGCAACGTGGAAACTCGGCGCCGTCCCGCAACCGCTGTCGGCACGGCTACCCGACACCGAATACGCGGGCCTGTTGGACCTGGTGCCGCGCGCGTTGCTGGTCGGGCGGGCTGATCCACGCGGTGTGGTGACCTCGGTCCCCGGCGACTTCTCGCCGCGCGCGGATCTTTCCGATGCCGCACTGCCCGAGGCGGTTTCGCCGACCTTGAAGTCGATGGCCTCCGGTGGCAGTACCGGTCGGCCGAAGCTGATCGAGGCCGGCGGCGATAGCCGCTTCCAGGGCGACCTGGTGGCGGCGATGATGGGCAATCTGCCCACCGATACCCAACTGGTGTCGGTTCCGCTGAGTCACAACACCGGCTTCACCTCGGCCACCATCGCACTGGCCACCGGCCAGCACCTGGTGCTGATGCCGCGCTTCGACCCGGAATCGTTTCTGCGACTGATCACCGAACACCGGGTCAACTACCTGGCGACCGTGCCGACCATCATGCAGCGACTGCTGCCGGT
>JAPLAO010000009.1 GCA_026393245.1 Mycobacterium sp. | reverse complement strand
GACATTTCTGGCACGACCGCGCCCAGCGCCCGACCACCTTCGGCTGGCAACGCCACGAGAATCCGGCGACGGTGCGTCGCTTCCTCGATGAGATCAGCGAACTGACCGACACGTCTACTGCGTGGACGGGTCTTCGATCTTGATGAGTTTCGGGGGCCTGAGGGCACCGGGGAGCATCGGGGTGACGATGCAACCGGACTCAACGTCGCCGTAGATGATGACGTCGGCAGGCCGGGTGCTCGCAAACCGCGCGATATAGGCGCATAACACGGCATCGACGGGGTCCTCAGCTCGCCGGAGCTGCGCCTTGCGGGTCGCGTCCTGCACACTGCGTCTGAGTTCCGGCCAGTCGCTGTCTGAGAAGTCCAGCTCCGGCTTCGCGGTGCGCAAAGACTCGACAAAACCCATGAGCCGCAACAACTCCGACTGCAACTGCGGGAAATCCCGGCCGGTCTTCTGTTTGTACTTCAATGTCCGTTCCAGGCTGAACAATGCCACGCTGGCGGCGTGCGGGTACACCTCCATCGCACGTCTCGGCGAGGACGAACGAGGATCGAGGTCAAGCTCGAGTGCCGAACACAGCCGCGCCCCGCGCCCGCCGTCGGAGAACCACGCCAGGCCGGTGTTCGCCGGGTGCGCTCCGGCGTCGAATCGGCGGAAGTCGCGATTCAGGGCGGCCTCACAGGGCCGGTTGCCGGAGGGATTGGTCACCACCAGTGGGGCATCGATCGCCACCACGCACGCACCGCCGACGTACGGCCGAAGTTGGGCCAGGACGTCATCGTCATCGCCAGCCACACCGATATGGCGGAGCTTGCCGCGGCCATCGAGTACGGCCACCCCGGTCGGGCTGCGCTGGCCCCAAGCGAGGTCGACTCCCACGAAGTGCACACCCCAAACCGTAAGCTGTGTGCTTGTGACCACCCGCGCCGCGATCCCCAACGTGCTGGCCAACCGGTACGCCAGTGCCGAGATGGTGGCGATCTGGTCACCGGAGGCCAAGGTCGTCGCCGAACGCCGGCTGTGGTTGGCGGTGCTGCGGGCACAACGTGAACTCGGTGTCGAGGTACCCGAGGCGGCGATCGCCGACTACGAGCGATCACTGGAGCACGTCGACCTGGAGTCGATCGCCGCCCGCGAGCGAGTGACGCGCCACGACGTCAAGGCCCGCATCGAGGAATTCAATGCCCTGGCCGGCCACGAACATGTGCACAAGGGCATGACGAGCCGGGATCTGACCGAAAACGTCGAGCAATTGCAGATCCGGCAATCACTGCAACTCGTGCATGCCCGCGGAGTGGCCGTCGCGGCTCGACTGGCAGAGCGGGCCGCGACCTACCGGGACGCGGTGATGGCAGGCCGCAGCCACAACGTCGCCGCGCAGGCCACCACGCTGGGCAAGCGGTTCGCCTCGGCGGCCCAGGAGACGCTCCTCGCCCTGACCCGCGTCGGCGAACTCATCGACCGCTACCCACTTCGGGGCATCAAGGGCCCGATGGGCACCGCCCAGGACATGCTCGACCTGTTTGACGGCGACACCGCGCGGCTGGCCGAACTGGAGCGGCGAGTGGCCGAATTCCTGGGTTTCACCGCGGTGCTCGACAGCGTGGGCCAGGTGTATCCGCGCTCGCTGGACCACGACGTGGTCTCCGCACTGGTGCAACTCGGCGCCGGGCCGTCATCACTGGCGCACACCATCCGGCTGATGGCCGGTCATGAACTGGCCACCGAGGGATTCGCACCCGGGCAGGTCGGATCATCAGCCATGCCGCACAAGATGAACACCCGCAGCTGCGAACGTGTCAACGGACTCCAGGTGGTGCTGCGTGGCTATGGGTCGATGGTCGCGGAACTGGCTGGGGCGCAATGGAATGAGGGTGACGTGTTCTGCTCGGTGGTGCGCCGGGTTGCGCTGCCCGATGCGTTCTTCGCCATCGACGGCCAGATCGAGACATTCCTGACGGTGCTGGCGGAGTTCGGTGCCTACCCGGCGGTGATCCAGCGGGAGCTTGACCGCTACCTGCCGTTTCTGGCGACAACGAAGGTGCTCATCGCGGCGGTGCGGGCCGGCATGGGCCGCGAAGCCGCCCACGAGGTGATCAAGGAGCACGCGGTGGCGGTCGCATTGGCCATGCGCGAACGCGGCACCGAACCGGACCTGCTCGACCGGCTGGCGGCCGATCCGCGGTTGCCGTTGGACCGGGCTGCCCTCGATGCGGCACTGGCCGACACTGAGTCGTTCACCGGAGCCGCGGCAAGCCAGGTGGATCGGGTGATCGCCGAGGTCGGCGATCTGGTGGCTTCCTACCCGGAGGCGGCCCGGTACACGCCCGGAGCGATCTTGTAAAACGATGTCGGACAACGAATTAGCCGATATCGACTTCACCGATCTTGATCATTTTGCCGACGGATTCCCGCACCGTCTGTTTGGAATCCATCGTCGTGCGGCTCCAGTTTTCTGGCACGACCCCACCGAAAACACGCCCGATGGCGAGGGCTTCTGGTCGGTGGCCGCCTACGCCGAAACCCTTGGCGTCCTGCGGGATCCGTTGACCTTCTCCTCGGTAACCGGGGGAGGGCGGCCCTTCGGCGGCACGCTGTTACAGGATCTGCCGGTCGCCGGCCAGGTGCTGAACATGATGGATGATCCCCGCCACGCGCAAATCCGGCGGCTGGTCAGCTCCGGGTTGACACCGCGGATGATCCGTCGCGTGCAGGACGATCTGCGGGCGCGTTCCCGTG
>JAPLAO010000107.1 GCA_026393245.1 Mycobacterium sp. | reverse complement strand
CCGATGACCAGATGACTGGTATCGCGGCCGATCACATCGGTCGGCGTCGACCACGGGGCACAGTGCTCCAAACGCGGCACATGCCGAGCGCCCGCCCGGTACACCACCTGATCCTCACCATCACCTGCCTGCGCCTCTGCCAGCACCAGTCGAGCAGTCAACGCGGCCGGCATCGAATCGTCGATATCGACGACGGCGGCCCAGATCTCCGGATGCTCCAGTGCAAGCGTGCGGCCCAATCCCCACAGCACGGCGTGCGCCGCGTTGGCGCGGTCACCCTCTGCGACGGGCTGGGCATTGCGCGTGAGGATGTGCAAACGTGGCGCCGACGGTAGTGAAATCAGTTCTTCGACCAGTGCCCGCGCCTCGTTGAAGAGGCCGTAGGCGGACGCGACATCGATGAGGGAGCCCGCTGATGCCGGCGCGAACAGCACGTTGTCCACGTCGGCCAGAGCGGCGCGCAGCGTGTCCCGATCAGCACCGCGCGGCAGACCCCGACCAAGTTCAGAACCCAATTCGAGGTCGCCGATGACGAGCCAGGAACCGGCACCGCCGGCGGCGGCCGCCAACGGGCGCACCGGCCAGGTCGGCTGGTAGAGCCAATCCGGCGGGACGGGGCTGGCGCCGGCGGCCGGTCGTCTACCTGCCATACCGAAGCCGGCCGTCGGCACGGCCGGTGTGATCGAAGCGTGGAACGCGACGGTGTCGTGGATGTCACGCTGCAGCGTGCCAAGGCTGTGGTGATGCTTATTGCCGGTTTTCGGGTCATCGAGGGTGTCCGAGATGGCCTTGGTGAGCAGCGGGTGCGGACTGATCTCGATGAACGTGGCGTTGGTGGCACCGGCCGTGGCGATCGCTTCGCTGAACCGGACCGGGTTGCGAAGGTTAGCCACCCAGTGGTCCGCGTCGAATTGCGGTGTGTCGCCTGAATTCTCGACGGTGGAGATGATCGGGATGACGGGGAAGCCGGGCGCCAGATCAGCCAGTGCTTCTTTCAGTTCCGGCAGGATCGGATCCATCATCGCGTGATGGGATGCCACATCAACGTTGACCCGGCGGGCGAAAATGTTCTGTGCGCCGGCCCGGGCCACGACGGCATCGACGGCCTCGGTCGGTCCGGCAACGACGGTCTGCCGCGGGGATGCGAACACCGCCACCGTCACCTCCGGAAACTCGGCAATCAATGCCTCAGTGCCGGGCGCGTCGAGCTCGAGCAGTGCTATCGCTCCGGTTTCGGCGCGGCGAGCCATCAGCTGCGACCGCCTGGCGATCACCCGGAGTCCCTCGGCCGGAGTCAGCGCCCCGGCTACGACCGCCGCGGTGATTTCGCCCATCGAATGCCCGATCACCGCATCGGGTCGCACCCCGTACGAGCGCCACAGCTCCGTCAGCGCCAACTGGATACCGACCAACGCCGGCTGGATCTGGTCGATCCCGGTCAGTTCGCGGCCACCGGCAAGCACGTCGTGCAGCGAAAACCCGACCTCTGCTACGAACGCTGGATCTAAGTCGGCGACCGCGGCTGCGAATACCGGTTCATCGGCAAGCAGTTGTCGGCCCATTCCTGCCCACTGCGATCCCTGACCGGAATAGACGAACACCGTTCCCGGACCGCACTGTCCGGCATGCGGACCGACCACACCGGTTGCGGATTGCCCGGCTGCCAGTGCCCGCAACCCGGCGACCGCCTCATCCCGGTCGGCCGCGCATACCGTGGCGAAGGTTCCGTGGTGGGTCCGGTGGTGGTTGAGCGCGTGCGCGATGTCGGCCAACCGAATCTGTGACCCTGCGCCGACCATCCAGTCGGCCAACGTGGTGGCCATCTCGGCCAGTCGCTCCACGCTCTTGCCGCTGACCGCCAGTGTGATGACCGGCGGGACGGCCTGTTCTTCGGCCGCGGCCAACTCGGGTGCCTGTTCGATAACGATATGGGCGTTGGTGCCGCCGAACCCGAACGACGACACACCGGCGCGGCGCGGACGTCCGGTTTCCGGCCAGGCGATTGTCTCGTCGACGATTTTCAGCCTTAGGTCGTCGAAAGGTATGTGCGAGTTGGGTTTTTCGAAGTGCAGATTCGCCGGAATCTCACCGCGCTGCACCGCCAGTGTCGTCTTGATCAACCCGACGATTCCCGCAGCGGCTTCCAGGTGGCCGAGGTTTGTTTTGACCGCACCGGCCAGAAGCGGCGCTTCAAGTGCTCGGCCGTGTCCGTACACCGCACCCAGGGCACGGGCTTCAATCGGGTCACCCAGCAGCGTTCCAGTTCCGTGCGCTTCCACGTAATCGACCTCTGCCGGCGCAATGCCCGCATCAGCACACGCGGCGCGCAATACCGCAGCCTGAGCCGCAGGGTTCGGCGCCATCAAGCCGTTGGATCGACCGTCCTGATTCACCGCCGATCCGCGCACCACAGCCAGCACGCGGTCGCCATCCCGTATCGCGTCGGAGAGCCGCTTGAGGACGGCGACGCCGCAACCCTCGCCGCGGACGAAGCCGTCAGCTGATGCGTCGAACGCGTGACACGCGCCGGTCGGCGACATCGCCTCGGCCGCATCGAAGCTTCGTGTCACCACGGGAGACAGAATCAGGTTCACCCCCGCGGCAATCGCAAGATCCGATTGGCCGGTGCGCAGGCTCTGGCAGGCCAGGTGCACCGCGACCAGTGACGACGAACAGGCGGTATCAACGGTGAGCGACGGTCCACGGAGGTCAAGGAAGTAGGACAGCCGATTGGCGATGATGCTCAACGCGCCGCCGGTACCGGTCCAGGCGTCGATCTTGCCGAGGTCACGCGAGGCCAGGTATCCGTATTCACTGACGCACGAACCGGCGAACACCCCGGTCAGCGATCGCTGCAGGGTTTCGGCCGGGATGCCGGCATGTTCGAGCGCTTCGACGGTGACCTCGAGCAGCAGGCGTTGCTGCGGATCGATCCGGTCAGCTTCCCGGGGTGTGATACCGAAGAAGTCCGCGTCGAACGCATCGATATCGCGCAGGAACGAACCCCACTGCGTGGTTGCCGCTATAGCCGCCGCAGTGTTCGCGGAGCCGTCATTGAACGCATCCCAGCGTCCGTCCGGCACCGTGGAAACCGCTGAGCGGCCCGCATCCAGAAATTCCCATAACTCGTCCGGGCCGTGAATATCTCCGGGCAGCCGACAGCCCACTCCGATGACGGCGATCGGCTCGTGCATCGGTCCAACAGTGGAGCCCGATACAACGCCCACTGTCTCGGCATCGGGGTTCAGCAGCGCATCGGTCAGGGAGTTGATCGTCGGGTTCTGCCAGAAGTCCACCGGTGAGATCGGCCGACCCAGATGCTCCGCCAGTTCACCGGACAGCACGACAGCATCACGAGATCCCACACCCAACTCGTTGAACGGGGCGTCGAAATCTATATCCGCTGGATCGCAGGCGAGCTTTGTGATGAGGTAGTCGACCAGCCAGTGGCGAAGCTCGGCGTGGGCGTCTGCCTCAGGGGTCATACCGCTATATCTAACCGGTTGAACTCTCCGCCGCGATACAGATCGGCACACGACGACCGGCGGATCTTGCCGCTGGTCGTGATCGGGATGGAACCGGGCGACACCAGAACGAGGTCCCCGACGCGCAGGTTGTGCTCTTTCCAGATCGCAGACTTCACCTCACGGCTGACCGAGTTCAGCCTCGAACCCTCCGCATCAGCTGCCGGCTTGAACTCGACGATGGTCACCAGGCTCTCGCTGGAGTCGTCGTCGACGGCGATCGCGGCCACGCGGCCACCGGTGATCTCCCGAACAGTCGCCTCGATGTCATCGGGATAGTGGTTGCGGCCGTCGACGATCAGCAGGTCCTTGAGTCGGCCCATGATGAACAATTCACCGTCGGACAGCGCGCCGAGATCCCCGGTACGCAGCCACGGACCGGCGGGAGTGCCCGCCGACGGCTGTTGGATCATCGCGCGGAACATGCGGGTTGTCAGCTCGGGCTTGTGCCAGTAGCCGAGCGCGACGTTGTCACCGCGCACCCAGATCTCGCCGATGGCGCCCTCGGGCTTCTCGATCCCGGTCTCCGGGTCGACGATGCGGACCGGATAGGAACGCGGAGGCCCGTACGTGACCAGTTCGGTGCTGGCCTCGCGGCCGGCCTCGCAGCGCAGCGCAATGCCCGCGGCGAGTTGCTCGAGATCGAAGTTGGCGGTGCGAACCGAGTCTTTGACCTCAGGGGTGGCCACGTACAACGTCGCCTCGGCCAGACCGTAGGACGGCTGAACGACCCGATCCTTGAGACCGAACTTGGCGAAGCGTTCCACGAACCGATTGACCGTCGCGGAGTGCACACGCTCGGCCCCGCTGAGGATCACGTGAACCTTGCTGAGGTCGAGGCCTTCCATATCGGCGTCGGAGGTACGCCGCGCCGCGAGTTCGAACGCGAAGTTGGGTGCACCGGAGAAGCAGTGCGGGTGCTTGGCCATCTGCTGAATCCAGCTGGCGGGCTTGAGTAGGAATGCCAGCGGGCTCATCAGCACCGCCTTGCGGCCCGTCACCAGTGGAGAGCAGACGCCCATGATGAGGCCGAGGTCGTGAAAGAAGGGCAGCCACGAGACGACAGTGGTCTCCGCTTGCAGCGTCGTGGTGCCGAAGTAATCCAGCATGATCTGCTCAACGTTCGACGTCACGTTGCGGTGCGAAACGATGACGCCGGCGGCCGTGCGGGTCGACCCCGAGGTGTACTGCAGATAGGCGGGCCCTGGACGGGACTGATCAGTGACGTCCAACTCCCGGGTCTCATCGAAGTCGAGCAGATCGACATCGATTACGACCGGCGCGGGGCGGCCGCCCTGGCCAGAGGCGTACTTGTTGACGTCGGCGACCGAAGCCGAGTTGGTCAGCAGCACCACCGGCATGCTGTCCTCGAGTGCAGAGGCAACGCGCTGATCGTGTACACCGAACTGCGGCACTGACAGCGGAACGGCGATGAAGCCGGCCTGCAATGCACCGAGGAACGAGACGATGTAGTCCAGGCCCTGCGGTGCCAGGATCCCTGCGCGATCGCCGGGCGCGCCATGCAGCCGTAACTCATCCGCGAGGACCAGAACCTTGCGGTGAAGCTCACTCCAGGTCAGCGTCTCAGCTGGTCCGGTGCCGGTGACCTCCGGATCCATGAAGATGTACGCGGGAGCATCCGGATCTTCGGTGGCGCGACGCAGGAGCAAGGCGGGCAGGGACGCATTGGTCTGCAGCATGCTGAGTAACCTCTTCGCTTTCGGTGTGCGGGGCCACTCGCGGCGCCCCTGGATCGCGTTGCCCGGGAGTTCGCAAAGAACACCAAGCCTGGACGCGAGCCTAAAAATCTTCGCGCGGGCACCCGAATGAGCGCTCGCTTCTCCCCCAATCTATCAGCTAAGCGTAATACTCGCTCGGCAAAGCGCCAAGATTCAGCAACTCGAAGTGGCTCTGGAGCACACTTGCTACATTACCCAAATCATAATCGCCAACCGTGAGCTCGCCCAGTCAACATCTGCTCTGAACTGGTCATTAAGCCAACGCCTACCGGGCGCACAGACTTAACCTAGTGTGCTCGCAGCCCTGCACAGCAAACCGTAAACGGTGCCTTCTTACGCTCTCAGCTAAATCTCAGATTGGGCTTGGTCCGTCAACTACTCGCAGCGCGGCCCGGGTGGACCCGCGCCTCGACCCACTGGGCGAGCTGGGGCAGGTTCGTGTTGATGTAGAAGTGGTCACCCGGGAAAACGGTCAGGTCAAAACTTGCGGTGGTCCGCTGCTCCCACGGCGACATCAGTTCCGCGGTGCCCAATTCATCGTTATCCGCCATCAACGCGTGGATCGGGCAGGACACCTTCGACTCGGGCGGACTCTCATACGCGGCGACGGCTTTCAGGCCTCGCAATGTCGGCAGGATCGTGGCGGCGAAGTGTTCATTGTTCAGAAATTCCGGGTTGGCACCCGTGACCTGGCTGACCATGGTCAGCAGTTGGGCGTCCGAGCCCTGGAGATTGGCGACCCGGCGCAGCAGTCCGGGCGCGGCGGACGCCGAGACGAACAGTGCGGCAACGGGATTCCCGGCCTGTTCGAAGCGCAGCGCCACTTCAAAGGCCAGCAGTGCACCCATGCTGTGCCCGAAGAACGCCACCTCGCCCGCCGGAGACTCCTCGGGTTTGAGCATCGCGCACAGCTTGTCGGCCAAGTCCGGGATACTCGTGTACTGGGACAAATCCTTGCCGGCTCGCTTTCCGGGATACTGCACCGCCACGCATTTCGTTCCGCCGGTGAATGCCCTGGCGAACGGCACGTAGAACTCCGCCGAACCACCGGTGTGCGGGAAAATGTAGAGCCGCGGCTCAGGTGGCCTGGGGTCGGAGCCCATCAGATCGGGATCAGTCCGTGCTTGCGCGATACACGCTGAATCTGTTTGTCTCGCAACAACCGCATGGATTTGCGCAGTAGCAGCCGAGTCTGATGCGGCTCGATCACCGCATCGATGAACCCGCGTTCAGCGGCGATATAGGGGATGGCCATGTTGAGGTTGTAACCCTCAATGAAATCGGCGCGGATCTTCTGCACCTCCGGCGCCGTCGGATCCGGGAACCGCTTGACCAACAGTTGCGCGGCACCTTCGGCGCCGATGACGGCAATGCGCGCCGTTGGCCAGGCGAAGTTGAGATCTGAGGTCAACTGCTTGGATCCCATCACCGCGTACGCCCCGCCGTAGGACTTGCGAATGGTGATGGTGACCTTCGGCACCATGGCCTCGACGACGGAGTAAAGGAACCGTCCGCCACGCTTAATGATGCCGTTGCGTTCCTGCTCGACACCGGGCAGGAACCCTGGGGTATCGACAACGAACACCAGGGGGGTATTGAACGAGTCGCAGAACCGAACGAAGCGGGCCGCCTTGTCGGAGGCTTCGTTGTCGATTGCTCCGGACATCATCATGGGCTGATTGGCCACCACACCGACTGGGCGGCCATCGACGCGGGCGAACCCGGTGATCAACGCCTGCCCCGCTTGGGCGGCGACATCGAGGAAATCGCCGTCGTCGAAGATCCGCAGCAGGATGTCGTGCATGTCGTAGGCCGTGTTGTCGGCGTCCGGAACGATCTCGTCAAGTTCGAGGTCCGCCGGGGTGATCTCCGGCTCATGGCCGGGATTGACCACTGGCGCGTCGTCAAAGGTGTTGGGCGGCAGGAAGTCCAAGAAATCCCGAACGTAGGCGAAGGCTTCCTTCTCCGAGTCGACGACCTGGTGGATGTTGCCGTAACGGGCCTGGTAGTCCGCGCCGCCGAGTTCGTCGAGGGTGACTTCCTCTCCGGTGACGTCCTTGATCACGTCCGGCCCGGTGACGAACATGTAGCCCTGGTCGCGCACCGCGACCACGAGGTCGGTCTGGATCGGGGAGTACACCGCGCCGCCGGCGCACTTGCCGAGGATGATCGAGATCTGCGGAACGACGCCGGAGAGCAGTTCGTGGCGGCGGCCCAATTCGGCATACCAGGCCAGCGACGTGACGGCGTCTTGAATACGGGCGCCGCCGGAGTCGTTGATGCCGACGATCGGGCAGCCGACCATGGCCACCCACTCCATCAAACGGGCGACCTTGCGGCCGAACATCTCTCCGACCGAGCCACCGAATACGGTCTGGTCGTGGGAGAAGACCCCGACCGGGCGGCCGTTGATGGTGCCGT
>JAPLAO010000205.1 GCA_026393245.1 Mycobacterium sp. | reverse complement strand
GTGCGGCACCGGAATTGGCATCCGGAGAGATCGACCCGCTGTCACCCGAACATGTGGTCAGCCTGGTGCGATTCCTGGCCTCACCGGATGCTGCCGCCGTCAACGGGCAGGTGTTCGTCGTCTACGGCCCGACGGTGGCCCTGGTGGCCGCCCCGACGACCGAGCATCGGTTCCATGCCGACGGCGCGGCCTGGAATCCGGCCGCGCTGAGCGCTTCCATGCGGGATTACTTCACCGATCGCGACCCTGAGTTAACCTTCGGCGCGAGAGATTTGATGGCGGACTAGTCCTTCTTCGTATCTGCCAGGGCGTCGAGGAATGAGCGTGCCCAGCGGTCCAGATCGTGGGCCAGTACCTGACGTCGCAAGGCGCGCATCCGGCGTCGGCCCTCCTCGGGTGTCTGGTTGAGCGCGGCTTCGATGGCGTCCTTGACGCCCTCCGGATCATGCGGGTTGGTCAGGTAGGCCTGACGCAATTCGGCTGCGGCACCGGTGAATTCGCTGAGGACCAGGGCACCGCCGAGATCGCTACGGCAGGCGACCTACTCCTTGGCGACCAGGTTCATGCCGTCGCGCAACGCGGTGACCAGCATGACGTCGCTGGCGACGAAGAAGGCGATCAGTTCGTCGCGGGGTACCGCACGGTGCAGGTAGTGCACCACCGCATGACCGACCTCGCCGTACTCACCGTTGATATGGCCGACCTGCTGCTCGACGTCATTGCGCAGGGTTCGGTAACTGTCCACCCGTTCTCGGCTCGGGGTTGCCAACTGGACCAGAACGGTGTCGTCACGCCCGGCCCTGCCTTCGGCGAGCAACTCCGAGAACGCTTCGAGGCGGACCTCGATGCCCTTGGTGTAGTCGAGTCGGTCCACCCCGAGCAGAACCTTACGTGGGTTGCCCAACTCGGCGCGGATCTCCTTGGCGCGCTTACGGATTGCCCGCTCGCGAGCTTTGCGGTCGAGTTCGGCGGAGTCGATGGAAATCGGGAATGCGCCGACCTTGACTTTACGGGAGCCGAGATTGACCTCGCCGAAGCGCGACCGCACCCCGATCGAGGCGCGTGAGGTCTCGGCACCTGCCAGCCGCCGCGACAGGAGCAGGAAGTTCTGTGCGCCGCCGGCGAGGTGGAACCCGACCAGGTCGGCGCCCAGCAGGCCATCGATGATCTCGGCGCGCCACGGAATCTGCATGAAGATCTCGACCGGCGGGAAGGGGATGTGCATGAAGAAGCCGATGGTCAGATCCGGCCGAAGGGTGCGGAGCATTTTCGGTACCAATTGCAACTGGTAGTCCTGCACCCACACGGTGGCGCCTTCGGCAGCCGCTCGCGACGTCGCTTCAGCGAAGCGCCGGTTGACGTCGACGTAGCGGTCCCACCACTGGCGGTCGTAAATCGGCTTGACGATCAGGTCGTGATAGAGCGGCCACAGGGTGGCGTTGGAGAAGCCCTCGTAGTACTCCTCGACGTCGTCGGCGCTGAGCCGGACCGGGAAGAGTTGCAGACCGTTCTCGACGATCGGATCCTCGTCGCCATCGACGACGCCGGGCCAGCCGATCCAGGCCCCGCGGTTGCGTCGCAGCAGCGGCTCAAGAGCGGTCACCAAACCGCCAGGGCTGCGTTTCCAGACGACGGTTCCGTCCGGCTGCCGTTCCATGTCGATGGGTAGCCGGTTGGCCACCACCACGAAGTCGGAGGTTCCGGACCCTACGGTTCCGGCGTCTCCGGATGCCATTAGGCCTCGAGCTTGGACGGCCCAATACCGAGCATCGACAGGAACACCCGGCACTCGTCGGCGTCGGTGGCGTAAGCGGCTACCACGTGCCTGGCCTGGCGCGCTGTGCTGTCGGCCAACGGCTCAACGTCGTCGACATCGGCGGTTTCAGTTTTTGCGGGCATCTCTGAATTCTAAGCCACGCCAGTGCGCCCGGCTGCCAGGTTCCGCCGCCAGGGCATCCTCGTGATCCGCCGACACCGCCACAGGCGTGACAACCGGTACTAGTGTGATCCCTCGTTCCATCCTCACCTGGGCGTTTCAGGGTGCGGACGTGACCGGCTCGCGAAAAAATCGAAGGAGTACTGCATGCAACTCTCGTTCACCGACCGGACCTATCTGGTCACCGGCGGCGGAAGCGGTATCGGCAAGGGCGTGGCCGCCGGCCTGGCCGGCTCCGGTGCGAAAGTGGTGATCGTCGGCCGCAACGCCGAACGACTGACCGCTGCCGCCGCAGAGATCAAGACCGAGGCCCAGGCCGGTGATGTCGTGGCCCACCCGGCTGACGTCACCGACGAGGACCAGGTCGCCGGTGCCGTTGCGGCGGCGACGGCCTGGAATGGACGCCTGCACGGCGTGGTGCACTGCGCGGGCGGATCGGAGACCATCGGCCCGGTCACCCAGATCGACTCTGAGGCCTGGCGGCGGACCGTGGACCTCAACGTCAACGGCACCATGTATGTGATCAAGCACAGCGCCCGGGAGATGGTCCGGGCCGGTGGCGGGTCGTTCGTCGGCATCTCCTCGATCGCGGCCAGCAATGTCCATCGCTGGTTCGGTGCCTACGGCGTCAGCAAGTCCGCCCTGGACCACCTGATGTTGTTGGCGGCCGACGAACTCGGCCCGTCGTGGGTGCGGGTCAACGGCATCCGGCCGGGCCTGATCCGTACCGAACTGGTGGAGGTGCTCCTCAGTTCTCCCGAAGTCAGCGAGGACTACCGGCAGTGCACGCCGTTGCCGCGGACCGGCGAGGTCGACGATGTCGCCAATCTGGCGATGTTCCTGCTCAGTGACGCCGCAAGTTGGATCACCGGCCAGGTGATCAACGTCGACGGCGGCCACGGACTGCGGCGCGGACCCGACCTGTCCGGAATGCTGGAACCGTTGTTCGGCGCCGACGGACTGCGCGGCGTGGTCGCACCCGAGGTATGACGGTGCGTCCGACGCCGGAAAAACCCGGACCCGGCCAGGAATCGGTGTGGGACTACCCGCGTCCGGCCCGGCTCGAACCGTTTTCCGGGCGGATTACCGTCGAACTCGGCGGTGCGGTGATCGCATCCACCGACCGGGGGTGGCGGGTCCTGGAGACCAGTCACCCGCCGACCTACTATCTGCCGCGGGACGCCTTCGTCAGCGGGGTGCTGCGGGACGCGCCCGTGGAGTCGTGGTGCGAGTGGAAGGGCCAGGCCCGATACTTCGACCTCGTCTCCGGAACAACGGTCGCGCCCAAAGCCGCGTGGAGTTACCCCAAACCCACACCGGAGTTCGAACCCATCACCGACGCCATCGCCGTGATGGCCGGCCAGGTGGATCGGTGTGCGGTCGACGGTGAGACGGTGGTGGCGCAGCCGGGTGGTTTCTACGGTGGCTGGATCACCAGTCGGGTGGTTGGCCCGTTCAAGGGCGGCCCCGGTTCGATGGGGTGGTGATGGTGTCGGTCACCGCGACGCCAGGGTTTACGGTCTATTGCGAACATGCGCCGAAGCCATCCGCGGCAGGCGTCGTTGAAGGAGTCTTCAGTTGGGTGAGATAGATCCGGCCGCCACCGCGTGGCTGCTGATGAGCACCGCACTCGTGCTGTTGATGACGCCCGGGTTGGCGATTTTCTACGGGGGCATGGTCCGCACCTCCGGCGTGCTCAACATGATCATGATGAGCTTCATCTCCATCCCCCTGGTCACGGTGGCCTGGCTGCTGGTCGGCTACACCCTGGCGTTCTCCGATGGCAGCGGATTCATCGGCGGGTTGTCGCACGCGGGAATGCGGGGGATTGGCCCGGACACCGTTCACGGTCCGGTTCCGGAATTGCTGTATGCCACTTTCCAGCTCAGTTTTGCGATCATCACCGCGGCCCTGGTCAGTGGCGCGATCGCTGACCGGGCCAAGTTCGCGGCCTGGATGGTGTTCGTGCCCGTCTGGTCGGTAGCGGTGTATTCCGTTGTTGCGCACTGGGTGTGGGCTCCCGGCGGCTGGCTGTTCAAGATGGGCGTGCTGGACTACGCCGGCGGGCTCGTCGTCGAGATCGTGTCCGGTTCCTCGGCACTGGCACTCGCATTGGTCCTCGGCCCGCGCCTCGGTTTCAAGGTGGAGGCGATGCGGCCGCATAACCTGCCCTTCGTGCTTCTCGGCGTCGGGCTGCTGTGGTTCGGGTGGTTCGGGTTCAATGCCGGTTCGGCATTGGCGGCCAACGGGATGGCCTCGGCGATCTTCCTCAACACCCTTGTCGCTGGCTGCCTGGGGATGCTGGGATGGCTTTCGGTCGAACAGATTCGGGACGGCAAGCCCACCACCTTCGGTGCCGCCTCCGGCGTGGTCGCCGGACTTGTGGGGATCACACCCTCGTGTGGAACGGTGAACACGTTCGGCGCCGCGGTCGTCGGACTGCTGGCGGGCATCGTGTGCTCGTTCGCGATCGGTCTGAAGTTCAAGCTCAACTACGACGACTCACTCGATGTGGTGGGCGTGCACTTCGTCGGCGGTGTCGTCGGTGTGCTGCTGATCGGTCTGCTCGCCACCGAGGTGATGACCGGTGGCGCTCAGGGAGTGTTCTTCGGTGGCGGACTGGGTCTGCTCGGTAAGCAGGCCCTGGCCATGGCTGTAGTGGCCGTCTACGCCTTCGCGGTGAGTTACGGATTGGCCGCGCTGATCGAGCGCACCATGGGGTTCCGGCTCAGCGCTGAGGATGAGGCCAGCGGTGTGGACTTCACCCAGCACGCCGAGACCGCCTACGCCGAAGGCGTATACGGACACCAGCCGGCTCGCCGTTCACTGTTTGGCGACCGCCCGCGGCCCGGCGACGGCGACGAGGACTGAGCCCCGCATGCCATTGACCAATGGTGAGTACTTCGCCGGTTTCCACATCCTGCGACCACTCGGTTTCGGTGGCATGGGCGAGGTCTACCTGGTCACGCATCCTCGGCTTCCACGGCAGGACGCGCTGAAGATTCTGCCCGTCGAGATGTCGGTGGATTCCGAATTCCGGGCCCGGTTCAATCGCGAGGCCGAACTCGCCGCCACGCTGTACAACCCGCATATCGTCGGTATCCACGACCGCGGTGAGTTCGATGGCCAACTGTGGATCTCGATGGACTACATCGACGGTCCCGACGCCGGGCGGTTGCTGCGCGAACGTTATCCCACCGGTATGCCGGTCTGGGAAGTGGTTGAGATCGTCTCGGCGGTGGCGGATGCCCTGGACTATGCCCACGGCCGCGGCCTGCTACACCGCGATATCAAGCCGCCCAATATCCTGCTGACCAAACCCGAACGCGGCCGACGTCGGGTTCTGTTGGGCGACTTCGGGATTGCCCGTAATGCTGCGGAGGTGAGCGGCCTCACCGACACCAACATCACGCTGGGAACGGTGAACTACGCCGCACCGGAGCAACTCACCGGATCGGCAATCGACGGCCGTGCCGACCAGTACGGCCTGGCCTCGACGGCCTATCACCTTCTGACCGGGTCGCCGATGTTCGGTTCGTCTAACCCGGCGGTGGTGATCGGCCGCCATCTCAACGCTCCGCCGCCGAGGCTGTCCGATGCACGTCCGGATCTTGGTTCGCTGGATTCTGTTCTGGCCACAGCACTGTCGAAGAATCCTGATGACCGGTTCCGGACGTGTACGGACTTCGCCAACGCGTTGGGCCACGCCGCATCGACCGGCCGAAGCCGCCCGCCGGCCGCTGAAGTTTCGGTGCCGGCCGGACCTCCGATTCCACCCACTCCGCCGATTACAACGCCTCCACCCACTCCGCCGACTCCACCCACCCCGTCGCCACCGGCCGGACAGCGGGGCACCTCAATCCTGCCGACCGATTATCCGGCGGGTGTTGATGAGCGGCAGGTGCACGTGGCCGCGCCGGCGTCGCGCTGGCCCTGGGCACTGGCCGCGCTGGCACTGGTCGCCATCCTCGGTGCGCTGGTATTCGCAGTGTGGCCCCGCAGTGAGCCGACGCCGCCACCCACGGCGAAGCCGGCCACCTCAACGTCGCGATCCGCCTCGACCACTTCTGCCGCTGCTTCCACCTCCGCTGCCACCACAACCGCAGGTACGTCGACGGCCCCGTCGACCCCGGTCACCTTCGAGGCGATGCGCGATCTCGTCACCGGCTTCTACGGTGATCTGCCCGGCGACACCTCGGGGGCCTGGGACAAATTGGACAGCCACTACCAACAGCGTGCGGGCCGGGCGGATTATCTGAGCTTCTGGTCGACCATCGAGTCGGTGTCGTTGCTGTCGGTCACACCCCGCGATGCAACGAGTGTGGTGGCGCGGCTTCGCTATGTTCT
>JAPLAO010000189.1 GCA_026393245.1 Mycobacterium sp. | reverse complement strand
GACGAACTGGCGCAGCACGTACTTGTACAGCGGGTCATCGAGCTTGCGGCGCAGGAAGATCACACCCGATCGGCGCATCAACGGGCCCATGAATCCGAAGGACAGATTGATCCCCGCGAACGTGCACGCCGGGGGGAGTTTGTTCTCCTGCAGCGCAACCGGCACGATGACGCCGTCGAGGTAGGACCGGTGCGACCACAGGAACACCGCCGGGTGGTCCTCCAGGGCACGCCGCATCGACTCGATCTGGGGTGAGTCGTAATCGATTCGGGGATCGAAACCCCTGCTGAAGATGGCTCGGCCGACATTGGGAATCGAATCGACCGAGAACCTGCTCCACCCGGTTGCGAGTTCGTTGAGCATGACTTCGGCCTTCTCGGCACTGGCCCCCGGTATCCCGGTCATACCGTCCACGAATCGGGAGGATGCCAGCAACTCATCGGTGATCAACCGCGGCGACTTGTATTCCGGCCCGAGTAAGCGCAATTCGATCCGCTCGATCGCCAGATCCGCCCGGCGCAGCACGAACTTGGCGAAGTCCTGCGGGGTGTCGCCGACGGTGTTCTCCCGCCACTGCTGGCGCAATTCGGAAACCTTGGCCGGTTCCCCGGCGACGATACGGGCGCGAGAGGGATCCTTGCGAAGGATGGCCCGCTGCAGCATCTCCGGCGGACGGTAGGTGTCCCGACCGGAGATCAGACCCACCAGCTTGACCCGAGTAGGAAGTCCGCCGGGCACCCAGAACACTCGCACCGGTACGACCGTGCGGTCCTCGCCCGCATTGAGTTGTGCGACAAGCTGATTCACCACCAGTGGTGGAGCATCGTCGTGCGGCAGCCGCAGCACTTCCACCTTGGTGTCGGGGTGAGCCCGGCGTTGGGCCTGCAGCCAATCGTTGAGCAGGTCGGACTCGGCCTTCGATGAGACCGAGGCGAGCACCAGGGCGTCATCGGTCGTGCTGAAGTCGGCGAGATGGTCGGCAGCGCTCATCGGCGGCCCTTCACTTCGGGGTGTTCGGATTTGTCAGGCGCCTTCTTGGCAGGCGCCTTCTTGGCTGCCACCTTCTTGGCGGGAGCCTTCTTGGCGGGCGCCTTCTTCGCGGGAGCCTTCTTCGCGGGAGCCTTCTTCGCGGGAGCCTTCTTGGCCGGCGCCCTGTCGGTGTAGAGATCGGCGTCGGGCACCTTACCGATCGGCCAGTTCTCGAGGGTGTCGACGTAGAGTTGGCGGACGTCGGCGATCCGGTCCACAAGGTCGTCGAGTGTCCAGTCGTCGAGTGAAATCGGCGGGTAGACAACGACATCCACAGTTCCCGGATGCAGGGTTGAGGAGTCCCGGGCCGACACCACCTCGGCGTTGCGGATCACGATCGGCACAATCGGTACACCGGCTGACATCGCGAGGCGGAACGGGCCCTTCTTGAACGGCCCGACCGATCGGGTGTCGAGTCGGGTGCCCTCCGGCGCAATGACCACCGACAGGCCCTTTCTGGCGAGTTCCTCAGCCTGCTTCAAGGATTCGACCGCGGCCTTGGGGTCCTCACGATCGATGAATACCGTATCGACCAGCTTGCCCAACGTGCCCATTACGGGATCGTTCTGGAGTTCCTTCTTGCCGACGCCAGTCCAGTTGTCCTTGACCAGTGCGCCCACGATCACCGGGTCGAAGTTGTTGCGGTGGTTGAAGATGAAGACCGCGGGGCGCTTTTTCTTGAGGTTCTCCGCGCCCACCACATTGAGGTCGACGCCGTTGATCGCCAACAGCAACTGCGGAAAGGCTGTGGTGAACACGTTGATACCGCGCCGTCGACTACCGGTCAGCAAGCCCCAACCGATCGCCGAGTAGGCCGCGGGAACCGCCGATCCCACGCCCAGCAGGCTGCGCACCTGACCCAGAAGTCCGCCGCTACCCCGGCTTGTGAACTCCAGGATCGGCCAGCCGCGCTTGCGTGCCACCTCGGCCATCTTGTCCCCGGGATTGGTGGGTCGCGGATTGCCCACCAGGTACATCAACGCGACATCTTCGTTGCCGTCGGCGTAGAAGTAGCTGTCCTGAAGGTCGATATCGTGCTCGGCGGCGAACTCCTGCACCGCGTCTGCCTTGCCCGGACCCCACAGAATCGGCCGGACCACCTTGCCGGTGAGCACTCCGTCGTCGTCGACCTCGAACCGGTTGGTGAGGATGCTGGGGATACCGAGGTAACGGGCCACCGGTTCGACCTGAATCGTCAGCGCCGAGGAACTGAGCACCACCGTGTGCCCGCGCTCCATGTGCGCGTTCACCAGATCGCGCATCTCCGGAAAGATGCGCTTTTCGATCTTCTCGACGAACAGCCGCTCACCGATCTGCTGCAGGTCGCTGAGCGGCCGGCCACGCAACGCCTCAGTGGCCCTGCCGATGAGGCCCTCGAACTCCATCAACCCCAGTTGGTGGTTGAGTCCGGCGGCGATCATGGAGATCAGCTCGCCCACGCCCATATCGCGGTTGCGGAGCCGTTCGCGGGTGAGGATCACCGCGGTGAACCCGGCGATCAATGTGCCGTCGAGGTCGAAGAAGGCACCGATTTTGGGTCCGGGCGGACTTGCCTTGACCTCGGCCACCGAACCCGGTAGCCGCAGGCTCCGGGACCCGGCGCTGTTCTTGTCGCTCATGCTTTGTCGCTCATGAATGGGCCACCGATCCGTTCACAGGTTGGGATTCTTCCGGATGGTCAGGAAACGACGCCGGGACTACCCGGGGCCTAGGGTCCCCGGCAAGGGCGAGCACTTCGTCGAAACCTCGCCGCAGACACTGCGCGAAGAGTTCGGGATGGGCGACCGCCGCTCGGTCGTAGCGGGCGGTGACAGTCGCATAGCCGCCGCGGGAGATCAGCGCAACCATCATCGCGACACCCGGCAGCGGTCCGATTCCATACTGCCGCAACACCTTTGCTCCGGCGATGTAGGTATCCCCGGGGTAATTGGGCACATTGCTGGCCTGGACGTCGGAGGCGATGACCGAGCCGCTCACCGCCTGAAGCGCGGCATCGGGCAACAGGGCGAGCACCGGCGCGATGGCGCCGATCATGTCGATCGCCGCCTCTTCGCGGCGCTGGATCATCTGTTTGCGGATCTTCTGGATGCGCAACACCGGGTCAGCAACGCCGACCGGAGCAGCCAGGTTCACCCCGGCGAAACGATTTCCACCGGCCGGGTCTGCCTCGGCCCGCAGGTTCACCGGTACGGCCATCGGCAGTGAGTTGATCGGTACACCGAGTGCCTCGTGATAGAGCCGCAGTGCGGCACACAAGCCGGCCAGGTAGGCGTCGTTGATGGAGCCCTCCGCGGCGCGGGCGGCGCGATGCAGGTCACCGAGTCTCATGTCGATGGCCTCGGTCCGGGTGGACAGACTGCGGCCGCGCAGCAGCGGCGACGGATCGGCGGCCGGGCGCACCATCCTTCGCCCGGAGCGGGCGTAGTCGATCGCACCGAACACCGCCGAACCGGGACTGCTCACCATCCGCCCCAGAAGCCCCAGGCCGGCGGACACCGCGTCGAAGATCCCGCCGGCGATCACACCGGGGAGTTGATTGATGCCCTCCCGCATCAGGTCATTGGGCGTGACGTCCTGCGGCACCGGCATCGGTGGGTCCGGCTTGGCGGGCGGGTCGCGCTGGAGGTCGTAGATCTCGGCGAACATGGTGGCCGCGCCGACTCCGTCGGTGACGGCGTGGCTGAGGTGCAGCATGGTGGCGGCCTTACCGCCCTCGAGCCCCTCGACCAAGGTGGCGGTCCATAGCGGCCGGGAGATGTCCAGCGGCGACTGCAGCATCACCTCGGCCAGATCGAGTACCTCGCGAAGCGTGCCCGGTTCGGGTACCCGGACCCGGCGCACGTGGAAATCAAGGTTGAAATCGGGATCGACCACCCACCGCGCCGGCCCGGTGGGCAGCGTCGGCATGACGACCTTCTGACGCAGGCGCAGCACTTTGCGGGAGGCATGATCGAAACGAGTCTGAAGCAGCTCGAAGTCCGGTGCCGTGTCGAGGATCTCCAGCGCCATGATTCCCGACCTCGTCCGCGGGTTGGCCTCACCGCGGTGCATCAGCAGGTCGAAGGCGCCGAGTTCGGACGGCAACCCGGAAGCATCCACGGGGCCGCTCATCGAAACCTCCTCACCGATCCGGACTGCCCCATCACGCTAGCCCGATCAGGGCGCTGACGTGGTGGATTACCGGTCCCGATGGGAACCCCGTGCGAGTGGGAGCTCAGCCAGCCGAGCGGGCCGTCCGTCGCCTACCGCGTGCGGCCACGTGGCGGCCGTAGATGATGCCGAGGAACGCCGCGACGGCCTCGGCCGCCATCTGGCAACGCAGGGTGGCGATGGTGTCGAAAGCGTGATGGGCATGGGGAATCTCGGCGTACGACACGGTGCGGGCCCCGACCTCACGCAGTGCGCCGGCGAATGCACGGGCCTGCAGGTGCGGAACGACGTCGTCATTCTCGCCGTGCAGGATGAAGAAGGGTGGCGCATTGCGATGCACCCGGAAAATAGGTGAGGCATCCTCGAACAACTGACGGTTGTCCGCCAGTCGGGCCCGCAGCACCAGATGCTCCAGCAGTGGCTTCATCAGTGGGTGCGCCGCACCGTTATCGGTCAGGTCGTATATGCCGTAGTGCGGCACGGCTGCCTGCACGCTGGTGTCGGCGTCCTCGAAGCCAGGCTGCAATCGGTCGTCCCCGGCAGTCAGGGCCGCCAGTGCGCTCAGATGGCCACCGGCCGAGCCGCCGGTGATGGCGATGAAGTCAGGGTCGCCGCCGTAGTCGGCGATATTGGCACGCACCCACGCGATCGCTCGCTTGACATCGGTGATGTGGGCCGGCCACGCCGCGCCCGGGCTGCGGCTGTAGTTGATCGGCACGCAGATCCAGCCGAGTTCCACCATCCGGCTCATCAGCGGATACGCCTGTCCCCGTTTGTCATTGATCGACCAGCCACCGCCGGGAACCTGGATAAGAACGGGTGCCCGTCGACTATCGGGCAGATCCGGGCGACGCCAGATATCGAGTTTGTTGCGGCCACCCGGGCCGTAGGAGATGTTCGACGTCGTCGTCGAGTACCGGCGTCTGTCCCGCATGGCTGCCACCAGAGCGGCCAGGTTCGGATGGCGCGCGGTGTAGGGCTCCAGGGGGTGGTGAACAGCCGTCGGGTAGTCGTCACCGAACGTCTCGCGCAGGGAATCTTCAAGGACGGTGTCGGCCTGCTGCACGGCGAGTCCACGCGCCATGCGCCGCAACGGTGACGGAACAGCCGACAGCGCGTGTCCGGTGAGGACATGCGGGCCGAATTCGCTTGCCAACCACCCGAGTAGCCAGCCGGCAGCCGCTGGCGAACCGTGCAGTAACAAGGATCCGGTCTGGTAAGCCCGGGCACCCGTCTGAAAGCCCCTGGAACACAATCCGGTGACCTCGTCGATCACGCTGCTCATGGCGGTCGGCTCCCTCGACATCGTTGTCTGGATCCTGCCCACTGCGGCGACCACACCCAGTCGGTGCGCAATGTCCCGTCACACTAGCCAGTGGGCTGCGCGGCCGGCGGTATTTCCTCGCCAAGCGTCACCAATCTCGGTCGTTCGCGCAGGCCACAGCAAGAAAAACTGCCTTGGCGACACGACGGACAGACCGGACATGCCGCGGCTGTCACCGCGAGAGCCCGGATAGACTGGTGTTCCGCATGCCTCCGTAGCTCAGTCGGATAGAGCGAGGGCCTTCTAATCCCTAGGTCGCAGGTTCGATTCCTGCCGGGGGCGCAATTGTGATGTCTCAGGACATCGGAATAGCCCGAACCCACAATTATGGTTCGGGTTTTTTCTTTGGGGGGCCGGGTCGGACTCTGCGTGTGTGCACCCGCCGCTACAACGGCCTCGCGATACATCCGGGGCGATACGCTCGCCTCGTGCTATACCGGTCGTCGGAGTCGTGATGAGCCCGCAGTCCGCGCTCGCAGACCGGTTCGCCGACATCGTGATCATCACCGGGCTGACCAAGGAACTCGAGTGGTTCAGCAGACCATCGGAGTCCAATTCACCCGCACAGCCCGCCAGGGCACCTCTTATCTGCGCGGCATCCACAGGGTCGGGGACCGCGAGATTTCCATCGTGGCCGTCCGCCAACTCGACAAAGGGCTGACTTCGGCCGCGGTCACGACCACCAAGGCCATCTGCCTCTGGCAGCCATCCGTGGTCGTGATGACCGGAATCTGCGCGGGCGTGGAGCAATCCGTCGCGCTGGGCGACCTGGTGGTGGCGACCCAGTGCTTCGAACATTCCAGTGGGCAGTTGGTAGACGGCGAAATTGTCCCCCTGCAGAACAGGATCTCCCTAGAGCCCTGGTTTCTGGACTACCTGATGTCGATCAGCGATTCCCCGGCACCCCGGCCCACTCGCCAAGGACTTCGCCATGCGAATCCATTACGGCCCCATGGCGTGTGGACCTCTGGTGGTCAAAGATCCGAAGTACATAGCCAATTTGCGTTCCCACGAACACTCCCTTCTCGCCGTGGACATGGAGTCCTACGGTGTTGCCTTGGCCGCGTCGATGTGCAGCACGCCTGCACGAACAGTCCATGCGGTCATCGTCAAGGGAGTGGTTGACTTCGCCGATGGCGCTAAGAATGACGACTGGCACGACTACGCGGCCTACGCCAGCGCGGCCTACGCCCGGCACATCCTGGAGACCACCTATCACCGGCCGGTGGCCTTCGCTCAGATCACCCGCATGCGCGCAGACGACCAGCCCTAATCCCCCGGTTCAGAACCAGTCGGGGCGCATCTCCAGCGTGGTGCGGTCGAGGGACTCGAGCAGCAACAACTGCGGTGCGGTCCGGGGCAGTTCGTAGGCGAAGAAATACCGCGCGGCGTGACGCTTTCCGCCGTAGAAGTCTCCCGGATTGTCGCCGGCGGCCAGGAACTGCTCAAGCCAGATCCAGGCGATCACGATGTGTCCAAACGCCTCGAGGTAGATGGCACTGTTGGCCATCGCCGCCTCGACGTCCCCCGAAGCGAACATCGACATCGTGACGGCGACCAGTTTCTGCCATGACGAATCGAGTTGAGCCGCGAGCGTCGCCGACTCTCCGGCTACAACGTTCGCGGCGGCCACCGTCTGCGAGATCGCGGTGCCGAGCGCGGCCAGACTGGCGCCGCCCCGTTGAGTCACCTTGCGGCCCAACAGATCCAGGCTCTGGATGCCGTGAGTACCCTCGTGGATCGAGTTGAGTCGGTTGTCCCGGTAGTGCTGCTCCACATCGTATTCGCGGGTGTAGCCGTATCCCCCGAGTACCTGAATTGCCAGACTGTTTGCCTCCACACACCATTGCGAGGGCCAACTCTTGGCGATCGGCGTCAAGATGTCCAGCAACAGTCCCAACTCGTCGCGTTCGTCATCGGAGTCCGCGCTGTCCTGCCAGTCGACGATTCTGGCGCAATACAGGGCAAGCGCCAGTGCGCCTTCGGCATAGGACTTCTGCGCCAACAACATTCGCTTCACATCGGCGTGCTCGATGATCGGCACCTGCGGGCTCGTCGGATCCTTACTGCTGATCGGCCTACCCTGCGGCCGCTCCCTGGCGTACTGCAATGACTTGAGATAACCGGTGTATCCCAACGCGACCGCTCCCATCCCGACGCCGAGTCGGGCTTCGTTCATCATGTGGAACATGTAGACGATGCCGCGGTGCTGTTCTCCGACCAGATATCCAGTCGCGCCGTTGAAGTTCAGCACGGTGTTGGTGATACCGCGTTGTCCCATCTTGTGATTGAGTCCGGAAATCGACACGTCGTTGCGCGCGCCGATCGACCCGTCGGCGTCAACAAGGAACTTCGGCACGATGAACAGGGATATGCCTTTGGTTCCGGGCGAACCGCCGGGAATCTTCGCGAGCACCAGATGCACGATGTTGTCCGACATTTCGTGCTCGGCTCCGGAGATCCACATCTTGGATCCGAAGAGCCGGTAGGTGCCGTCGCCGCTGGGCTCGGCCCGGGTCGTGATGTCAGCGAGCGACGATCCCGCCGCAGGCTCCGATAGCGCCATGGTGCCGGTGAACCGACCGGCGAGCATGGGTTTGACGAAGGTTTCGATCTGCTCCGCGGTGCCGAACTTGGCCAGCAGATTGGCGTTGGCGATGGTCAGCATCAGATAGCCGGACGTGCTGATGTTGGCGGCCGACAACCAGGAGAAGCCGGCTTGGGCGATGGTCGCGGGTAGTTGGGCACCGCCGAGTGCCTCATCCATTCCCATGGTCAGGATGCCGGCATCCGCGACGGCGTCGAGGGCCTGCTTGACTTCGGGGATCACCGAGACCGTGGATCCGTCGAATGACGGCTCGTTCTGGTCGCTTTTCTTGTTGTGCGGCGCGAAGTACCGGGTGGCCAATTCCTCGCACAGATCCAAGACGTCGGAGAAGGTTTCGCGGGAATGCTCGGCGAATCGAGTCCGCTTGGTCAACTCCTCGACACCGAGCCACTCGAAAAGCAGGAAGTCGAGATCACGTCGGGACATGATGGTCGAGCGCATCGTGGCCTTCTTCCTCGGGCAGTCCGTGCCGGGTCGCTGTGTCAGCGTAGCGAGCAGGCGATAACGTGGCTGTCCATGGCAGACCTGGTGCTCTACGACGTCATCGACCGCGTCGCCCTGATCACGGTGAACGATCCCGAGCGACGCAATGCGGTGACTGAGGCGATGTCGGCGCAGTTGCGCGACGCGGTGCAGCAGGCCGAGGCGGACGGGGATGTTCATGCCGTCGTGGTGACCGGGGCGGGCAAGGCGTTCTGCGCGGGTGCCGATCTGTCTGCACTCGGCGCGGCGGCGCGGGAGGGTCTCGAACGCATCTACGCCGGCTTCATGGCTGTCGGCAGATGCTCGTTGCCCACCATCGCCGCGGTCAACGGTGCGGCCGTCGGCGCCGGTATGAATCTCGCCCTGTCCGCCGATGTTCGGATCGCCGGGCCGCATGCGGTATTCGATCCGAGGTTCCAGAAACTGGGTATCCACCCCGGCGGTGGCGCCACCTGGATGTTGCAGCGTGCGGTCGGTCCTCAAGTCGCACGCGCGGCACTGCTGTTCGGGATGCGCTTCGACGCCGAGGCTGCCGTGCAGCACGGATTGGCCCTGCGCGTGGCCGATGACCCGGTGGCAGCCGCACTGGAGTTGGCGGCCGGGCCCGCCGCCGCCCCGCGTGAGGTGGTGTTGACCACCAAAGCCTCGATGCGGGCCACCGCTATCCCCGGCTTCGTCGACACCGACCACCACGAGGCGGCCAAGGACATTGAGTTGGGGCCGCAGGCGACCTCAATCGAATCGCCGGAATTCAAAGCGCGCCTCGCCGCCGCTCAGCAGCGCCGTTAGGCAGCAAAACGGCGGAGCAGACTGCCGTTGAGCCACAGCTCAACCTCGGTCATGGGCCTCGCCGGTGTACCGCGCATCGGCGGAGCCGTCGAGTGATGGCACGCACCTGTCGGAGTCGTGAATTCGGCCGTGTGCGTTCCGTTTTCAGCCGTGTCAGTACTCACTAGCCAACCGTGGGCTTCTTTGGTGTAGTTGCAGCGTTCACACAGACCCAGGCCGTTGATCCCGCTTGTCCGCCCACCCTTTCGATGCGGCGTGGCGTGGTCGCGGTGCCGGATGGGTGCGTCGCAATAGGGCGTTCGGCACCGTTGATCCCGCACGCCGATGAAGTCCGCCAAACCCTTGGGGAATGTTCGCGCTCGCGACTCCATTGCCACCAGGGTGCCGGTGGCAGGCGTGGCATAGAGGCGGCGCAACGTCGCCTGGGAACGTTGATCGGCCACCGCCTGCGAGATCAGGTCCTGGGCGATGGCCGAGGGCACCGAACCGTAACCGGCGATGACCGCCGCGGCGTTCTCCACACCCAACAGTGCCTGATCGGAGATGACCATGTTCACGGCGATGGGCACGGCGTGATCCGCAGGGCGTCCGGTGACGCGTTCGACAAGTGTGTCCGCCATGACCTGACCGCGCGATCGGCCGTCGCAGCAGACGTCAGCATCCCGTTTGAGGGCGGCATAGATCGACACTCCCTGGGCCACCGGCAGTAGCGCCGTCACGTAGGTCATGGTGTCGGGCGCGGGCCGGATGGTGACGGTGCGGTCCTCAGGTGCCCGCGCCGCCCGGTCGACCACCGCGTGCGGGTCGAGTCGGTAGGCGATGGACTTGGCGGCGGCGGCCAGTGCGGCGTCACCCAATCCATCCAATCGGCTGGTGTCTGCGCATAACTCAGAGTCGAGGCGGCGGCGATCCTCGATGTCGAGACAGGCTGACTCGCGCGCCACGATCGTCGCGCGCCATTCCGACAGTGCGCCGAGTTCCAGCGCCGCCAGGGTGTGTGGCATCTCATGCACCAGGGCCTTGGCCAGGCCGAGATGCCGGCCACCTCGTGCCGGCGAGTCACGCCGTGCCAATGCGACCTCGGCCGCCACGCCGCGTCCGCGTCGGGCGGATGGAACGCCGGCCGCGGCCTCGGCGGACCGGCGGGCAGTGTCGAGTGCCGCAGCCAACCGGGCCTGCCGGGCCGCGGCCGCGGCCTTGAGCCGTTCCAGCGACGATATGGCCTCGACCAGTGCGGACTCCTCCGCGTCGAGGTCGAACGTGAACAATTCTTCGAACATGTATTCGATACTAGAGGTCGACTCCGACAGGTTTCTCGCCGCTGACAACTTATGGCGGGTCACGTGAGCTGTACCGTCTGTGATACCCGCCACATCTGTCGTGGTCACCCTGTCGTCCATTCCGTAGGAGGCCGCGATGCAACAGTCGACCCGCACCGAGAAAGCCCCCGTCGGGTACTCCAGGTACATCGGCAGGGTCGGCGCACTGGCGATCTTCCTCGGAGTCGGAACTTCGCTCGGCATGGCGACCGCGTCTGCCGACAGCGACGGCGCGTCGCCCTCGAATGCGTCCTCGAGTATTTCGTCGAGCCCGGCGAAAGGGCCGTCTGCGCGGAGTGCGCGCACGCATACACGCAACGCGGTGGTCAGCGTCCGCCCGGCGGCGCTGTCGTCGCATCCCGCCCAGCCGGTCACCACTCGGGCGGCTGTGGCCTCCACGCGACGCCAATCCGCTGTGGCGTCAGCCGCGCTGAGCAATCAGGTCAGTCCGCTGGGCACCCCGGTACAGATCAGCCGCGAGCGCATCGCGATGAACACCGCCGCAACATTGCCGGTGACAGTGATGAAATTCGTTCTGCGACAGGGCTT
>JAPLAO010000066.1 GCA_026393245.1 Mycobacterium sp. | reverse complement strand
GTGTGCGTCAGTACAGCGAGATGGTGACCGCCGCTGCGCACGTGGTGTCGTCGGTGAGCGCCGATGGGACCGCTCCGATGTCCCAGCAGCGCTCCCGGAGGGAGTTGACCGCCGCCACCGATCGACTGCTGGGTTGGGCGCAGGCCTTCGAGGAACTCGGCCAGGACCGGTTATCGCGACCCGTGGGTTGGTGACCCCGCCGACCGTGGGGTCTACGCACATTTCTGCTGAGCTGGCCGTACCTACGGCCCACGGTCGAGTTACAGGGTGGGCCGAAGCGCGGGCACCACGGCGCCGAGCACCCCGCGTGCGAGCGCCTTGGTGAAGTCGAACATGTCGAAGTAGTCCCGCCACAGCGTGATCCGGCCGTCTGTCACCTCGAACACTCCGCACACCCAGAACTGCAGGCGCACCCGGCCGAACACCAGGGCATCGGTGCGTTCGGTCAGCACCGTTGAGCCGTTGACGGCAATGCGGTGTGTCTTGACCTCGAATCCCGCCCGGCCTTCCATGCTGCGGAACAGCTTCATCGCGCGGGCCCGGCCGCGGATGGTCGGGAACCCGACATTCTGATAGACGAGGTGTTCGTCGAGAACCGCGCCCGCGGCGTCGATGTCCTGGTCCTGAAGGGCGGCCAGGAAGACCTCGACGGTGTGCGCGTTGTCGATCTGCGAGCTGATCGTTCGTTGGTCGGTCGGTTGCTCAGTCATGCTCGCCAGCCTAGGCCGACGGCTGTGGCAGGGTGGGCCCAATGCGGGTCGCCCTGGTCGCCGGACCGGAAGCAGGCCATGCCTTTCCCGCCATCGCGTTGTGCCTGCGTCTTGCCGCGGCCGGTGACGAACCGGTGCTGCTGACCGGCACCGGACGGCTCGACACCGCGCGGCGTGCCGGTGTGGACGCCGTCGAACTGCTCGGGTTAGACCCCGACGAGTCAGACGATGACACCGATGCGGGCGCCAAACTGCACCACCGGGCCGCGCGCATGGCGGTGCTGAACCTGCCCGTGTTGCGCGACCTGCAGCCCGACCTTGTGGTCTCGGATGTCATCACCGTGTGCGGCGGGATGGCGGCCGAACTTGCCGGCATCCCGTGGATCGAACTCAGCCCGCACCCGCTGTATCTGCCGTCGCGGGGTCTGCCGCCGATCGGCAGCGGACTGGCGCCCGGCACCGGCCTGCGGGGACGCCTTCGTGACTCGATCATGCGGGCGTTCACTGGCTCGCCTGGGGATCGGACTGCCCGCCGAAGACCCCGGTCCGCGGTGTCGGCTCATTGCTACGTTGCCCGCATTGGAGGTGCCGCGTCCGGACTGGCCGGCTGAGGCGGTCGTCGTCGGCCCGTTGCACTTCGAGCCGACCAGCGCTGTGCTGGAGGTACCGCCGGGAGAGGGACCCGTGGTGGTCGTCGCGCCCTCGACGGCCAGCACCGGCACGGCCGGGCTTGCCGAACTGGCGTTGGAAAATCTGATCCCGGGTGAGACCCTGCCGGTCGGCTCCCGACTGGTGGTCTCCCAACTGGTGTCATCCCGACCCGGCGGTGGCGACGTCGCGGTGCCACCGTGGGCTGTGGTGGGGCTGGGCCGCCAGGACGATCTGCTGCGGCAGGCCGATGTCGTGGTGTGCGGCGGCGGCCACGGCATGTTGTCCAAGACACTGCTGGCCGGGGTGCCGATGGTGGTGGTTCCCGGTGGCGGCGATCAGTGGGAGTTGGCGAATCGCGTTGTGCGACAGGGAAGTGCGCGACTAGTCCGGCCGCTCAATGCTGATGCGTTGATTGCCGGTGTCACCGAAGTGCTGTCGGATCCGGGCTATCGGCAGGCGGCGCGTCGGGCGGGGGATTCCATCGCCGGGGTGGCCGACCCGGTGGCGGTGTGTCGTGCGGCAGTGGCCGGTCGCGCGCCGTAATCACCCGTGCTTCTTATAGGGCGCGAGCAGTTTGGACCAGGACCGGGACAGCTGCTTGAACTCATCCTCGCAGCTGCCCGCCCGACTCTCGGGTAGTAGCCCGTCGGTGACGATGTCGGCATGTTCAAGTGGGTCGTGTCCGTACATCCAGCACAGCACGTTGTACATGCGGGTCTGGTGCACCGAATGCTTGGCGGCGAAGTCTGCCTCAACAAGATCTTCCTGACCTGCGGCATACTGCTCGAACAACCGGGCGTAATCCTTGACGGCTTCTTCGGCGCGAGGCTCGACATTCCCGTTTTCGTCCGGCTCAAGCAGCAGGAACACCACGAGTTGGTCGGATGCATCCTCCTCCCGGCCGGTGATCGGTAGCTCGTCGAAATCGATTGCTGCATGGGCGAACTCATGATAGGAGGTGGCGATTTCAGCATTGACCGCCGCAGGGATCGGATCGGAGTCGCCGGCGGCTTTGAATGCACGCAAGCTCAGGTCGGCGTCCTCGTAGCAGATCGTGATCTTCTTCTCGGCGAAGTTCCAGAAAGCATTCGCCTCGCCGCACTGCGCCCCGACCAACGCGATGTCGTACGGCAGTTCCAATGTGTGATTGATCTTGTCGGCCACGTCGTCCAGCAGGCGCGTCCGTGTCATCATCGCGCGGCCGATGATCGCCGGACCGGTGGAGGCCTTCTCGTAGGTCACGGTCATCTTCGGGTCGGGGGAACCCGAGTTGCACCCCGCGGCCAGCAGTGCCGCCACCAGTACCGCCACCACCGCGGCACCCGTGGGTCCGAGACGCACCGCTAGTTGTCGCCCGTCCCCGGGCGCTTCACGTTGGTTTTTGAATCCACCTTGCTCGTGGTCGGATTGTTCGTAGTCGGATTCCCGGTCGAATTCCCGGTCGGCGACGGGGACTCCTTGGTCGCGGCGCAGCCGGCCGTCAGGCTTATTCCGGTGATGACGAGACCGGCGGCAAGCACGGTGAGTGGGCGAGTTCGGCGGGAGCTGCTCATATCGAGGGACTCTACCCATCGGCGGAAGCCGACGAGCACAGCTTGCGCGCCTGGAATCTGGGTAGGTTCATGGACGTGCGATTGACGCAATTCCGCGAACTCGTCGACGGGCAGTTCGGAACTGTTCGCGGCGCCTCGGTCGTGGTGGACCATGTCCTGACCCAACTGGGCGGACGGACCGCCACCCAGGCCATCGAGGAGGGCGTCGACCCCCGCGATGTGTGGTGGGCGCTGTGTGCCGACTTCGATGTGCCCCGCGACCAGTGGTAGCGGGCCTGGCCCGCGGTCCGCGGTAGTCGGCCGCGCCCGGACCCGTCCCCGACACGCCGCGCGCCTTGCTTGCCATCGAACACATGTTCGTTATTGTGGGTCTTGTTCGACCGTCGCTTTCCAGGTCAGCCAGTTTTGTCAGAGGCCCTCTCTAACGTCACGACCAACTGACCAACACCGGTCAACCGAACACCACCGAACGGAGATATCCCATGGCACAGCAAGCCCCCGACCGCGACAAGGCTCTCGAACTCGCGCTCGCCCAGATCGAGAAGAATCACGGTAAAGGCGCGGTGATGCGACTCGGCGACGAGGTTCGTCAGCCGATCTCAGTCATCCCCACCGGCTCCATCGCCCTGGATGTGGCGCTGGGTATCGGCGGGCTGCCGCGCGGCCGCATCATCGAGATCTACGGCCCGGAATCCTCCGGCAAGACCACCGTCGCCCTGCACGCGGTGGCCAACGCCCAGGCTGCCGGCGGTATCGCGGCATTCATCGACGCCGAGCACGCGCTCGACCCCGAGTACGCCAAGAACCTGGGCGTCGACACCGATGCCCTGCTGGTGAGCCAGCCTGATACCGGTGAGCAGGCACTCGAGATCGCCGACATGCTGATCCGGTCGGGAGCGATCGACATCCTGGTCATCGACTCGGTGGCCGCGCTGGTACCGCGTGCCGAGATCGAGGGCGAGATGGGCGACAGCCACGTCGGCCTGCAGGCCCGCCTGATGAGCCAGGCGTTGCGCAAGATCACCGGCGCACTGAGCAACTCGGGCACCACGATGATCTTCATCAACCAGCTGCGCGAGAAAATCGGAGTGATGTTCGGCAGTCCAGAAACGACCACCGGCGGCAAGGCACTGAAGTTTTACGCCTCCGTGCGTTTGGACGTGCGACGGATCGAGACCCTCAAGGACGGCACCGATGCGGTGGGCAACCGCACGCGCTGCAAGGTTGTCAAGAACAAGGTCTCGCCGCCGTTCAAGCAGGCCGAGTTCGACATCATCTATGGCAAGGGCATCAGCCGTGAGGGCTCGCTGATCGACATGGGTGTCGATCAGGGCTTCGTTCGCAAGTCGGGTTCGTGGTTCACCTACGAGGGTGAGCAATTGGGCCAGGGCAAGGAGAATGCCCGCGCGTTCCTGGTCGAGAATCCCCACGTGGGCAACGAGATCGAGAAGAAGATCAAGGAGAAGCTCGGCATCGGTGCGGTGATGACCGACGAACCCGTCGATGACGTCCTGCCCGCTCCCGTCGACTTCTGAGACCCGCGAGGAGCAGGCGCACGCACTGTGCTTGCGCCTGCTCACCGCGCGTGCCCGGAGTCGCGCCGAACTCATCGGGAAGATGGCCAAACATGGTTATCCCGAAGACGTCGCCGAGACGGTGCTTGGCCGACTGATCGCGGTCGGCCTGGTCGACGACGAGGACTTCGCCGCCCAATGGGTGCGGTCCCGGCATACCTACTCTGGAAAAGGCAAGCGCGCCTTGGCCGCTGAGCTTCGGACCAAGGGTGTCGACGCCGAGGTGATCACCGCCGCGCTGGATGGGATCGACGCCGGCGCCGAACGGGTGCGGGCCGAGCAACTCGTGGACCGCAAGCTGCGACGCGAAGTGCTGGCCGACGGTGACGACGCGAAGGTGATGCGCCGACTGATCAGCATGCTGGCCCGGCGGGGCTATCACCAGAGTATGGCCGTGGCAGTGGTCACCGATGCGCTGGCGGCCGAACGGGAGCGCCGGCGGGTCTAGGATCCGCGCATGCGGACCGCGATCGATTAGTCGCCGGGTTCGATCAGAGCACTCGGCGCGCCACGCTGCTCGATCCGGGCACTCGGCGCGCCACGCTGCTCGATCCGGGCGCTCGGCGCGCCACGCTGCTCGATCGCCTCTGCTTCCAGTGGTCGCGTTCCGCGCCGTGAACGCCGCAGCCGACGCTCCAGCCGGGTCGCTGCCGCCGACAGGGCGAAGTTGACGCTGATCATCAGGACTGCGATCACGATCAGTGCGGGAACGTAGTTGCCATAGGAGGATCCGATCACCGTTCCCTGCCGGACCATCTCGACGAAGGTGATCTGGTAACCGATGGCCGTGTCCTTGAGTGCCACCACCAGCTGTGACACCAGGACCGGCAGCATCGCGGTGACGGCCTGGGGCAGCAGGATCGAACGCATCGTCTGCCCCCAACTCAATCCCAATGCGGCGGCGGCCTCCTGCTGTCCGCGGGACAGCGACCCGACGCCTGATCGGACGATCTCGGCGATCACCGCGCCGTTGTACAGCGTCAGCCCGGTCACCACTCCGGCCAGCGCGAGGTACTTGGACGCAAAGGTGTCGTTAAGTGCGTAGAGGAAGTAGGCGAAGATCATCATGATCAGCACCGGGATGGCCCGGAAGAACTCGACGATCACCGCGCACGGCCGTCGGACCGCCGCGATCGGCGATAAGCGACCCACACCCAGTAGCAGCCCCAGGACCAAAGCCAGCACAATGGATATCGCGGCTGCGGTCAGCGTGCCTGCGATGCCCGGCAACACATACGTCCGCCACAGATCGGCAGTCAGGAACGGCGTCCACTTCGCCGCGGTCAGTTGTCCCTTGCTCGCCAGTTTGGCGAGCACCCCCAACCCCGCAAGCGCGACGCATACCAGGGTGACAACCGAGATGATGCGGTTGCGTACCAGGGCCCGAGGCCCGGGAGCGTCGAAGAGAACCGATGCGCTCGTCATTGCCGGGCCACGGCCAGGCGCTCACTCAACCGGCCGAAGAGCAATCCCAGTGGCAGGGTCAGCACCACGAAACCGACGGCGAATATCGTGCCCACCACGATCAGGGCCGCGGTGTTCTCGATCATCTCCTTCATCAGAAGCGCGGCCTCTGCCACACCGATTGCCGAGGCGATCGTGGTGTTCTTGATCAACGCGATCACCACCGATCCGAGCGGGATGATCACCGCGCGAAATGCCTGCGGCAGCAACACGATCCGCAGGTTCTGGGCAAAGGTAAACCCGAGTGAACGAGCTGCTTCGGCTTGGCCGAGTGGCACGGTGTTCACCCCGGCCCGCACCGTCTCGCACACGAATGACGCGGTATAGAGCGTCAGTCCCAGCACAGCGAGCCGAAAGTTGCTGTCGACAATCGACGTCGGTGATTTCGGGTCAACCAGTGACACCCCCAGTGTCTGCGCCAAGCCGAAGGAGCAGAACAGAATGATCAGCGTCAACGGAGTGTTGCGGACCACGTTGACATAGGCAGCGCCGAGCCAGTTCAGCGTCGGCACGGGTGCAAGCCGCATCGCGGCCAGTGCGGTGCCGAGGATCAGGGCTCCGATCGCCGAGAACACCGTGAGTTGGATCGTGGTCCAGAACGCCTCGAGGATCTGGCCGCGATACTCGGTGAAGATCTCCACGTCGGTTTAGTTGCAGGTGCCGGACTCAGTACCGGTCGATCGGCGGTGGCTCGGGTGTGGTGATGCCGGCCGGGCCGAGGTTCTTATCGAATGCGGCCTTCCACGCGCCGTCCTTCTCCATCTTCTCCAGCGCGTCGTTGATCTTGGTGCGAAGTTCGGTGTCGTCCTTCTTCAACCCGATGCCGTATTGCTCCTCGGAGAACGGTTTGCCGACGATCTTGAAAGCGCCGGGGGATTGTGCGGCGTAGCCGGCCAGGATCACCTCATCGGTGGTCACGGCGTCGATGGCGCCGTTCTTGAGTGCCTCAACACATGCCGAGTAGGTGTCGTACTGCTGCAGTTGCACACCCGGGTACTTGTCCTTGATGCGCTGCGCCGGTGTCGAGCCCGTCACAGAGCACAATTTCTTGTTGTCCTGCAGGGACTCCGGGCCGGTGATATCGGTATTACCGGAGGTCACCAGCAGACTCTGGCCGGTGATCAGATACGGCCCGGCGAAGTCGACCTTCTCTTTGCGCTTATCGGTGATCGAGTACGTGGCGACGATGTACTTGACCTGCCCGTTCTGGATCAGGGTTTCGCGCTGGCCCGACGGCGACTCCTTCCACTCAATCTGGTCCTCGCTATACCCGAGTTCCTTGGCCACATACTTGGCGACGTCCACGTCGAACCCGCTCATCGTGCCGTCGGGCTTCTTCAACCCCAGGCCCGGCTGGTCGAATTTCGTTCCGACGACCAGTTTGTCGCCGCCACCGCCACCGCCACCGCCACCGCCGCATGCGGTTGCGCTCAGCGGCAATGCGACTGCCAGAACGGCCGCCCCGAGTAGACGCCATGAGATCTTGGGCATGAATTTTCCCTTTCGCCCTAGTGGTTGAGAATCTTGCCGAGGAAGTCCTTGGCTCGATCCGATTGTGGGTTGTCGAAAAACTCTGTGGGGGTGCCATCTTCGGCGATCGCACCGTCGGCCATGAACACCACCCGGTCAGCGGCGCGGCGGGCGAAGCCCATCTCGTGTGTCACCACCAGCATCGTCATCCCGTCGCCGGCCAGCGCGGTCATCACAGCCAGTACCTCGTTGATCATCTCGGGATCCAGGGCGCTGGTCGGTTCGTCGAACAGCATCACCTTCGGGTCCATTGCCAGCGAGCGTGCGATCGCTACTCGCTGCTGCTGGCCGCCGGACAGCTGTGCCGGGTACTTCTGTGCCTGATTGGCCACTCCGACCCGCTCCAGAAGCGTCATCGCACGCTCGTGGGCTTTGTCCGCGGCGATCTTGCGTACCTTCATCGGCGCCAGTGCCACGTTCTCCAGAATCGTCTTGTGTGCGAAGAGGTTGAACGACTGGAAGACCATGCCCACATCGGAACGCAATTGAGCCAGTTTGCGGCCCTCGACCGGCAGTTGCTCGCCGTCGATGGTGATCGTGCCGGAATCGGTGGTCTCCAGGCGATTGAGCGTGCGGCACAGCGTGGACTTGCCCGAACCCGACGGACCCAGCACCACGACAACCTGACCCCGGTCGATATCGAGATTGATGTCTTTTAGCACGTGCAAGTCGCCGAAATGTTTGTTGACGCCCTTGATCGAGATCATCGGGACGGCCATGTGGCAGACCCTACCCAGGTGAGGAGACCTCCGCCGGTCGATCCTGCGGTTTCTCGGCATCGGTGCACCTCGGTACCATGAGGTCCGTGACATCAGCGCGGACCCAGGACGAGGCGGGCGACGAGCCCGGCTCGGCGGGCGGCCGCACCTATCAGGTCCGCACCTACGGCTGCCAGATGAACGTCCACGACTCTGAGCGACTCGCGGGCCTGCTGGACGCCGCCGGTTACCGTCGCGCCGCCGACGGCACCGACGCCGACGTGGTGGTGTTCAACACCTGCGCGGTCCGGGAGAACGCCGACAACAAGCTCTACGGCAATATCAGCCATCTGGTGCCGCGCAAACAGGCCAACCCGGATATGCAGATCGCCGTCGGCGGATGTCTGGCCCAGAAGGACCGCGATGCCGTGCTTCAGAAGGCGCCGTGGGTCGACGTCGTCTTCGGCACCCACAACATCGGCTCACTGCCCGCACTGCTGATGCGGGCACGGCACAACCGCGAGGCTCAGGTCGAAATCGCCGAGTCCCTGCGGGAGTTCCCGTCGACGCTGCCCGCAACGCGGGACTCCGCGTATGCGGCCTGGGTGTCGATCTCCGTCGGCTGCAACAACACCTGCACGTTCTGCATTGTGCCGGCGTTGCGGGGCAAGGAATTAGACCGCAGGCCCCAGGACATCCTGGCCGAGGTGCAGTCCCTGGTGGACCAGGGTGTCCTGGAAGTCACGTTGCTCGGACAGAATGTCAACGCCTACGGCGTCTCATTCGCTACCGATGAGCACTTGCGCGAGTCGCCGGTGGGCCCGTCGGAAACCCCGCGCGACCGCGGTGCCTTTGCATCCTTGCTGCGTGCATGCGGGCGTATCGACGGCCTGGAAAGGGTGCGATTCACCTCGCCGCACCCTGCCGAGTTCACCGACGATGTCATCGAGGCGATGGCCACAACGCCGAATGTGTGCCCGGCACTGCACATGCCACTGCAGTCCGGTTCCGATCGGATTCTGAAGGTGATGCGCCGGTCCTACCGTGCCGAGAAGTATCTCGGCATCCTCGATCGGGCCCGGGCGGCCATGCCGCACGCCGCCATCACCACCGACATCATCGTCGGATTCCCCGGCGAGACCGAGGATGACTTCGCCGCCACCCTGGATGTGGTGCGCCGGGCGCGCTTCGCCGCCGCATTCACCTTCCAGTACTCCAAGCGGCCCGGCACCCCCGCAGCCGAGATGGATGGTCAGCTACCGAAAGATGTTGTGCAGGAGCGCTATCAACGGCTTGTCGACCTTCAGGAGGCCATCTCGTTTGAGGAGAACCACGCTGTGATCGGCCGTACCGTCGAGCTTCTGGTGGCCAGTGGGGAGGGTCGCAAGGACCCCGCCACCGCCAGGATGAGCGGACGGGCCCGCGACGGCCGACTGGTGCACTTCACCCCCGGTGACACCGACGTGCGGCCAGGCGATGTCGTCACCACGACGGTCACCGGCGCGGCACCGCACCACCTGATCGCTGACGCGCCGCTGTTGTCTTACCGCCGAACCCGGGCCGGCGATGCCCATGCGGTTGGTCGGCAGCCCAGCACCGTCGGCCTCGGGCTGCCCTCAGTCGGTAAACCGCAAGTGCAACAACCGATCACAACAGGATGTCAGCAATGAACGCTGAAGGATCAGCCGAAGAGTTTGAGGCCTACCGGGGCGAATTAGAGGCCGCGGAGCGTCGAGTGGCAGGTGAAATCGAGCCTGGTGCGCGGGGGGTCGTGGTGGCGATTCTGGTCTTCGTGCTCGTGGCGTCATTCATCCTGCCGCACACCGGCGGGGCACGAGGTGTCGATGTCCTGATGGGCGATGCCAAAGCGATCAGCGCCGGAATCGCGCTGCCGTCGCGGATATTCAGTTGGCTCAGCCTGGTATTCGGCGTGGGCTTCTCGATGCTTGCGCTGATCACCCGGCGCTGGACGCTGGCCTGGATCGCGCTGGCCGGTTCGGCTGTCGGCAGTGCCATCGGCTTGTTGGCCGTGTGGTCCCGGCAGACCGCTGCCGAGGGTCATCCCGGGCCCGGAATCGGGCTCATCCTGGCGTGGATCACGATGATGCTGCTGACCTTCCACTGGGCCCGGGTGGTGTGGACGCGCACCGCGGTGCAGTTGGCGGCCGAGACTCAACGTCGTCAGGAGGCGGCCGATCAACAGGCGAGGCAGCTTCTGGACGGCCTCGACGGACGCGATGGGCGAGCCACCGACCGCTTGCCCCCGTCAACCGATCAGGCCGGCTAACGCCTTTTCGACAGGGCCGCCACCGCGGTATTGGCCCACTGCCGCCACTGCTCGGCACTGGCCCGGGCCTGCTCGGCGTCCTTGGTCCGGCCGGCGGCGGCGGCCTTTTCGGCCTGGCGCTCGAATTGTTCGGCACGGGTCCGGAACTGCTCGGCACGGGCCTGGGCCTCCGGATCGGCTTTACCTGACTCGGCGGCATCCCGGATCTTCTTCTCCACCGCCCGCAGGCGTCGATCCAAGTCGGCGGAGCGGTCCCGTGGCGCGTTGCCGACCGCATCCCACTTATCGGTGACGGTGCGCAGTGCCGCGCGTGCGGCGTCGAGGTTGTCGATGTCGATCTTCTCTGCCTCGGCTACCAGTTTCTCCTTGGTCGCACCGTTGGCCTGGAACTCGGCGTCGCGTTCGGCGCTGACCGCATTGCGCGCGGCGAAGAAGATGTCCTGAGCCGTTTTGAACCGGTGCCAAAGCGCATCGTCGAGGTCCTTGGAAGCCCGGCCTGCCGTCTTCCATTCGTTGAGCAGGTCGCGGAACTTCGTCGCGGTGGGGGCCCAGTCGGTGGAACCGGACAGTTCCTCGGCCCGCTCGCACAGCCGTTCCTTGGCCTCCTTGACGCCGACGCGTTCGCGATCCAATTCGGCGAAGTGCGCGCCGCGACGGCGGTTGAAGGCGTCCCGGGCCGCCGAATACCGCTTCCACAGTGCGTCGTCGGTCTTCCGGTCCAGACCGGTGATCGCGCGCCACTCGTCGACGATGATGCGCATCCGGTCGCCGGCGATCTTCCACTGCGTCGAGTTGGCCGCGATTTCTTCGGCCTCGACGGCCAGAGCCTCCTTGCGCGCGGTCTGCTCGGCGCGCTGTTCGTCGCGGCGGGCGCGCTCGGCTTGGGCCGCCTCTGCGGCCTGGTCGGCGATCGCCGTGAGTCGCGCCGCTAACGCATCCGTATCACCCAAAACGTTTGCGGTGGAGAGTGTTTCGGCCAACGATGCGGCTGCCGCCTTGATCTTGCGAGCATCACCGGTGCCTGAGCCCAGCCGGGTCTCCATCAGTGTGATCTCAGTAGCCAGATCGTCAAAGCGCCGCCCGAAATGAGCGAATGCGGCGTCGGGTTCACCGGCCTGCCAGGAGCCGACGACCCGTTCACCCGAGGCGGTGATCAGATAAACCGTTCCGTCGTCGGCCACTCGGCCGAACTTCCGGGGGTCGCTGACCGTCGGTGCCGGCAGTGGTTTCGTCGGCGCCCCTGCGCGGGCCACCGGCCGCGGCGGCCCCGGTCGGGGTGCAGGCCTAGGCGCTGGACTTCCGGTGGGCTCGGGGGTGGGCTCCGGCGTGGGACTCGCGGTGGGCGCCGGCGTGGGCTCCGGCGTGGGACTCGCGGTGGGCTCGGGAGTGGACTCAGCGGATTCGCCGGCCTGGGTGTCCTCGATCGTCATGACTGCGACTCACCTAACCCTCCGCGCGATACACCCGCGCACCTGCCGCGCGAAGCGGCGCCGATAGTGCCCTGAGATCGACCACCTGCAGTCGGCCTCGTGGGTATTGAACCAGTTCCGGTGCGTATTAGGGCGCAGGTTGGGGGTTCGTTCTTCGCATACGGGGCGTGCCGGACCAACCTCGTAGCCTTCTGGCCCGCACATTGCGGGTAGCGGAGGCTAGCGTTAACGCCGTGTTGGCAGCCATTGCACTGATTCCCTCGGCACCGGTTCTGGTGCCCGAACTTGCCGGTGCGGCCGCCGCTGAGGTCGCCGAGTTCCACGATGCCGTGATCGCCGCGGCCGCCACCCTGCCGGATCGTTGGATCGCCATCGGCGTAGGTCAGACCGATCAGACCTTCGAACCCACCACCCGCGGGACCTTCGCCGGGTACGGCGTCGATGTTCCCGTGTTGCTCGCGCCGGACGCGCCGGACGCGGTCACCGACTTGCCACTGTGCGCGCTAATTGCCGGTTGGCTTCGCGGGCAGGCGAATCCGGCCGCCCGGTTAGAGGTGCGGGTCTATTCCGCTGACCACGATGTCGACACCGCGATTGCCCGCGGCCGCGCCCTGCGCGACGCGATCAATGAGGCGGCCGACCCGATTGGGGTTCTGGTGGTGGCAGACGGTGCCAACACCCTGACCCAGAGCGCACCCGGCGGTTATGATCCCGATTCCGAACCGGTGCAGTCCGCCCTCGACGACGCCCTCGCCACCGGGAACGCCGTCGCGCTGACTCGACTGCCGAACGGCGTCATCGGGCGGGTCGCCTACCAGGTACTCGCGGGGCTCACCGAACCGAAACCGCGTGCGGCCAACGAGCTCGT
>JAPLAO010000346.1 GCA_026393245.1 Mycobacterium sp. | reverse complement strand
GGGATCAGGATCTCGGTGCCGGCCGTGGCCAACACCGACAGGCTGCGCGCGCAGCCGTCGTCGCTGTGGTTGAACACCGACGGCAGCAGTTGCGGGCCGCGTCGCTGCGACAGCGGATGCCCGGTGACCAGAGCGTCGCCCGACACCAGCACACGACCGACCACATACGAGCAGTGCCCGCTGGTATGTCCGGGTGTGGGTAGCGCCAGCGGACGGCCGGGCAGCGTCGCGGCGATCTCAGCGGTCAGCGCCCGGGCGCCGGGGATGCCATCGCGCACCAGCCCGCCCTTGCGTGCCACAGCCGCCGACCACCGCAGCCACCGTGGTCGCCAGGCGTGCGTCATCAGCGCGGCCGGGGAGGCCTGCTCGAGGTAGTCGCGGTGGGCGTGGGCGACTTCGCCGGCGTGTGTGAAGACCGGGATGCCGTGCGTCCCGGCGAACCAGATCGCCGAGCCGAGGTGATCGATATGGGCATGTGTCAGCAGGATTGCCCGCACGTCGCCGGGCGCGAAACCCAGGTGACGCAACGACGTCACCACATCGTCACGATGGCCCGGAAAGCCGGCGTCGATGAGCATGACGCCCGAGTCGTCGGTGACCACCGTCCAGTTCACCAGGGGTGTCTGGGCGAGATGAACATGTTCGCTGACGGCTGTCAGAACCGGAGCCATGCCGTGGAGTTTAGGCAGCCTGCCCTGTCGGGTCGGGTGGCACTGAGGTAGAAACAAGGGCGTGGCTGAATTGAAACTGGGATACAAGGCGTCGGCGGAGCAGTTCGCGCCGCGGGAATTAGTCGAACTCGGTGTGCTCGCCGAGGCGCACGGCATGGACAGTGCATCGGTCAGCGATCATTTCAACCCCTGGCGCCATGAGGGCGGCCACTCGCCTTTCGCACTGTCGTGGATGACGGCGGTCGGCGAGCGCACCAAGCGGATCATGCTCGGCACCTCGGTGCTGACGCCGACATTCCGGTACAACCCTGCCGTGATCGCCCAGGCGTTCGCCACCATGGGCTGTCTGTACCCGGGCCGGGTGTTCCTCGGCGTGGGCACCGGCGAGGCGCTTAACGAGATCGCCACCGGTTCGATCACCGAGTGGCCGGAGTTCAAGGAGCGCTTCGCCCGGCTGCGCGAGTCGGTCAAGCTAATGCGTGAACTGTGGCGCGGCGAGGCGGTGGACTTCGACGGCGAGTTCTACCACCTCAAGGGAGCCTGCATCTACGACGTCCCCGACGGTGGCGTGCCGGTGTACATCGGTGCCGGCGGTCCGGTGGTGGCCAAGTACGCCGGGCGCGCCGGTGACGGTTTCATCTGCACGTCGGGCAAAGGTGAGGAGCTCTACGTCGACAAGCTGCTGCCCGCGGTGCGCGAAGGCGCCGAAGCGGCCGGCCGTGACGTCGACGCGGTCGACAAGCTGATCGAGATCAAGATCTCCTATGACACCGACCCGGAGGTGGCGCTGAACAATTGCCGGTTCTGGGCGCCGCTGTCGCTCACACCCGAGCAGAAGCACAGCGTGACCTCTCCGCAGGAGATGGAGCGGCTGGCCGACGAGTTGGCGATCGAGCAGGTGGCGAAGCGCTGGATCGTATCGTCGGATCCGGACGAAGCGGTCGAGAAGGTGGCCGACTACGTCAAGTACGGGCTAAACCATCTGGTTTTCCACGCCCCCGGCCACGACCAGCGCCGGTTCCTGGAACTCTTCGAGCGGGACCTGCTGCCGCGGTTGCGCAAGCTTGGCTGAGCGCTAGCGGGGAGGCCGTTCGTCGTCGGTCGGTTCGAGGACGCGGTAAACCCGGAAGTCCTCCTTACCAACGGCGCCTTGACCGGAATGTACGAGTTTCCCTATGCCGGCTCCGTCATCCCACAGTGTGGGGTAACGCTGGTTGATCGCGTCGATATTCGCGTTACCCGACTGAGTCACAACGATGTACTTGACACCGAGTTCCCACGGACGGTTGAGCCTGGATTTGAAGTCGTAGTCGGAGGTCACCGCGAACTGTTTGGGATTCTCGGAGGACAAAAAAAGTAGTGAGGTGTTGAAAGTTTCTATCAGCACTGAACCATCGGGCAGGTTTTTGCGGTCCAGATAGTCGGCTAGTAGCCGTTCATTGATAAAGCCGCGGCGGTACCACGGGCTGTCGGTCGCAGTACCGGACCGCCCGAAGAGCGAGCTGATGCCGAAGAGCAGTTGATGGTTACCAATGATCGGATTCAGCATCGACACGGCGGTCACCGGAATCGCGACGAATAACGACGCGCATGTCAGCGCCGCGCCCAACCTGCTGGACAGCGCCTTCGGCCACTTTTCTTGGGAGGCCGACGATGCAGGTCGCCAGAACGCTAAAGCGATGACGATCACCATTGGAATCGCGGCCACGTAGTAGCGAACGAAACCGAAGGTGGTTCGGCTGTATTCACCCCACACCGAGAATGCCAACACTGCGCCGAAGGTCGCCAGTGGTGCCAGGGCTTCAGCACTCCTGGTCAGGACCGAGTGGGCAGCTGCTCCGAAGACCGCGACCCCAAGAAACGGCTGCATCGCCAACAGCCGTTGGTCGATGTTCCACCATTGCTCGTGAAGCGAAGCATTCTCCTGAGCGAGCGCCTGCTGCACCTGCGCGGCATTGCCGTACTGCGATGACAGTTGCGAAAACAAATGGCCCTCCACAACCCATCCGGCTAGTGCCCATAGGGCGAACGCCGTCGCGATCGGGAAGGTCACGATGAGGCCGTTTAGTACAACCGCGTTGGTCCGGTCTCGGCCTTCGGAGCGGATTACTGTGATCACGACGACCAGCACGGCAGCGCCGGCGGCGGCAACGATCATCTCGTAACGCACCAAATATCCTACGCCCAAGGCGATTCCAGCCCATGCCAGATCCCCGACATGTGCCGAACGGATCCACCGCAATAGATAACGCGTGCACCAGAGCAGGCAGAAGAGCATGCCGGGCTCGCTCATCCCCGATCCGCCGTAGGCGGTGATCACCGGATTGAGGGCGAAGCAGGCGACTGCCACGCGGCGCCAGAGGTCACTGACGCTCCGGTCTAGTGCGATGCGGCGGATCATCAATGCCGAACCCGCAGTGAACAGCGCGCTCTGCAATGCCCCCGCAAGGCCGTGCGTTCGTAGTTCCGGCCACCAATCGCTGAGTCCCAGTATCGGAATTTCAATGAGTGTGGGCAGCGGGTTCCACACGAAACCGATCGCCGCGAGGTGGGGATCGCGGCTCGTCATGGCGAAGGTGGCACCGGCGACGCGGAACACTCCGTCGCCCTCGAAGACGTTGTAGCGCAACATCAATACCGCACCGACGGTGAAGTACAGCAGAGTCAGCAGCCCGAACAGTAGGCACCCGCGCCACCGGGCGGGGGTGGATCCGGGCCGGTCGACGGCCGGTGGCGCGGGGGCCTCGACCAACGTAGTCACTGTGGGACGACTCGGTTCCGCTGTGCGCGCCTGCGGCGAACCAGCACGACACCCGCAAGGGTGGGGAGCCCGACGGCGATCAATCCGAGAGTGGACCATGTCCACCATCGCCACCCGTCACTCACCGGTGGCGCGATCGCCTGCCGCGTCGTCATGCTGAGGTTCACCACCTCACCGGCGTCTCCGGCGGCCACCACGTCACCGGTCAGGGCGCTCCAACCACCGTCCAGGCCGCGAATGTAGTCAAGGCTGCGATCTGCCGCCTGCGGGCCGCCGGTGGAGTCGATGGCGAGCACCACGCGCCCGTTGTGGGAGAACGCCTGAACGACCCCCAGTGAGCCCCCGAGGTCGATGTCGGTCACGGTGGCACCGTTGACGGCCACGGCACCGGCCTCGGGTAGCGACAGTGGCGGCCGCAGTCCGAGCCGCTGAAGCTGTTCACCGGATGTGACGGCCAGCAGTCCGGTTCCGCGCTTGGCCGCTTCATCCAGGCTGGCAAGAGAGGGTTGCAGTGGAACCGATGCCTGCCGGCCGATCAGGTTGATGGCTTGGGCGGCGTAGCGGATCTGATCGGGGCCCTCGATGGCGACGTCCAACTCAGGCGTGAACGCCATGGGCAGCATGGCGAAACCGCCGCGGTTCTTGCCGCCCGGCACGGCGGTGATGGTCGACGCCGGGTCGATCGAGAAGGTCATACCGCCGAATGCGCACTCGCCGCCGACCGGTGCGTAGCGGATTTCCAGTGCCATGCCGATGGTGGAGGTGATCCCAGCTGCCGGGATGTTTCCGGACAGTTCGGTGACACCCGAGCGGTCAAGGATCCCGGAGGCCAGGATGTCAGAACCGGACCGCACGACCACCGAGCCTTCACCGCTGATCACCGGCGTGTACTCGGCGATCAGGCGAAACTGCGCGCCGTCGAGTTGGCCGAGTCCGAACTTCGTTGTGTCGAAGCCGACGTACAGGGTGTCGGTGCCCATCACCGATGTCTGGGCGGTGATCCCGAGTTCGGCGAAGGACAAGGTGTCGGTTGAGGTGGGCACTGTCTTGGTGACCGATGTGATTGCAGCCGTTGGGGTTTGGGCGATTTCGAAGCGACGATCGGTGAACAGCTCGACCTGCTGGGTGAGTTCGGCGCCGCTGCCGCTGATCACCAGCACCGCAGCGGGGCTGCCGGTGTTCTCCACCGCCACGCCGGGTTGGTCGCCTTCCCGAATCGCGATGGTTCGCCGAGTCCTGCTGTCTCCGGCGGGTGGCGGTGTGGCGGAGGTATCGACATCGATCCGCACCGGCATCGGCCGGTACAGGTGTGTGAGTTTGGCGACCAGGGTGAGTGCGGCCTGCTGCTGCTCCAGGCTGGGTTCGGGGCCGATAAGGATGGTGATCTGATCCAGGTAGTCCGGAATGAAATCGGCCACCGTCCGCAGAACAGGCGCGGGGCCGGTGTAGGTCGTTGCGAGCTTGCTCAGCGTCACCGGGGCAGGCTCGGCGCAGCCGTCGGCCGGACGCTCGGGGCCGCGCTGAATGAAGCTCAGCTTCAGCGGTCCGGGGGACGGTGCGGCGGCAGCGATATCGACCGTGAACGGGGCGGTTGCACCGTCAGGAGGCACCGCGATGCTGCCGACCGAACTGCCACCGCGGTCCATGATGTCGATTCGACCGGCCGTCCCGGGCGGTGACCCGATCTCGCCGGTGATGCGCACCGGTGCCAGGCCCGGTGGCGTCGGTGCCTCGACGGTGGCCGGCGCCGTGGCGTCGATCTCGAGTGTGTCCGAGAGCCCCAGTTGTCGCCAGCCGAGCACCAGTGCGTCGGGTGCGGGTGCGGGTGCCGCTGGATTCTGCTGAACCCCCGGGTCCGCCGCGGCCGGCAAGCCACCCAGCGGGAACGGGATCACCGCGAGCAATAGCGCCAGGACCACGAACCGAAGCCGTTTCATGGCGTGCTACCCGGTGCGTGAGCAGGCGAGGCCGGTCCACTGAGTCCGTGCACTGTCTTCTCCCAGAATGATGGCCGAAATACCAACTGGTAGAACGCCTTCACCGCCGCCAGTGACTGCAGCACCCAGTACAGGGGCGCCAGCAGGGCTGCCCACCACAGGTGTGGCTTTCCGCTGGCATGGGCCAGCAGCAATCCGACGAAAAGCGAGAACGGCGTCACAACCAGGAACAACGTGAGCAACACGTAGTAGGTCGCCGAGGGGAAAAGCAGGTTCATCAGTGACGGCCGCCCGGCAATCCAGGTCAACAGTAGGAACCCGAAGACGAGGTTGATCACGGCGGTAGTCGGAATACCGCCGGTCATGTTGATGAACCTCAGCATCGCCGCAGTGCCAATCTCGCGGCGCAGTTGTATTGGATTGCGAAGGTGCACGATCATGGTCTGCAGGTAGCCCTTATACCAGCGCGATCGTTGCCGGATCCAGTTCACCACATCGGAATTGGCTTCCTCGAGTGTCACCGAGTCGAGAATCTGGGTGCGGTAGCCATGCCTGGCCAGGCGGACGCCGAGATCGGCGTCCTCGGTCACGTTGAACTGATCCCACCCACCGACGTCGCGCCAGATCTGCGTACGAATGTGATTGCTGGTGCCACCGAGTGGAACCACGCTTTTGAGGCGTTCGATCGAGGGCAGCACCACCCCGAACCACTGGTCGTATTCGAGGGTGAACCATCGGGTCAGCAGGTTTTGGCGCTCGTTGAAGTAGCCGAGGCGGCCCTGCAGGCAGCCGATGTTCTCCGGCGCTCGCTGGAACGCCACCACCGCCCGACGCAACTGCAGCGGGTCCGGAATGTCCTCGGCGTCATAGATGGTCATGTACTCGCCGCGGAGGTCGGGCAGCGCCATCCCGTAGTTGCAGGCCTTCGGCTTGGTCTTGGGTTGGCTGTCCGGGACGATCACCACCCGCACACCCTGCATCGGTGCACCGATCAGGGCCTCCTGAGTGGCCGGGTCGTCCTCCTCGACGAGCAGGAGCAACTCGAGTCGTTCTGCCGGGTAGTCGATCCGGCCCACGCCGTTGATCAGGTTCGTCACGATCGAGGGTTCGTCGTACACCGGCAGCAGCACGGTGTAGTAGGGCAGTTCGTCGTCGGGGATCGCGAGTGCCTCGGCGTCACTGATCTTGACCAGTGACGGGTTGGTGATCCCGCTGATCATCAGGTAGTTACGGTCCACCGTCGAGGCCACGTACGCCAGCGCGATCAGTCCCGTCAGCACCGGCAGCACCTGATGGGGAAAGGCCACACACAGACCCACCGTCACCACGACGATCACCCCGATGTAGATCAGCGTCTTGCGGCCCAATGCTCCGCGCGCCGAGAGATGAGCCGGGAGCAGTTCGGCGACGGCGGGAGCGCTCACGCCGGTATGGCCGCCCCGGCGATCTGCGCCGCCACCGAATCCGCGGTGTCGCGCACCTCCTGGGCCACCTCACCCGGGGCGTCGGGTTGCTGACGGATCACCCACAACAGCGGTTCGATCAGCGAGTTGCGCAGCGTCAGGGCATGCGGCAGGGGCGGTTCGCGCGGACCCTCGACCTGACTCACCACCACCGTCACCCGCTGATAGGCCTCCGCGGTGCGCCAGAGCCAGGTCAGCGCATGCCAATGCAGATCCGCCGTGGTGGCTGTCCGGTCGGCGTTGGTGTGCAGGGTTCGCGCGGCGACGGCCACGGGCCCGGGCAGATCTGCATTCCGGTAGTTGATCGGAACCGTCGTCGGGTACCAGATCGCGTCGTCGTAGTCGCGCAACCGGGCGAGAGTGGGTGCGGTGATGACGTCGATCGCCACCGCATAGTCGGCGTTATCAGCAGGCGGCCGGTAGCGGGTCAGCGTCGCACCGGGACCGGCGAAGCGGGTGATGAAATCCAGGGTCGCGGTGGGACGCAGGCCGGCCGCCGTCGTCCAGTCGGACCGCACCTCGGGTATGGCCGGTGCCGGTCGCAACGGCAGCGACGTGAGGAGCAGACCCACCGCCACGGTAAGGAGTACGGGGAAGGCCCAGACCCGCCGTTGCGGGCGTCCCGGTGGCGCGTAGACGACCGGCCGGCCACCGGTCACACGGGTGGACCGGCGTAGCACCGCGGTGCTGAATACCGGGATCAGCCCGGCGGCGACGGCGACCCTGAGTTGCAGATCCTGGCCCGTCATCAGGTAATCCACGCCGAGGGCGAGGGCGAAGTTGACCCCGGCTGCCAGAGCCCGCAGGGGTCGCCGCGCAGCCCGGTCCGACCAGAACACCGCGACCGATCCGAGGGCTGCCGTCGCCGCGACCGCGCCCGCCGCTGATCCGCCAAGTGTGGCGGTCAGCAGCAGATACGGCACAACTGGCGCACAGAGGAGGACAAAGATCCATGCCGCAGAGTTCCGCAGCACATGCCGCGCGGAGAAGATCAAAATAGCCGAGGCGTAGAGAAACAGCAGGACGGCGACCTGGTCAATGCGCCAGAACGAGGTTAAGGTCGGCATCCGCTGCGTGATGAGACTGAGCGCCAGGAGCCCGCCGCCGGCGATCAGGCCGGCGACGATCCAGTCGGACTCACTGTCGATCACCCCGCGCGGCATGCCCGAGCCGCCGACTGCCATCAGGATGCCGAGCAATGGCACCACCAGCAGGTAGGCGGTGGCTGAGCCCTCGGATATGGCCCTACCGGTCGCGAGCATCTGCGGACCGAACGCGGTCACCGCCAGCATGAGCAGGAACAGCAGCCGACGCCAGGGAGCGGTAGAGACTCTCCGGGATGCGTCCGGCGCCGCCGGGACCGACGGCTCGACGGCGATGCTGGTCATCGCTACCTCCCTCTGTCAAGTGTCTTTAGTCCCGAGCCCAAAGGGATTTTCTAACGCATGTGATCGACAACTGGGTGACGCAATGATGAACCGGAAATTGACTGAACACTGAATAGAAAAGTCGCTTCCATGGACACCCCGGCTGCGCCAAGCTAGGCGGGTGACCGACGAGCGACCCACCAGATCCATCTACATCGCCTCCCCGGAAGGGGAGACCGGCAAGTCCACCATCGCGCTGGGCATTCTGCACCGTCTGGCGGCGATGGTGCCCAGGGTCGGGGTGTTCCGGCCGATCGCCCGGCGTGAGGACACCGACTACATCCTCGAGCTACTGCTTGCCCGGAGCAACGCCGGGTTGACCTATGCCGAGTGCGTCGGGGTGACCTATCAGCGCATGCACGCCGACCCCGATGCCGCGATCGCCGACATCGTGGACCGGTACCACGCCGTGGCCGAACGCTGCGACGCCATGGTGATCGTCGG
>JAPLAO010000041.1 GCA_026393245.1 Mycobacterium sp. | reverse complement strand
GACACCTCCGGCGCGGCCGATCGGGCCGTCGGCTTCATGCTGTGCGGCGTGGAGTTGAGCAGACCGAAGGCCGCGTGCGCCATCACGCGGGCCTGGTCTTCGGCGAGCCGGGGATCCAGCGCTCGCAGAGCGCCCACCCAGGTCTCGACGTAACTTCGCTGAGCACGCCGAACCTGTCGCTGGGCCGTCGCCGGGAGGTTCGCGAGGTCGCGGTCCTGAATGCGGATCAGATCGGGTTCGCGCAGCGCGAAGTCGAGATGGAAGTCGATGAGACCGTCTAAGGCGGCGGCCGGGTCGGGGCTCTGCGCCAGAACCGCCTGCGCGCCTGCCAGGAGCCTGGTGCTGATGCCGACCAGCAGTTCGACCAGTAAGGCCTCCTTGCCCGCGAAATGCCGGTAGATAGCCGGGCCGCTGACGCCGGCGGCGGCACCGATGTCTTCGATTCGGACGGCCGGGAAACCGCGTTCGGCGATCAACTGCTCGGCGGCGGCCAGCAGTTGCGAGCGGCGGTCGGATTTCTGCCTCCCGCGGCTGTTGAGCATTGTCATGGCACTCCCGCTGTACGTTTGAGTTAATCTTCACTAACATAGCACTCAGTTAGTCACCATTAACCAAAGGTGAGTTATTCAATGGCAGCGCCCGTCGCACACCGCGAGGCACATCTGCAGCTTGTTGCGCAGTTGCGTGACAAGCTCGCTGCTGCTGCCCTTGGCGGCCCGCAACGAGCCCGGGATCGGCACACCGCGCGCGGCAAGCTCCTGCCGAGGGACCGCGTCGACGGACTGCTGGATCCCGGCAGTCCGCTGCTGGAGATCGCCCCACTGGCCGCCGACGGTATGTACGACGATGACTGCCCGGCGGCCGGGATCATCACCGGTATCGGTCGGGTGTCTGGCCGGGAATGCATGGTGGTGGCCAACGATGCCACCGTCAAAGGCGGAACGTATTACCCGATGACGGTCAAGAAACACCTGCGCGCCCAAGAGATCGCGGCGCAGAACCGACTGCCGTGCATCTATCTGGTGGACTCTGGCGGCGCCTTCCTGCCGCGCCAGGACGAGGTGTTCCCCGACCGGGATCACTTCGGCCGCATCTTCTACAACCAGGCAACCATGAGTGCGGCCGGCATTGCACAGATCGCCGCGGTGCTCGGATCATGCACGGCCGGTGGGGCTTACGTGCCGGCGATGAGCGATGAAGCCGTGATCGTGCAAAACCAGGGCACGATCTTCCTGGGTGGGCCGCCACTGGTGAAGGCCGCCACCGGCGAGATCGTGACCGCGGAGGATCTCGGCGGCGGGGATCTGCATTCCCGAAAATCCGGTGTCACCGATCATCTGGCTCGCGACGACCGCGACGCCCTGTCGATCGTGCGACGAATCGTGGCCACCCTCGGCCCGCGCACACCGGCACCGTGGGACGTGCGCGCTCTGGTCGATGCGATCGCCGATCAGCATGAGCTTTACGACGTGGTGCCGGTTGACGCCCGGGTTCCCTACGACGTGCGCGAGGTCATCACCCGCGTCGTCGACGGTGGCGAGTTCAGCGAATTCAAGGCCGAATACGGCACCACACTGGTCACCGGATTCGCTCACATTCACGGCCACCCGGTCGGAATCGTCGCCAACAACGGTGTGCTGTTCGGCGAATCCGCCGTCAAGGGAGCGCATTTCATTCAACTGTGCGATAAGCGCCTGATCCCGCTCGTCTTCCTGCAGAACATCACCGGCTTCATGGTCGGCCGCGAGTACGAGGAAGGTGGGATCGCCAAACACGGCGCCAAGATGGTCACCGCGGTGGCCTGCGCCCGCGTTCCCAAACTCACCGTGGTCATCGGTGGTTCCTACGGCGCAGGCAACTACTCGATGTGCGGCCGGGCCTACTCGCCGCGGTTTCTGTGGATGTGGCCCAACGCCAGGATCTCGGTGATGGGTGGCGAGCAGGCCGCGTCGGTGCTGGCCACCGTCAGCGGCGAGATGACGCCGGAGCAACAGGAGGAATTCAAGGCTCCCATTCGCGCCCAGTACGAATACCAGGGCAACCCGTACTACTCCAGTGCGCGGTTGTGGGACGACGGTGTCATCGACCCCGCCGACACCAGAACTGTTTTAGGACTGGCTCTTTCGGTCACCGCCAATGCACCCGTCGAACCCGTCTCCTACGGCGTCTTCCGGATGTAGTGACATGACAACAGGAATGTTCGACACCGTACTTGTCGCGAACCGCGGCGAGATCGCCGTGCGCGTCATCCGGACGCTCAAAACCATGGGTATCCGGTCGGTGGCGGTCTACAGCGACGCCGACGCGAGCGCGCGCCATGTCGCTGAGGCCGACGCCGCTGTCCGGATCGGGCCGCCGCCCGCCCGGCAGAGTTATCTCAATATCGAGGCTGTGATCGAGGCGGCCGTGCGAACCGGGGCGCAGGCAGTGCACCCCGGTTACGGATTCCTCTCGGAGAACGCAGATTTCGCCGCCGCCCTGGCGCGCGCCGGACTGGTGTTCATCGGCCCGCCGGCCACGGCCATCGCCACCATGGGCGACAAAATCGCATCCAAGGCCGCTGTATCGGCCTTCGGCGTTCCGGTGGTACCCGGAATAGCCGAACCCGGACTGTCCGACGCCGACTTGATCGCCGCTGCCGGGGATGTTGGCTTCCCGGTCCTGGTCAAACCATCCGCAGGCGGCGGCGGCAAGGGTATGCACCGCGTCGACGACCCGGCCGACCTGCCGGCAGCCCTGGTGGTTGCCCGCCGGGAGGCGTTGACCTCCTTCGGTGACGCCACCCTTTTCCTTGAACGATTCGTATTGCGCCCCAGGCATATTGAGGTGCAGGTGCTGGCCGATAACTACGGCACGGTGTTGCACTTCGGGGAGCGTGAGTGCAGTTTGCAGCGGCGCCACCAGAAGGTGATCGAAGAGGCGCCCTCGCCACTACTCGATGACGCCACCCGGGCGCGGATCGGTGCGGCGGCCTGCGAGACGGCCCGCAGTGTCGACTACGTCGGCGCCGGAACGGTCGAGTTCATCGTCTCGGCTGATGCGCCGGATGAGTTCTTCTTCCTGGAGTGCAATACCCGCCTGCAGGTGGAACACCCGGTCACCGAGCTGGTCACCGGCTGGGATCTGGTCGAATGGCAGATCCGGATCGCGGCGGGGGAGCGACTGCACCACACCCAGGCCGACATCGTCACCCGCGGGCATGCCATCGAAGCGCGCATCTACGCCGAAGACCCGGCGGCGGGATTCCTGCCGACCGGTGGTCCTGTACTCGCGATCACCGAACCGCAGGGCCCGGGCATCCGCGTCGACTCCGGACTGTCCGCCGGAATGACGATCGGCGGCGACTACGACCCGATGCTGGCGAAGGTCATCGCGCACGGCGAGAACCGGAGCGCCGCACTGCGAACCCTTGACCACGCCCTGGCCCAGACTGCGGTGCTCGGACTGGGCACCAATATCGACTTCCTTCGGTTCGTGCTGTCCGACGCCGACGTGGTGGCCGGCCGTCTCGATACCGGTCTGTTGGAGCGACTGGACTTCGCCCCGGCCGCGGTGGGAGATGAGGAGTTCGTCGCCTCAGCGGCCTACCGCTGGCTGCAGCGCTGGCCGGTTGCCCCGGCTGATCCGTGGGGTGTTCCGTCCGGTTGGCGCCTCGGCGATCCCGCGGCCACGAGCATCCGGTTGCGCTGCGGGAACCGCACCGATCACGTCGGCATCACGGGCAGCCCGGAGCGAGCCCAGGTGCGGATCGCCGACACCGAGAGCCGTTCCCTGGCAGCGCAATTGGTGGGAGCTGAGCTCACGGTGACCCTCGACGGGATTACCCGTCGCTACACCGTTGCCGAGACAGGGCGGCAGATCTGGCTGGCGGGCGGGGGCCGGACATGGATGCTGGAAGAACTGGCCGAGGACTCGGCCCGGCCCGACGATGCGCACAGTGGCGATGCGGAACTGGTCAGCCCAATGCCGGGATCCGTTGTGGCCGTCAGCATTCAGGACGGCGAGCCGGTGGAAGCCGGCGCCGTCGTGGTGGCGGTGGAGGCCATGAAAATGGAACACTCGCTGCGATCGCCGGTCGCCGGTGTGGTGGAACTTCTGGTCGCGGTGGGCGATCAGGTCAGAGTGGGCCAGTTGCTGGCCCGGATAACAGCGAATACCGAAGGAACACAACAGTGAGCGAACACGGATCCACATTCCTGTCCACCGGAACCCTCCCCGATGAGTACCAGCAGTTGGTCAAGACGGTTCGCGACTTCGCCCGCGAGGTCGTCGCACCGGTGGCTGCCAAGCACGACGCCGAGCATTCTTTCCCCTACGAGATCGTCTCCGGGATGGCCGACATGGGTCTTTTCGGACTGCCGTTCCCGGAGGAGTACGGCGGCATGGGTGGCGACTACTTCGCCCTGTGCCTCGCCATCGAGGAACTCGGCAAGATCGACCAGAGCGTGGCCATCACCCTGGAGGGCGGGGTCTCCCTCGGTGCGATGCCGGTCTACCGGTTCGGCACCGAGGCGCAGAAGCGGGAGTGGCTGCCGCAGTTGACCAGTGGTGCCGCACTCGGTGCCTTCGGCTTGACCGAAGCGGGCGGCGGTACCGATGCCGGTGCTACCAAGACCACCGCGCGCCTAGACGACGGGCACTGGGTGATCAACGGATCGAAGCAGTTCATCACCAACTCCGGCACCGACATCACCAGGCTGGTCACCGTGACCGCTGTCACCGGCACGACCGCCGGCAGCCGCGAGATCTCCGCGATCCTGATACCCGTTCCCACAGCGGGTTTCATCGTCGAACCGGCCTACAACAAAGTCGGCTGGAATGCCTCCGACACCCATCCGCTGACCTTCATCGACGTCCGGGTGCCCGAGGAGAACCTGCTCGGTGAACGAGGCCGCGGCTACGCCAACTTCCTCCAGATCCTCGATGAGGGACGGATCGCGATCGCCGCACTGGCTGTTGGCGCCGCACAGGGATGCGTCGACGAGTGCGTGAAGTACGCGACCCAGCGATCCGCCTTCGGCCAGCCGATCGGCCGGTACCAATCGATCGAGTTCAAGATCGCCCGGATGGAGGCCCGCGCCCACGCCGCCCGTACCGCGCTCGCCGGAAAACCGTTTAAGAAGCAGGCCGCAATCGCCAAACTCGTCGCCAGCGAGGCCGCGATGGACAATGCCCGCGACGGCACTCAGATCCACGGCGGCTACGGCTTCATCAACGATTTCCCGGTCGCTCGTCACTACCGGGACAGCAAGATCCTCGAAATCGGAGAGGGCACAAGCGAAGTCCAGCTCATGCTGATCGCCCGCGAGCTTGGCCTACGTTAAGCGTCAGGCCTGCCGGTAGGGGACGTAGCGCTTGTTATATCCGCGCTGACGCAGCTCGAGTTGGGCCGTCCGTTCGGCCGGGTTGAGGTACACCGTGGTGCCCGGCAGGACCGAGGCCAACTGATCGAGACTGAACACCTCGGAGCGCACCGTCGGACGGTCCTGTTCGGGATCCGTGACGTTCTGGAACCGCATCGCGATGGTGCCCTGGTTCAGCCCGCCGGTGGACACCCAGTTGGCCACACCTGGGTCGGTGGGTGATACCAGCAGGGTGTAGGTGCCGCCCGGGTTGGGCACGGCCTGGTCGATATTCAGGCTCGTCTGCTGGTTCCAGTAGTCGTCAGTGATCGTCCAGTCGTTGTAGACCGGAACGTTGAAGAACCCGGCGCTGGCCGGGTCGATGGTCAGAACCAGCGCCTGGTTGTCAGCGAGTTGGAAGTAGCCATTGCTCTGCAGTTGGTTGGCCAGGAACTCGGCGTTGCTGGCCGGCGGCGTCATCACGTTGGGATCCCGGAGTTGACCGCTGGGGTCGGTTGTGGCCAGCGCCATGTACTTGGCCTCTTGATTGGCCCCTCGCACGATCATCAACAACGCGGTCAGCGTGCCCCGCACCAACGGCGCCTCGGCGATTGCCAACGGCGGAATCAGCGACGCCAGCGAGGCCAGCAGTGGGTTGTCGTTGACCAACGCGCCGAGCAGCACGAACCCGCCGAGTTGGGCGAACAAACTGTTGGGCGGGCCGCTGACCCGGTGGACCTCAAGTTCCATCGGTTCCTCGGCGACCCAGTCGCCCAGGGTGTTGCGGGCAGCGATCAGGGTTGAGCTTGGGGTCAGCGTCAGATGGTTTCTCTGTCCCGGCGTCGCAGCCTCGCCACTAACGGTGATCACAAATGAGCGATCCGCGCTGACATCGAGATCGGCCAGGGTCAATATCGACGACGTCTTGCCCGAGGTTCCCTCGAGCACGCTGAACGTGGTATCCGCCGGGGTGCCCTCGAGAATCCGGCCGGTGAGCACGTACTCCGAGGTCTTGTTCACCGGGATGAACCGATAGATGGTGTCGGGGTTGTCGTAGAGCAGTCGCGAGCCGCCGACATTCAGTCCATACCAGCTGTGCGGGGCGGCGACCTGGGTGACCACCGCGGGATCCATCGGGTTGAGGATCTGTTCGGAGAACGCCGACGCGAGGGCGTACTCGTCGACCGCGTTGTCGAGGGCTTGCAGGTTTGCCGCGTCGGGCCCGCCGACGAGCGCGAACTGCTGAGTGGCGGCCGCCAGGAAGCCCTGTCGCAGAACGAATTTCATCAGTGTCACCGGCAACGTCGCGGTGGTGTTCATCGCGATGCGCTCGCGGCTGATTTGTGCCGGGGTGCCCAGCGGACTGACCTGATTGCTCAGCGCGGCTGACGCCACAGCGGATTGGCGTCGCGTGGAGGCCACAGCCGTCCGAGTGGTGGCCGGCTGGGCAGGATGCGACGACAGCGCCGGTGCTCGGACGCTGACCACCGCATTGCGTGCATGCGTGCGCGCACTCCGCGCAGACGGCCCTTTCGTCGGGCTCGATGAAGCACTCGAGGACGCACTCGACGAGGCGCGGGCAGGCGAGGTTCCGTCGCTGTCGGCAGACGCGCTCGCCATACCGAGCGAAGTTCCGACTCCGAGGAAGATCGCCAGTGCGCCGACTCGGCCGATGTACTTGGAGTACTCGGCTGGGGCCTTCTCGGTGCGGGTCGATGGACGCATTGCGCCTCCTACGGATCATGGACGACAGGTTGCACGCCTCAGATGTGGCGGGCATCACAGACGGTACAGCCCGTGCGACCGGTCATCAGTTGACCGCGGCGAGAAACTTGTCGGAGCCGAACTCTAGTATCGAATACATGTTCGAAGAATTGTTCACGTTCGACCTTGGTGCGGAGGAGTCCGCACTGGTCGAGGCCATATCGTCGCTGGAACGGC
>JAPLAO010000244.1 GCA_026393245.1 Mycobacterium sp. | reverse complement strand
TCGGGCGCCAGGCTTTCCGGTGTCCGCTGGCCGGACTGACCGTCGGGGTCACGGTGGAACTGTTCAATCGAGACTGACTCGACCTGTCCGGTCGTGCGCGAGCGCAGGGTCTTGACCACCTCGCGGTAGGGCGCGATCGACGCGTCGAAACCCGAGTTGAGTTCACCGACGGTGCCGTCTCGCAGGCTCGCCAGGCTGTCCTCGACATTGTCGGTGTTCATATTGATCAGCACCCCGGTCCACTCGGCCGCGGCCTGCATCGACCGGGCCTGGTAGCTGCGCTCGGATGCCGCAGCGCGATGCCCCGACCACATCACCGCGATCACCGCGGCCGCCACCACGGCGGCCAACGCCAGCACGGCCGAGGCGACCCCGAAGCCGGACACCACTGCGGTGCGGCGGCCCTGCGACTGGGTCACCGGATCCGCCTCGGGCATGGGGCGAGGCTACCGCGCATGGTAAGGATGGTGGCGTGACGGTAGACACTGCGCGTTCCGGAATCGACCTGTCCCACCAGGACTCCCGCATCCGCCCCCAGGACGACCTGTTCGGCCATGTGAACGGCCGCTGGCTGGCCGAGTACGCGATCCCGGCCGACCGTGCCACCGATGGGGCGTTCCGGCTGCTTTACGACCGGGCCGAGGAACAGGTCCGGGAACTCATCACGCAGGCGGCCGAGCGCGCCGGTACGTCAGCCTCCGATGAGCAACGCATCGGCGACCTGTACGCGAGCTTCCTCGACGACGTGGGCGTCAGCCACCGGGGTTTGAGTCCCCTGCTCGACGAGGTGGCGCTCATCGATGCCGCCGCCGGACCGGACGAGTTGGCCGCGGTGATCGGGCGGCTGCAGCGCACCGGGGTCGGCGGCGGTGTCGGGCTCTACATCGACACCGACTCCAAGGACTCCACCCGCTATCTGGTGCATATGAGCCATTCCGGCCTGGGACTGCCGGACGAGTCCTACTACCGCGACGATCAGCATGCCGCGATCCTGGGCGCCTACCCCAACCATATCGCCAGGATGTTTTCGCTGGTGTTCGGCGGTGAGGCCGACGAGTTCGCCGAGCGCGCGGCGCGGATCGTGGCTCTGGAAACCGCGCTGGCCGCGGCGCACTGGGATGTGGTGCGCCGACGCGACGCTGAACTCTCCTACAACCTGCGGTCCTTCACCGACCTTCCCGGCACTGCCCCGGGCTTCGACTGGTCCGGCTGGATCGCCGCCCTGGGAGTCACACCCGGGAAGATCGCCGAACTCGTAGTGCGCCAACCGGATTACCTGAGCGCCTTCGCTGAACTATGGTCCGGCGCGGACTTCGCCGACTGGCAGGACTGGGCCCGCTGGCGGCTGATCCGTGCCCGCGCGGCGATACTCACCGACGAGTTGGTGGAAGAGGACTTCGCCTTCTACGGCCGCACGCTGAGCGGCACCGAGGAGATCCGCGAACGCTGGAAGCGGGCGGTGTCACTCGTCGAGGGCCTGATGGGCGATGCTGTGGGCCGACTGTACGTGCAGCACCACTTCCCACCGCAGGCCAAGGCCCGGATGGACATCCTCGTCGCCAATCTGCGCGAGGCCTATCGGGTGAGCATCAGCGATCTGGAGTGGATGACTCCCGAGACCCGCCGTCGTGCGCTGGCGAAACTGGACAGGTTCACCGCCAAGATCGGCTATCCCAAGAACTGGCGGGACTACGCCGCGCTGCACATCGCGCGAGATGATCTGTACGGAAACGTGATTCGCGGCCACCAGGTGGAATTCGACCGCGAGGTGGCCAAACTCGGCGGTCCGGTGGACCGCGATGAGTGGTTCATGACGCCGCAGACCGTCAACGCCTATTACAACCCCGGGATGAACGAGATCGTCTTCCCGGCCGCGATTCTGCAACCGCCGTTCTTCGACGCCGACGCCGACGATGCC
>JAPLAO010000077.1 GCA_026393245.1 Mycobacterium sp. | reverse complement strand
GGTTGGCGGAGAGCCGGACATCACGGTGGCGGTGTACGCATCTCCCCGACAGAGTGTTCTCGCCGGACCTCCGGACAGGATCGCGGCTGTCGTCGCTGACCTCCAAGCAGCAGATCGGCTTGCGCGGATCGTTGACGTCGACGTGGCTTCACATCATCCGATCATCGCGCCGATTCTTCCCGAATTGCGTTCACAGTTGGTCGATTTGCGACCGTCGAGGCCGCAAATTCCGATCATCACCACGACGGCCGGCCGGCATGATTCGGCGACCTTCGACGCCGACTACTGGTGCGACAATCTGCGCAACCCGGTGCGATTCACCCAGGCCGTCACGTCCGCCGCTGAGCAGTACACGACCTTCATCGAGATCAGCCCCCACCCACTGCTGACCTATGCGATCGCGGACACGCTCGCCGACAGACACCACCACAGCCTGGGAACTCTGCAGCGTGACGCCGATGACGCGCACGAGTTCCACACCAGCCTCAACGCAGCACACACCAGCCAACCGCCCCCGACCCCGCATCGCCCGGAACCGCACCCGCGCGTCCCGACCAGTCCGTGGCACCACACGCATCATTGGTTCAGCACCGGCGACCGCGTTCGGCCCACCGGATCAAGCTCCGCCCGAACAGTTTTCGTTCATCCCCTTCTCGGCGAGCATGTGCGACTACTCGAGGAGCCCGAACGGCACGCCTGGCAGTCGGACACCGGCACCACCGCACTGCCCTGGCTGGACGATCACCGGGTCAAAAACGTAGCGGCCCTGCCGGGGGCGGCGTACTGCGAGATGGCACTGGCCGCGGCTGAGCAGATCTTTGCCGAAGGTTCGCACGTACGTGACGTGGAGTTCGAGGAACTGCTACTGCTTGACGAGCACACCGAGATCTCCGCCGTCGCGGCACTCGAAGCCCCCGGTACTGCCGCATTCGCGGTGTCGACTGCAATCGACGGTGAACTGACGCAGCGTGCTACCGCTGTACTGAACGCAAATACCGTTGAGCTGCAACCAGTTCACCGGGACATCGAAGCGATTCTGGCGCTTCATCCCGATCCGGTCACCGGCGATGAGATCCGGGCATTGCTATCCTCGCGGGGCATCGATTTCGGATCCTCATTCACCGGACTCACGCGGGTGCACACCGCCGCTGAGAGCGCCACGCTGCTGGCCGAGATCGCGGTGCCAACCGCCATCCGGGCTCAGCAGGACGGCTTTCGTATTCATCCCGCCGTGCTGGATGCGTGCTTCCAATCGGTGGGTGCTCATGTGCTGCTTTCAGGGCAACGCGAAGGTGGCCTACTCCTACCCCTTGGCGTGCAACAACTGCAACGTTTCGGCGCGAGCCGCGATGCTCGCTACTGCCACGTCACGATCACCAAGTCCGAACCGACATCGATCGAGGCGAACCTCGACGTTCTGGATCGTGACGGCGAGGTGATCCTGGGGGTTACCGGCCTGCGGATGGGGACCGGGGAGACCAAGAGCGCCGAACGTGAACGGCTGCTGTCGGACCGGTTGGTAACCGTCGAGTGGGAGGAGCGTCCGGCACCGTCGGCTGCGAGTGCCGATGCCGGGGTGTGGCTGCTGATCTGCACCGCAGACACCGACGACCTGCCGTCCCAACTTGGCGAGGCTCTGGTGAGCGCCGGTGGGCAATGCCGAACCATGCACTTCGACGCAGGCACCGAGTTGTCCGCCCGCGATCTGGCAGCTGAAAATCTAACCGGTGTGGTTGTGCTCACGCCCCCGTCGGGCGGTGATCAGGGTCCGGAATGTCTGTCCCGGGGACAACACCTGGTGGGGCAGGTCGTTGACATTGCCCGCACACTGTCGGCGACCGACGGCGTGCAACCCCGCCTATACGTCATCACCCGGAACGCGCAGAACTGCACGCCCAATGACCGCATCAACCTCGACGACGGCGGAATTCGGGGATTGCTCCGAGTGATCGGATCAGAGCATCCGCAACTGCGACCCACTCAGATCGACATCGATGCCCGCACTTCCGCGGAGCAGGTGACCGATGAACTGCTGACCAACTCCGACGAGGACGAAACAGCCTGGCGGGAAGGCTCCTGGTACGTGGCAAGGCTGCAGCAGACTCCGCTGCGGGCCGAGGAACGGCGCACCGCGGTGGTTGATCCGGAACGCGACGGCATGCGGATGCAAGTCCGCATCCCCGGCGATCTACAGACCATGGAATTGGCCACCGTCGAACGGCGAGCGCCGGATGCCGGTGAGATCGAGGTCGCCGTCGGCGCATCCAGTATCAACTTCGCCGACGTGCTGGCCGCTTTCGGCCGCTACCCCTCCTTTGACGGGAAGCAACCGCAACTCGGTCTGGACTTCGCCGGCGTGGTCACCGCGGTCGGATCCGGAGTCACCGAACACCGGGTGGGTGACAAAGTCGCCGGCTTCGGCGCCGACGGATGCTGGGGCACCTACGTCACCTGCGATGCGAGACTGGCCGCGCAACTGCCCGACGGCTTGAGCGCGGAAGAGGCTGCCGCGATCTCCACTGGTTACGGCACCGCGTGGTTCGGACTGCATGAACTGGCCCGGATTCAGGCCGGCGACCGCGTCCTGATTCACTCGGCTACCGGAGGTGTCGGTCAGGCGGCGATCGCGATCGCACGCCAAGCCGGAGCGGAAGTCTTCGCCACAGCCGGTAGCCCAGCCCGGCGGCAATTGCTCCGGGAGATGGGTATCGGTTACGTCTACGATTCTCGCTCAACGGATTTCGCCGACGAGATCCGTCGAGATACCGACGGGTACGGCGTCGACATTGTGCTCAACTCGTTGATCGGTCCCGCCCAGCGCGCAGGACTTGAGTTACTGGCCTTCGGCGGACGCTTCGTCGAGATCGGCAAGCGCGATGTCTACGGGCACACCCGCGTCGACCTCTACCCGTTCCGCCGCAACCTGTCTTTCTTCTACGCAGATCTGGCATTGATGACCACCGGCGACCCGAAACGGATCGGAGTGCTGCTGCGCAAGATCTACGAACTGGTTGGCGACAACGTGCTGCCGGTATCCGAACACACGGTGTATCCGTTGGCCGAGGCCGCCACCGCGGTTCGGACCATCAGCGCCGCCGAACACACCGGCAAGCTCGTGCTGTCGGTGCCGCGAGCCGGTGAGACTTCGGCGGTGGTTCCGCCTGAGCAGGCGAAGGTCTTCC
>JAPLAO010000322.1 GCA_026393245.1 Mycobacterium sp. | reverse complement strand
TGTTGGCGGAGCGCGACTTTCCGGCCACCAGCGTGCGATTCTTCGCCTCCGCGCGATCACAGGGCCGCAAGTTGGCCTTCCGCGGGCAGGAGATCGAGGCTGAGGATGCCGAGACCGCCGATCCCACCGGGTTGGATATCGCGCTGTTCTCGGCAGGCGCCACCATGTCGCGGGTGCAGGCGCCCCGGTTCGCGGCCGCCGGCGTCACGGTGATCGATAACTCCTCGGCCTGGCGCAAGGATTCGGACGTTCCCCTGGTTGTCAGCGAGGTGAACTTCGACCGCGATGTACGGGGTATGCGACTTGCCAAAGGCATCATCGCCAACCCGAATTGCACCACGATGGCGGCCATGCCGGTACTCAAGGCACTGCACGATGAGGCGCAACTGGTGCGGATCGTCGTCTCGACCTACCAGGCTGTCTCCGGCAGTGGCCTGGCCGGCGTGGAGGAACTGGCGAGCCAGGCCCGTGCGGTGATCGACGGTGTCGAGGAACTCGTGAACAACGGTGGCGCACTGGCGTTCCCGGCACCGAACCAGTATGTGGCTCCGATCGCCTTCAACGTCATTCCGCTGGCCGGCTCGCTGGTCGATGATGGTTCCGGCGAGACCGACGAGGATCAGAAGCTGCGCCACGAGAGCCGCAAGATCCTCGGCATCCCGGACCTCGCCGTCAGCGGCACCTGCGTGCGGGTACCGGTGTTCACCGGACACTCGCTGTCGATCAATGCCGAATTCGCCCGGCCGATCTCGCCACAGCGTGCACGGGAAATACTTACTGCAGCACCCGGAGTCACGGTGGTTGATGTTCCGACCCCGCTGGCTGCGGCTGGTGCTGATGACTCACTCGTTGGCCGCATCCGCCAAGATCCCGGGGTACCTGATGGTCGCGGGCTGGCCCTGTTCATCTCAGGTGACAACCTCCGAAAAGGCGCAGCCCTCAACACTATTCAGATCGCTGAACTGCTGGCCGCGCAACTCTGAGCGTGATCCACGGTTCTCGGTTCACAGCAGATCCATAGCGGCCACCCATCGGGCGCTATACCGCGGCCGTCACGATGGCCACATGACTGAAACACTTGAGCAAGAGCCCACGACCACACCCGTCCTACCCCCGCCGCCGCACAAACACCGGCCCCCTCGGGTCTATCAGGCCGCTGCCTGGGTGGCGATCGTCGCCGGCGTCGTGTTCATCGTCGGCTCCATTTTCTTTACCGGCTTCGCACTCGGCCGGCACAGTGGCAGCGGACATGGCGGGCAGCATCGTGGACCCGGCGAGATGAATGAAATGGGTCCTCGGGTTGCGCCGTTGATGCCGTCGATGCGTCGGGATGGCCCGCCCCCGCCTCCGGGTTCGATGGGCTCCGGTATGCGCCCCGAAAACCCGCCGCAGCCGGCCCCGCCGCCTCCGCCTCCGCGTCCCTAGCCCCCTCGTCGTTAGATCAACAGTGGTCCGATCATGCCGGCCTGAACATGGCTGGCATGATCGGATCCGCAATCCGGCGTCAGCGGATTAGTTCCCAGGTGTGGACAGGTTCGTTGCTGTGCATCAGTTCGCAATATCGGCGCAGCATCTCGGCCAGTGCTCGTGGCCGGTCCAGGCCCCGCCGCTGGAGCGCGCGCACCGTTGCGACTTGCCAGGCTGAGCCGTTCTGGCCGTTCTTGGCGCGTCCCTCAATCACGCCGAGATAGCGGTTCCGCACCTCCGGAGCGACCCGCCAGCGGCGCAACCCCTCGTCGGCCATCGGCAGCAGGTGGCGCAGCACCAACTCGTCGGGTGTTACCTCGCCCAGGCCGGGCCAGTAGAGTCGCGCCGACATGCCGTTTCGGGCAGCTTCGATGAAATTGTCATGTGCGGCAACAAAACTCATCTTGGCCCACAGCGGTCTTTCCTCTTCGGAAATGGTGCGCAGCAGGCCGTAGTAGAATGCGGCATTCGCCACCATGTCAACGACGGTCGGTCCGGCGGGCAGCACCCGATTCTCCACCCGGAGATGAGGCCGGCCGTTCGCGACGTCGTAGACCGGCCGGTTCCAGCGGTACACCGTGCCGTTGTGTAGGCGTAGTTCTGACAACCGCGGCGCACCTCCCGCGGCGAGTTCGGACATCGGATCCTCATCTGACAATTCGGGTAGCAGCGAGGGGAAGTACCGCACGTTCTCCTCGAACAGATCGAAGATCGAGGTGATCCACCGCTCGCCGAACCAGACGCGAGGTCGTACGCCCTGAGCCTTGAGTTCCTCGGGCCGGGTGTCGGTGGCTTGGGCGAACAGCTCGATACGGGTTTCGGCCCACAGCTCATGGCCGAAGAAATACGGTGAGTTGGCCCCGAGCGCCAATTGCGGCCCGGCCAGAACCTGGGCGGCGTTCCAGTTGTTGGCGAAGTCGGCTGGGGAGACCTGCAGATGCAGCTGCATGCTGGTGCAGGCCGATTCCGGAGCAATGGATTCGGCATGGATGCTCAACCGCTCTGCCCCGGCGATATCGATGACGATGTCCTCGCCCCGGGCAGTGAAGATGGAGTCGTTGAGGGCCTGATAGCGCAAAGACGGACTCATCCAGCTCCCGGTCAGGTCCTCGGGCATGAGGGTCGGCAGGATCCCGATCATCACGATGTGCGAACCGTCGGCACCGGCC
>JAPLAO010000095.1 GCA_026393245.1 Mycobacterium sp. | reverse complement strand
TCGGTCACCGCGAGGGCAGGCCTGGCTCTCGGCGATCCGGGCCGACCCGGGCCGCTCCGGCGGTATCGCACTGGGCGTCATCGGCGCGCTGGCCGTGCTGATCACGGTGTTCACCTTGGTTCGCGATCGCCCGGCGCCGGTGGTCTCGGCCAAGCTGCCCCCGGTGGAGATGGTGTCCACCGCCTCCCCGGGCGCCTCCCCGGGTGCTTCTCCGGGCGTCCCCCCGCGGCCAGGATCGCCGACCACGGCGCAGGCGGGTCAGTCGGTGGTGGTCAGCGTCGTCGGGTTGGTGCAGCAGCCCGGCCTGGTGACATTGGCCCCCGGTGCACGCATCGCGGACGCGGTGTCGGCGGCGGGTGGTCCACTCAACGGGGCCGATACCGTCGGCCTCAACCTGGCCCGCCACGTCGCCGATGGTGAGCAGATCGTCGTCGGCATCGCCACCCCGGCAGGCCGCCCGGCGGCGCTGGGCAGTTCGGTCAGATCCGGAACTCCGGAAACCGGGCCCGCAGGCGCCAGCACCACACCCGCCGGTCCGGTCGATCTCAACACCGCCACCGTCGAGCAGTTGGACACCCTGCCCGGGGTCGGGCCGGTGACGGCCGCGGCGATCATGGCCTGGCGCCAGGCCAACGGCACGTTCACCGCCATCGACCAACTCGGCGAGGTCGACGGTATCGGCCCGGCTCGGCTGGAGAAGCTGCGGCCGCTGGTGCGGATCTGACCGGGCAGATCCCACCGACGGCCACCCGGCTGGATGTTCGCCTGGTGCCTGCTGCGCTGACCGCCTGGTCGGTCACTGCAGCGGGAATCAGCTGGGGTAACGGCGCGGTGATCGCGGTGATCTGCGCTGTGGCGGGAACCGGGTGGTGGCTGGGTTGGTGGTGGCTGCGTCGGCGGGGACGGGACGTCGCACCGGCGGCGCTGCGCGCTGTCGGCGCGGGCGTGCTGGGTGTCGCGGTCATCGGGCTCTGTTTCGGGATCGCGATCGGACTGCGCAGCCACGCCGTGGATCACCATCCGGCCGTCCGGCTGTTCGGCGTGACGGCCGAGGTGACGGTGACGCCGGAGGAGAGCCCGCGCGCACTGGCGAACGGGCGGCTGATGTTCCGCGCTGCCCTCGTCGCGATCGCTGATGAGGACATCACCGGCAGTGTCGTGGTCTTCGCCTCCGGTGTCGACTTCGCTGAGCTGAGTGCCGGCCAACCCGTACGGTTTCGGGCCCGGATCACCCGGCCCGCGCGCCGGGATCTCACGGTGGCCACGCTCACCGTTGTCAGCAGACCCGTGTTCGGTGCGGCGTCAGTGGTCCAACGCATCGCCGCGGGTGTGCGAACGCGGTTCGCCGCCGCGGCCCGCGAGGCATTGCCCGCCGGCCCGGCCGCGATGCTGCCCGGCCTGGTCCTGGGTGACACCGCCACCGTGACCGCCACCACCACTGCGGAGTTCCGCACCGCCGGCCTGACTCATCTGACCGCGGTGTCGGGCGCCAATGTCACGATCGTCTGCGGTGCGGTATTGCTGTCGGCCCGCCTGGTCGGACCCCGGGCAGCGGTCGCGCTGGCCGCAGTGGCACTGGTGGTGTTCGTGATCGTGGTGCAGCCCACCGCGAGCGTGCTACGCGCCGCGGTAATGGGTGCGATCGCACTGTTCGCGGTGGTGTCCGCCCGGCGACGCCAGGGCATCCCGGTACTGGCGGCCACGGTGATCTTGCTGATGGTCTTTGCCCCACAGCTGGCCGTGAATGCCGGTTTCGCGCTGTCGGTGGCGGCGACGGCGGCCCTGATCGTGGTCGCGCCGGTCTGGTCGGCCAGACTGGTAGCTCGCGGATGTCCCAAACCACTTGCTGACGCGGTAGGTATCGCGCTGGCCGCGCAATTGGTGACCGCTCCGCTGGTGGCGGCGATCTCAGGACAGTTGAGTCTGGTGGCGGTGATCGCGAATCTCGTTGTGGCACCAGTGATTCCACCGATCACGGTTCTGGGTACTGCCGCTGCGGCCCTGTGCCCGGTATGGCCGGCGGCCGGGGACCTGCTGATCCGGTTCACCGGGCCGCAGGTGTGGTGGCTGGTGCATGTGGCGCACAGTGCCGCGGCGCTACCTGGCGCGGCGGTCGCGGTGCCCTCCGGCTGGCCGGGGCTTGCCGTGGTGGGCATATTGGCGCTGGGGTCCGTCATGCTCTGGCGGTGGCGGTGGTTTCGGCTGGGTATGGCCGGGGGTCTGCTCTGTGTTGCCGCGTGGTCGGTGTCGGGTGTCGTCGGCGGATCGTGACACCATCGACGGGTGAGCGCGACGGTCGAGCCCCTACATCTGATACTCGACGGTGAGGAATTCCTAGTCGCGCGGGCGGTGAGCCAGATCATCAAATCCGCGCGGGCCGCAGCCGGAACCGATGATATTCCGGTCAACCAGTTGCGGGCCGGGGACGTGTCGACCCTGGAACTGGCCGAGTTGCTGAGCCCGTCGCTATTCGCCGACGAACGGGTGGTGGTCCTCGCCGATGCCGACGAAGCCGGCAGGGACGCGGTTGCGCTGATCGCCTCGGCCGCCGCCGACCTACCGCCCGGGACCGTGTTGGCCGTGGTGCACTCCGGCGGCGGGCGGGCCAAGGCTCTCGTCGGGCAACTGCGCGAGTTGGGTGCCGAGGTCCACCAGTGCGCCAAGATGACCAAGTCCGGCGAACGTGCCGCCTTTGTCCGGTCGGAATTCCGTTCGCTGAAGGTCAAGCCCGATGAGGACACCGTCAGCGCGTTGCTCGACGCCATCGGCTCCGACCTTCGGGAACTGGCCTCGGCCTGTTCGCAACTCGTCGCCGACACCGGCGGGCAGGTCGACGCGGAAGCGGTGCGCCGCTATCACAGCGGCAAGGAGGTCACCGGTTTCGAAATCGCCGACAAGGCCGTGGTGGGCGATATCGCCGGCTCTGCCGAGGCGGTGCGCTGGGCGATGGCCCGCGGTATTGCGCATGTCCTGCTGGCGGATGCTCTCGCCGAGGCCGTGCACACGATTGCCCGGGTGCGACTGTTGGACGATGACCCGTACCGGTTGGCGGGTCAACTCGGGATGCCGGGGTGGCGAATCAAGAAGGCTCAGGACCAGGCGCGGCATTGGTCGGAAGCTTCGGTCGCGACCGCGATCAGATTGGTGGCCGCACTCAATGCCGATGTCAAAGGTGCGGCGGCAGATCCCGATTACGCGGTGGAGAATGCGGTGCGCACGGTCGCGGAACTGGCTGCCTCAGGCCGCCGTCCGGGTCGATGACCGCGGGGGTCAGAGTTTCTGCAGCGCCGCCGACAGCGCGGACTTCTTGTTCGCGGCCTGGTTCTTATGGATGACGCCCTTGCTGGCGGCTTTGTCCAACTTGCGACTCGTGGTGGCCAGCAGTGCGCCAGCCTTGTCCCTATCACCCTCGGCGGCAGCGGTACGGAACGCGCGGATCGCCGTGTGAAGTGACGACTTCACCGACTTGTTGCGCAGTCTGCGGCGCTCGTTGGTGATGTTGCGCTTCTGCTGCGACTTGATGTTGGCCACGCGTTAGTTCCTTCGCACATTTCAGGGGCGGTCGAAAAGCTTCTTGTCTCTGCACATCGCCGGGACAGGAGCCCTCGCGGCGCCTTGTAAGAATACCAGCAATGCTCGGATAAGCCCAAAGTGGAGGCGCTCAGCCTGCGGAAATGGCGGATTTAAACTCCGCATCGGTACTCGACCCGCACCGCACTGTGCGGGGGCTCGCCTAGCTTTCAGCCCACCGAAACCCGAAGTAGGTCATCGCCGAGTTCCACCCGGCCGTCGAATTCGCCGGCTGCCAGCGCGCGCCACTGCTCCTCCTGGCCGGCCGCCAGGGGCGGCACGTAATGGGTGAGCACCAGGGTGTTCACCCCGGCGCGCGCTGCGGTAGCCGCGGCCTGCTCCACTGACGAGTGGTAATCCAGGATGTCCCGCAATCGCTGTACCGGTATCTGCTCGACGAGATCCTTGCGGATCACTGTGTGTACCAACGCATCCGCACCGCGGGCCAGTGCATCGAGTGAATCGCACGGTACCGTGTCGCCGGCCAAGACCACCGATGCGCCGCCGAACTCGATGCGGAAGGCGATGGTGGGCTCCACCGGCCGATGGTCGGTCGGCGCGGCGGTGATCACGACACCACCGCTGTCCCACACCTGCCCGGCCGCGTACTCGTGGACCGAGATTTCGGGCGGCGCGGTGATGTCGGCGTGGTGGCCGATCCGGTAGGAGATGTCCGGGGCCAGTGCGGCCAGGGTCGCCTCGACCACCGCGCGCGTGCCGGGCGGGCCGATGATCGGCAGTGGGGCCGGACCCAGCGAGGTGACCCACCGGGTAGTGATGACATCGGACAGGTCGGTGATGTGGTCGCTGTGCAGATGGGTGAGCAGTAGCGCGGTGAGGTTGGCTGCTCCCACGCCCACCGCGGCCGCCCGCATCAGCACGCCGCGGCCACAGTCCACCAGGAACGTCTGATCTCCGGCGGCGACCAGGGTGGAGGGCCCGGCCCGGTTCGGGTCGACCATCGGGCTGCCGGTGCCGGTAAGGGTGATTTCGATTGTCATTGCTGCGAAGCGTAGTGCGCTGACCCGCTACGGGTCGCGCAGTCGAAAACAGCCCAGTCGCAAACTGCCCTTCGGGTACCCCCGGTGGGTGCGGGCGAAGATCGGTTGAGGGATTGTCCCGGGCGAACGGGTATCAAGTTGAAGTTAACGTGAACAACGTTGCCAAAAGAGCGATCCGGTGCCTAATCTCAGCCAGAATCAGCCGGTGGAATTGGTGCCCGACGGGTGGACTATCTCAGAGAGTGGCAAGTGCTGACGTGACGCAGGCAAAAAATGGAGGTCGTCGGGGAACGAGTCGGCCGGCAAAGATAACTGCTGGTGAAGATGAGGTTAACGAGTCCGTCATCCGGCTGGCCGCTGAGACCCTGAGCGTCGGGAAACGCGTCGTCGAGACCGGTCGCGTGCGGGTCCGACGGACGACGACTGAGCGCGTGGAGAAGGTCAAGGTCCCGCTGTCGGTCGAGACCGTTGAAATTCGCCGTGTGCCTATTGGCAAACCCATTAAACGCAAGCCCCGGGTTCGCGAGACCGCCAACGAGATCATCATTCCGGTGGTCGAGGAGGTTCTCGTGGTCGAGCGACGCCTGGTGCTCAAAGAGGAATTGCACATCCGCAAAGTTCGCTCGACCGAGAACCACGTCGAGCAGGTCACGTTGCGGCAGCAGAACGTCACCGTCGATCGGGTGGCGCCACAGAGTTCAGGCGACGGCCAACCCTCGGCCGCTCGTCCGAAACGACCGTCTCGTAGCCGGCGGCCGGTAATTCAACAACGCAAGAAATGAAAAGGAGCTGTTTATCTATGTCCACGAAGAGCCACGAAATTGTTGTGCTGTTCGACACGGTCGCTGCCAGCCGTCGCGCTGAGAAGGCCCTCGAGAACGCTGGTTTCGCCGACCCCGATGTGAACACCCTCGACCAGGCAGCCGTCGACAAGAGCTCTGGCCGTACCGCGGCCGGTCCCGGTCTGTGGCGGTCACTGTTCGGCAACGACGTCAAGCTGTACGAGGGAGCCGCGTATCAGAAGGCGCTGGCCAATGGCGGCGCAATCCTGACCGTGCGGGTCAAGGATGACGCCGAGGCCGCGAAGGCCGAGATGATCCTCGCCAAGCACAACTCGGTCGACCTCGAAGCCCGCGGCGCTGGCATTGTCGCCGAGCACAAGGCGCTGGGCGACGTCAAGGAAGAGGTCCTGCGGCTGGCCGAGGAGCAGCTCGAGGTCGGCAAGCGCACGGTCGAGGCCGGCAAGACCCGAGTCCGCCGCTACGTGACCGCGCGTGAGGTCGAGGAGAAGGTCAACCTCACCGAGGTGCACGCCGAGGTACTGCGCAAGGTCGTCAACCAGCCGGTCGCCGACGATTGGGATTGGAGCGACTCCACTATTGAGGTCATCGAGACCCGCGAGGAGGCCGTCGTCTCCAAGACCGCTCATGTCGCCGAGGAGATCCGGCTGCGTACCGAGGAGACCGAGCACACCGAGGTGATCAAGGAGACGGTGCGCAAGCAGCACGCCGAGGTCGAGCACCTCGACGAGGACGGCAAGGTCGTCAGCAAGTAGTTCGCACTCCGCTCACGCGAGCAACGGCCGCCGCGCTCAGGTGTGGCGGCCGTTGTTGTGTGGGCTTCCGCGCCGGGCCCGCAGGGTCTAACCTTCAGTGACGGAGTCCGATGTGATATCGGTCACAACGGTCACGCAACAGGTGGGGGCGGACATGCGGATCGCGGACATTCTGCGCGACAAGGGCTCGGCGGTGGCGACCGTGACCGAGACGACCACGGTCACCGCACTGCTCGCCGATCTGGCGGCCCACAACATCGGTTCCATGGTGGTGATTGGTACCGGCGGGCAGGAGCGCAGCGACTCGGGGAATGTTGGCGGCGGGCAGGAGCGCAGCGACTCGGGGAATGTTGGCAGCAGCACCGCAATCGTGGGCATCGTCTCCGAACGGGACGTGGTGCGAAAACTGCATGAATACGGGCCGGGTCTGCTGGGTCGGCCGGTGGCCGACGTCATGAGCCCCGTGGTCGTCACATGCAGTCCTGAGGACCGCGTCGATGACCTCGCGGCGCTGATGACTGATAACCGGGTACGCCATGTTCCCGTTCTCGTCGACGGCCAGTTGGTCGGCATCGTGAGCATCGGCGATGTCGTCAAGAACCGGATGGCGGAGATGTCGGCTCAGCATCAGCAGTTGCAGGCCTACATCACCCAGGGCGCCAGTTAGCCTTCAGCTCCACAAGTATTCGGTACGCAACCGGGTGGCGACGATCTCAAAGGTGTGGCTGTCCATGATGGCGCCCTCCCGCCGGATGCCCTCCTCGGGTACGTCCAGAACCCGATCCAACCGCACCCAGCTGGGTCGGCCCTCGTGGTCCCAGTCGCCGGAGCCGATGCCGATCCAGGTCGGATCCTCGGCGTGGTGCACCTGACTGGACAGCATCAGGCCGAGCAGGGTGTTGCGCTCGCGACCAACAACCAAAACCGGGCGATCCTTGCCGCGGTCCGGGTCGTCCTCGTAGACCACCCACGTCCACACGATCTCGCCGGGATCGGCGCGCCCGTCGAGGTCGGGGGCGTAGACCACCGCCCGGGCTCGGTGCGCGCTGGGCAGGCTGCTGCTGGTAACCGGACGGCCCGCGGTGATCGCGGCGGGCGGTTGGGCAGGCAGTGCCGTGGCCACGAGAGCTTCGAGGCCCAGTCGCAAACCGTGCTGGAGTGTCCGCTGCAGCGAGTTCGGATCCTGTAACTGACGCAGCAGTCGCGGAGCCTCGCTGAAGATGAGCTGCTCCGCCAACCGCTGAAACGTCCTCCACTGCGACGCCATGGTCAAAGCATAGGTGAGACGCGACACTCGACGGCGCGTCGCGATTGTGTTCGGGTGCCCGGGTGTCGATACGCTGGGCCTGCCGGATACAACGTCCGGAAAACCTCGATCGAGTACCGCTCACCAGGAGATTCCCATCAGCAGTTTCGCCGACCGGACGTTCACACCGCCGGCGCAGATTCGGAACTTCTGCATCATTGCTCACATCGATCACGGGAAGTCGACGCTCGCCGATCGGATGCTGCAGTTGACCGGTGTGGTCGCCGACCGGGACATGCGCGCCCAGTACCTCGACAGGATGGATATCGAGCGAGAGCGCGGCATCACCATCAAGGCCCAGAACGTCCGATTGCCGTGGCGGGTCGGTGACACCGATTACGTGCTGCACCTGATCGACACCCCCGGCCACGTCGACTTCACCTATGAGGTCTCCCGTGCACTGGAGGCCTGTGAGGGTGCGGTGCTGCTGGTTGATGCCGCCCAGGGCATCGAGGCACAGACGTTGGCGAACCTCTACCTGGCGCTCGACCGCGGGCTGACGATCGTCCCGGTTCTCAACAAGATCGACCTGCCCGCCGCCGACCCGGAGCGCTACGCGGCCGAACTCGCCCACATCATCGGTTGCGAGCCCGGCGACGTGCTGAGGGTCTCGGGCAAGACCGGTGCCGGTGTCACCGAACTGCTCGACGAGGTCATCCGCGTGGTGCCCGCTCCGGTGGGGGATGCCGCCGCTCCGGCCCGAGCGATGATCTTCGACTCGGTCTACGACATTTACCGCGTCGTGGTCACCTACGTGCGTGTGGTCGACGGGAAGCTCAGCCCGCGCGAGAAGATCACGATGATGTCCACCGGCGCCACTCACGAGTTGCTCGAGGTAGGCATCGTGTCGCCGGAGCCCAAGCCCACCGAGGGCCTCGGAGTCGGCGAGGTCGGCTACCTCATCACCGGGGTGAAGGATGTTCGCCAATCCAAGGTCGGTGACACGGTCACCTCCGCCCGCCATGGCGCGACCGAGGCGCTCACCGGTTACCGCGAGCCCCGACCGATGGTCTACTCGGGCCTCTACCCGGTGGACGGATCGGACTACCCGAACCTGCGCGATGCGCTGGAGCGCTTGCAACTCAACGATGCGGCGCTGGTGTGGGAGCCCGAGACCTCGGTGGCGCTGGGTTTCGGATTCCGGTGCGGCTTCCTGGGCCTGTTGCATATGGAGATCACCCGGGAGCGGCTGGAACGCGAGTTCGACCTCGACCTGATCTCGACCTCACCGAACGTGGTCTACCGGGTCGTTGCCGAGGACGGCGCCGAAAAGATCGTCACCAACCCCTCGGACTGGCCCGACGGCAAGGTGCCGGCAGTCTACGAACCGGTGGTCAAATGCACGGTGATCTCCCCGAGTGAGTTCATCGGCACCATCATGGAACTGTGCCAGTCGCGCCGCGGCGAACTCGGCGGTATGGACTACCTCTCGCCGGAACGTGTCGAGTTGCGCTACACCATGCCGCTGGGCGAGATCATCTTCGATTTCTTCGACTCGCTGAAGTCTCGTACCCGCGGCTACGCCAGCCTCGACTACGAGGAGGCCGGCGAGCAGGAGGCCGCGCTGGTGAAGGTCGACATTCTGCTGCAGGGTGAGGCGGTCGACGCCTTCAGCGCCATCGTGCACAAGGATTCGGCTCAGGCTTACGGCCACAAGATGACTACCAAGCTGAAGGAACTCATTCCGCGCCAGCAGTTCGAAGTTCCAATCCAGGCGGCCATCGGCTCGAAAGTCATTGCCCGCGAGAACATTCGGGCTATCCGCAAGGACGTCCTCTCCAAGTGCTACGGCGGCGACATCACCCGTAAGCGCAAACTGCTGGAGAAGCAGAAGGAAGGTAAGAAGCGGATGAAGACCATCGGCCGGGTCGAGGTGCCGCAGGAGGCCTTCGTCGCCGCGCTGTCCAGCGATGCTGCCGGTGACAAGTCGGCCGATAAGTCCCGGAAGTAGCGGGCTCATCGCAGCAGACGATTCAGTAGTCCGGCGGCGATGGACGCATGCGTTGGGCGCCATCGTCGTGATCGGCGTGTTGGCCGGGTGCGGCACAGTCGTCGACGGCGTCGCACTTCGGCAGCCCCCCGCTTCGCTGCTGCGGGTTCTGCCCACCGTCGAGCAGGTTGCGGCGGCGGCCGGCAACCCGTTGGACGCCACCGGTCAACCGACGCTCGGCTCGATCGATGTGCTGCCCAACGGAATTCGCGGTGATGATGCGGTGGATCCGATCGAATGTCTGGGCGCGATCACGCCGCTGATGCGCTGGGTCTACGAGAAGGGTGATGTGCGCGGCGCGGCATGGCAGGATTTCGCCCGCTTCGGCGAGGGGCAGACGGTCTCGAGTGTCAACACCGGGGTGGTCCGGTTCTCCTCCGACGCGGAGGCAGCTCGGATGTTCTCGCAATTCGTGACCCGGTGGCGGTCCTGCGAAGGCGGACGGGTGGGCATCCGTTCTGGTCGCGCCGATCTCGGGCTGACCGTCACCGATGTGACGGTGACCGGCCCGATCCTCTCGGCGACGATTCTGAGCGGGGAGAGCGACACCGACCCCGGGTTCCCCACCGAACACGCGGTCGGGGTGTCAGCCGACTGCATCGTGGACGTCGATGTTGCAGTGACCGCTCCTGATCCCGCCCGGCGGGTGGCCGCCACCCGGGCTAAAGATCTCGCCGGGGCGATGCTGGCCAATCTCGACGGTTCGAGCTGAGCCGCTACTGCGGCGAGTTGGCCGGCTGGAAAACCCCGGTGCCGTCGGCGAGGTCCTCGGCGCGGATGACGTGCACCACCGCGTTGATCAGCGCGAGGTGGGTGAACGCCTGCGGGAAGTTGCCCAGGTGCCTGCCGGTTCGAGGTTCTATTTCCTCGGCGTAGAGATGCAGTGGGCTGGCGAACGACAGCAGTCGCTCACACAGGTGCCGCGCCCGGCTGATCTCACCGATCTCCACCAACGCTGATACCAGCCAGAACGAACAGATGGTGAAACTGCCCTCCGCACCGGACAATCCGTCATCGGTCTCCTCGGTGCGGTAACGCAGCACCAGACCGTCCTCGGTGAGTTCGTCGGCGATCGCCAACACGGTGGCACGCACCCGCGGATCGTCGGAGGGCAGGAACCGCAGCAGCGGAACGAGCAGCAAGGAGGCATCGAGTGCGTCCTCGCCGTAGCGCTGGGTGAACACCCCGCGGGAGTCCACGCCATGGGCCAGGATGTCGGCCTTGATCTCCTCGGCGATCACCCGCCACTGCTGTGCGTAACTCGTGGAGCCCTGCAGTTCGGCTAACTTCGCGCCGCGATCAAGCGCAACCCAGCACATCACCTTCGATGAGGTGAAGTGCCGGGGTTCGCCGCGCACCTCCCAGATTCCGCGGTCGGGTTCGCGCCAGTGTTTGATGGCCTCCTCGACCTGCTCCTTGAGCACCGGCCAGAGTTGATCGGAGATGTGCTCCCGGGACTTGGCGTGCAGATACACCGAATCCAGCATGGTGCCCCAGATGTCGTGCTGGCGCTGGTTGTAGGCGCCGTTTCCGATTCGCACCGGTCGGGCGTTGTCATAGCCGGAGAGGTGGGTCAGCTCCTCCTCGACGAGTTCGCGTTCGCCACCGACGGCATACATCACCTGCAACGGCTGCCGCTCGCCGTCGTTGGCGCCGGACACATCGGCGATGAAGGAGAAGAAGTCGTCTGCCTCGCGGTCGAGTCCCAGCGTGTAGAGACCCCACAGCGCGAATGTCGAGTCACGTACCCATGCGTAGCGGTAATCCCAATTGCGTTCTCCGCCAGGAGTTTCCGGTAGTGACGTGGTGCTGGCGGCAAGTAGCGCCCCGGTCGGGGAATACGTCAGCCCTTTCAAGGTGAGCGCACTGCGTTGCAGATACGACCGCCACGGGTGGTCAGGGAATTGACCGATGTTGATCCACTGCCGCCAGGCCTCGCTGGTCTGCCACATCCTGTCGGTGGCTTCCTCGTAGGTCTGCGGCGAGGGATGCCCCGACCAGGACAGCGCCACGAACGCGTTATCGCCTTCTTTGAGCCGGGTCCGCGCGCGTGCTTCCCGGCCTTCCAATCCGATCCGCAGGTTGGTGGTCAGCCGCAGCGTGGGATGTGCG
>JAPLAO010000264.1 GCA_026393245.1 Mycobacterium sp. | reverse complement strand
CGGTCGCTGAGCACGCCCGCGTTGTCGGTGACGTAGTCCGGCAGTCGGAACGGCGGCTCGGCGGCCGCTGACGGGGCCAGCAGGGTGACGGCGAGCAGGATGGTGGCGAGCAGGCTGAGCAGACGGTGCATGCGCATGACCGCCAATGTAGTAGCTCTGAGCGAGTTGCCAGCAAAACTTCGTCCCGATCCGGTTTCAGCTGTGTGCTGGCAGACTGTGCGGGAGTGACGATGATGGTGACGACGAATCAGCGGGACCGTTATGGCGAGGCCGATCGTGAGCGCCTGGTGGCCGAGCCGGCGAAGGTCGCTGCCCTGCCCGGAACCGATACCGAGCACCGCACCGATTTCGCCCGCGATCGGGCCCGGGTACTGCACAGCGCGGCATTCCGCCGGCTGGCCGACAAGACCCAGGTGGTCGGGCCTCGCGAGAGCGACAACCCACGCACCCGGTTGACCCATTCGTTGGAGGTCGCCCAGATCGGCCGCGGTATGGCTGTCCCGCTGGGGTGTGATCCCGATCTGGTGGACATGGCCGGACTCGCCCATGACATCGGCCATCCGCCCTACGGGCACAACGGCGAGCGGGCGTTGGATGAGTTCGCTGCCGGATGCGGCGGATTTGAAGGTAACGCCCAGAACTTCCGGATCCTCACCCGACTGGAGCCGAAAGTGCTTGACGGTCAAGGGGTTCGGAGCGTTGGCCTCAACCTGACCCGGGCTGGACTCGACGCCGTCACCAAGTACCCGTGGCAGCGCGGGGAGCGCGGCCGCAAGTTCGGCTTCTACGCCGACGATCTGGATTTCGCCGACTGGATGCGGGCCGACGCACCTGCGCAGCAGCCCAGTCTGGAGGCGCAGGTCATGGACTGGGCCGACGACGTTGCCTACTCGGTGCACGATGTCGAGGACGGGGTGATCTCCGGTCGCATCGACCTGCGGGTGCTGGCCGACGACGATGCCGCCGCCGCACTGGCCCGACTCGGGGCGGCGACCGATGGTCTCGGGCCCACGGTCGGGGAGTTGGAGGCCGCTGCGGCGAGGCTGTCGGAACTACCGGTGGTCGCCGGCGCCGGCGGCTATGACGCAACGCTGGCGGCCTCGGTCGCCCTCAAACGGCTGACCAGTGAACTGGTGGGGCGGTTCGCCTCTGCGGCCATCGCCGAGACCCGCCGGTTCGCCGGTGCCGGGCCGCTGGTTCGCTACCAGGCGAATCTCGCGGTTCCGGCGGCGGTGCGGGCCGAGGTGACGGTGCTCAAGACCCTGGCCTTGCAGTTCATCATGTCCGATCCCCGGCATCTGGAACTGCAGGTGGTGCAACGGGCGCGGATCCATCAGGTGGCGCACTGGCTGCTGGCCGGAGCGCCGGCCACCCTCGATGCCCTGCTGGTTCCGGCGTTCACCGCCGCCGCCGACGACGACGGCCGGATGCGGGTGATCGTCGACCAGATCGCCTCCTACACCGAGGGGCGGCTGGAACGTATCCAGGCCGTCGACGTCGACCGGCGGATCTAGCCGGCCGCGCGGATCTAGACTCAACCGGTGACCGGGGCGTTGGGTGGAGGTGGCGGGCGCAAGGGCCGCATACCCGACACCGATATCACCGCCATCCGGGACAAGATCCGCATCGAGGACATCGTCGGTGACTACGTGCAACTGCGGCGGGCGGGTGCGGATTCACTCAAGGGGCTGTGCCCCTTCCACGACGAGAAGTCGCCGTCGTTCCACGTCCGCCCGAACCACGGCCATTTCCACTGCTTCGGGTGCGGCGAGGGCGGCGACGTCTACGCATTCATGCAGAAGATGGAACATGTCAGCTTCGTGGAGGCGGTCGAGTTACTGGCCGATCGGATCGGACACACGGTCAGCTACACCGGTGGCGGCACCAGTGTGCAGCGCGATCGGGGCAGTCGGAGCCGCCTGGTTACCGCCAACGCTGCCGCGCAGGAATTCTATTCGGCCGCACTGGAATCCGACGAGGCCGCACCCGCACGCAAGTACCTGACCGAGCGCAACTTCGACGCCGCCGCGGCGGCTACGTTCGGCTGTGGCTTCGCGCCGTCGGGGTGGGACGCGCTCACCAAACACATGATCCGAAAGGGCTTCGAATTCAAGGAGCTTGAAGCGGCCGGACTGTCCCGGGAAGGTCGCCGCGGCCCGATGGACCGCTTCCACCGGAGACTGCTGTGGCCCATCCGCAGCGCCAGTGGAGAGACGGTGGGCTTTGGTGCCCGGCGCATCTTCGACGACGACCAGATCACCGCCAAGTACGTCAATACACCCGAAACGGTGCTGTACAAGAAATCCGCGGTGCTCTTCGGCATCGACCTGGCCAAGCGTGATATCGCCAGGGGGCATCAGGCCGTCGTGGTCGAGGGCTACACCGACGTGATGGCCATGCATCTGGCCGGCGTCACCACCGCGGTGGCCTCCTGCGGCACCGCATTCGGCGACGAGCACCTGTCGATGCTGCGGCGCTTGATGATGGACGACAAGTTCTTCCGCGGTGAACTGATTTACGTCTTCGACGGCGATGCCGCCGGACAGGCGGCCGCGCTCAAGGCGTTCGCCGGTGAGCAGAACCTGGCCGGGCAGAGTTTCGTCGCGGTGGCCGCCGACGGTATGGACCCCTGCGATCTGCGCCTTGGCTCCGGCGACGCTGCGCTGCGTGATCTGGTGGCGCGGCGCACCCCGCTGTTCGAGTTCGCCATCCGCACCACCCTGGCCGGCTACGACCTCGACAATGCCGAGGGCAGGGTGAGTGCATTGCGCGAGTGCACGCCGATTGTCGCCCAGATCAAGGACCCCACCCTGCGCGACGAGTACGCCCGGCAACTCGCCGGTTGGGTCGGCTGGACCGACGTCGCCCAGGTTCTGAGCCGGGTCCGGGATGCGGCCGGGCGCAAGCCGAGCCCCCGCGGCACCCGACGGACGAGCGAGGTGCCCCCCACCCAGGCGGCCGGTCGGCCCGATCCGCGGGATCCGACGCTGTGGCCGCAACGCGAGGCGCTCAAGTCGGCGCTGCAGTACCCGGCGTTGACCGGCCCGGTGTTCGACTCGCTCACGGTCGAGAGTTTCACCCACCCGGGCTACGCGGCCGTCCGGGGAGCCATCGGCGGCGCCGGCGGTACCTCGGCCGGGGTGACCGGCGCGCAGTGGATCGAAACGGTGCGCGAGCAGGCCGGCGCGCCGGCGACCGAGGGCCTGATCACCGAACTCGGTGTGGAGACCATCAACGTCGACGAAGAGAAACTGCCCCGCTACATCGGCGGCGTGCTGGCTCGCCTCCAGGAAGTGTGGGTAGGTCGGCAGGTCGCCGAGATCAAGTCCAAGCTTCAGCGGATGTCCCCGGTGGACCAGGGCGACGAGTACCACGCCCTGTTCGGCGACCTGGTGGCACTCGAGGCCTATCGTCGCAGCCTGCTGGAGCAGGCCACCGGCGACCACCTCAGTGCGTGAGGGCCGGATAGCGGTTATGGTTAACACCTCCGACGTCTTCGGCGAAAGGTCAGGTATGGCGAACTCGAAGAACCGTGCGTGGCGCGTTGTCGTCGCAGGTGCGCTCGCCGCTGCCGCATTGACGGTGCCCGTACTGGCTACTTCCGGCCACTCCGGTGCGCCGATGAATTCCGCCACCGGTAAATGCCTGGCCTGGTTCGGTTCCCGGGGCGACGGCATCTGCATGGGCTACTCAAACGGCAGTGGCACCACGATCGGTACGCCAGACATCGGCATCTACGGACCCGGGTATGGCCTCGGCGTCACCAGCGGACCCCTGCTGCCGGGCCAGACGTTCAATCAGGGCATAAGCCCCTAACCTTCCGGCTGGATCACCGTCGTATCGGCATCGATCTCGGTCAACGTCACCATGGTCGGATCGGGCGAGACTCGGTCCGCGATCTTGCGGCGGCCGGCGTCGATCATCGACCGTGTGGCGGGGTTGCTCGTCACGGCCCGATAGGTGCCGACAAGTTGCTCGTACCGTTCACGGCCGGCCTTGGTCCCCATCACATAGCCCGCCGCAAGCACGGCCAGATACCCGATCACTGCGTTCCCTCCACCTCGACGGCTCTCACTATCCTGCCTGACGCTGCCGGGTGCTGCTCGGAGCGGCTGTCTTTGGCGCCGGCCGGTGTCGGTGCGCTACAGTTCACCCGCGGCCCGCGTTAGCGGGACGGTCCCCTGTAGCTCAACTGGCAGAGCTTGCGACTGTTAATCGCACGGTTGATGGTTCGAGTCCATCCGGGGGAGCCAAGCCGGGGTAGGCCCGGAGTAAGCTCAGCTCAGATCATCATCTGACCCGCTCAACCCCATCCAGACGGAGATGCATTGAGATGACCCTTCGGCTGAGAATGTCCGCGGTGTTATTTGGTGCTGCTGCCGCCGCGATTTGCGTTGCGGCGCCCGGCGCGGCCGTTCCGGCAGTACCTGCAAGCCCCGGATCGAATTGCGCGGCCGGATACATGACAGACCCGAACTCGGGCAACTGCTGGCAGACGGTCGGGAACGGTTCGCCCACGATCGGCGGGGGGCCGTGCATGCCGGGCCGGATCGGCACCTGCCTGGGCTACCT
>JAPLAO010000206.1 GCA_026393245.1 Mycobacterium sp. | reverse complement strand
GAAGATGCGAGATAGCGGCCACAGCCGCGTCATGCTCGTCGGACTTCGCCGGCACCACCACCGCGCCGCAGTCCAACGCAAGGTGCATCACCTGTGACCAGATCGCGGCGTCGACGTGGTCGTCGACACTGACCACCCACGCCGCCCCGGTGAACAACTCAGCGTTTCCGGCCGACCAGCCGGAGTGTGCGGTGCCGGCCATCGGATGGCCGCCGACGTAACGGTCGAGTAGCCCGGCCGAACGCACCTGCGCCAGCACCGCACCCTTGACGCTGATCACATCGGTGAGCGGACACTGCGCGGCACGTTGCCTTATTCGTGGGAGCAGGGCGGCGACTGCCGGCATCGGGACTGCCAGCACGATCACCGCAGTGTGTTCGGCGGCCCACCCGAGCGCCTCCGCCAGATCGGTGGTGGCGGCAAATCCGTCGGACCGGGCCGCCTCGGCGCCCTGCGCCGAGCGGTTGTATCCCAGCGCCTCGCGGCCAGCCGATACCGCAGCGCGCAACACCGACCCGCCGATGAGGCCGAGTCCGAGCACGCAAACGGGTGTCTTCGTCACGCATTCAAGGTTGACACACCGGATTTCCGGTTCGCTCATCAGCTAGTCAACCGACCTGGTCAGCGACTACCGTAAGCGGCCATGGAGTCACAGCGGGCTGGGCGCGAGCCGGGGTCACCGGGGTCCGGCGACATCCTGGACGGCTTCGCTGTGGCCGTTACTCACGAGAACGCGACCTGGCGCTGTTCGCCGATGAGCGCGGCTGCCTTGACCAGCCTTGCCGCCGCGGAGACAGAGTTGCGGGAATTGCGCAGTGCCGGAGCGGTGTTCGGCCTACTCGATATCGATGACGAGTTTTTCCTGATCATCCGGCCTGCGCCGTCGGGAACTCGGCTGTTACTGTCCGATGCCACCGCCGCGCTGGACTACGACATCGCCGCCGAGGCGCTGGAGAAACTCGATGCCGATATCGCCGCGGAGGATCTTGAGGACGCCGATCCCTTCGAGGAGGGCGACCTCGGTGTACTGGCCGATGTGGGACTGTCCGATGCCGTCCTCGGCGTGATTCTCTCCGAAACCGACCTCTATGCCGACGAGCAACTGGGCCGTATCGCCCGGGAGATGGGATTCGCCGAGGAGTTCTCGGCGGTCCTCGACCGCCTGGATCGGTGAGCGCCCTCGGCGACGAAGGCCTCATCCGGGCGGCGATCTCCGCCGCCGGCGGCGCCGGTCCTGATGATGTTCCGATCGGCGCGGTGGTTTTCGGCGCCGACGGTGTGGAACTGGCCCGTGCCGCCAATGCCCGCGAGGCACTCGGAGACCCGACCGCCCACGCCGAGATCCTGGCTCTGCGGGCCGCCGCCCAAGTGGTCGGTGATGGCTGGCGACTGGAGGGCGCCACCCTTGCGGTGACGGTGGAGCCCTGCACCATGTGTGCGGGCGCGCTCGTCATGGCGAGGGTGGCGCGGGTGGTGTTCGGCGCGTGGGAGCCCAAAACCGGTGCGGTCGGGTCGTTGTGGGACGTGGTGCGCGACCGTCGGCTGACACATCGGCCCCAGGTGCGCGGCGGTGTGTTGGCCGAGGACTGCGCGGCATTGCTGGACGGCTTTTTCGCCCGCCACCGCGATTTGGGCTAGTCCGGGGTGATCCGTAAGCTTTCCCGCGGTGGCGTGTCCGAGCGGCCTAAGGAGCACGCCTCGAAAGCGTGTGAGGGGTAACCCCCCTCCGAGGGTTCAAATCCCTCCGCCACCGCCATCTCCACCCGGCCGGGCATTCGCGACGACGTTGACTCGCAACAGCGTTCACAGCTACTATTTTGTGGAATCACAGCTAAGTCTCAGCTACCAGCAACCACAGGGGTATTCCGATGTCGGTCAACAAGCGCGTCACGCGGGCTGGAGCAGCAGCTTTCGCCCTCGGAGTGGCGTTGGCCGGCACCCCCGCCGCGGGGGTCGCGGTCGCGGCCCCCAGCGAAGACGACGCTTCGTCGGTGTCGACCCCGAACGTCACTGCCGAAGCATCGACCGGACCTGTCGGCAGGGCGGCCCGGGGAACATCCCGGCGGGGCGACTCGTCGTCATCCGATCCGGTCACCGTCGTCAGCCCCGGTGCGCCGCGCGGCCGCGCGAGTGCCACCGCGGTGACGCGGCGCGTCTGGCCGCAAGTGCGGCAATCCGATACGAATTCCGCGCCGGCCCAGCCCGCGGCCGCGACGAACCCGGTTGTCGTGGTGCCGACTGTCGGCACCGGTTCCGGAACACTTCCGTCCGTGTTCGCGCCGGTAGTAGCTACCACGACCCAACCTGCCGCTGCTGCGACGGCCATTTCCTCCGGCCCCCGTGGCCGCGCGGCCAGGGTGGCGCGGGCCGCCAGCGTTCGACCACCCGTCGCGGCCGTGCCGGCTGCAACGATGCGTGCTTTGGTCACCGGATACCTCAACTCCGCCTCGAACTGGTTCTCCGGGTTGCCCGCCAACCCGTTCACCGAACTTCTGCAGGGCGCGCTCCTGTTGGTCCGCCGCACGATGTTCGAGTTGTTCCCCACGCTCAACCCGGGACAGACGACCGGAGAGGCAACGGGCACGACGGTATCGCCGTACTACACGGATCAGGAACTTCGGGACTATCTGTTGGGGCTTGCCAAGAGGCAGTACGGCAGCCTCTTCGGCCAGACCGTTCCGGTGTACGGCAACGGCGGACCGTGGATGTACGACTACCTCAAGGTGAACAGCGCGGTGTCTGGACCGAGGGGCACCTCGGACACCAACACCCAGGTGAATGGTGTCGATGAGGCCGATTTCGTCGAGACCGATGGCCACTACCTCTATGTCGCCCATAACGGCCAACTCTCTATCGTCGGTACGGACCTGACGGTCGCGTCGCAGTCATCACTGTCCGGAAACGTCGTCGGCGAGTTCTTGGCCGGCGATCGCTTGACGGTGATCACGCAATCCGGTTACGGCTGGTACGGACCGATGGTGAAGATGGCTTGCGGCCCCTGGTGGCCGACCAACCCGCAGACCACGGTGACGGTCTATGACGTCACCGACCGGACGGCTCCGGCTATCGTCACGCAGACGATGTTCGATGGCGGGTTCCAGGATGCGCGCGCCGTCGACGGGGTCGTTTACGTCGTCCTGCAACGCGGGTTGAATCTTCCCGCACCGCAGTACACCGACACCCCCGTGGCGCCGGAGCCGGTTGAACCTGTCGGCGGCCAACTCTTATCCAAGATGGCCTACTGGGGGTGGGATTCGACTGTCACCGCCAACCGAACCTACGAAACCTGGGATGAGTACGTCGCGCGGGTGGGGGATCAGATCGTCGACCTGTCACTGCCGCACGCCTACAGCGTTGACGCAGAGGGCAATACGGTAGATCTCGGCCTCGTCGCCGGCGCCGAGGGCATTGTGCGTCCGCACACCGGCGATGCGCAGTCGGTGCTGACGTTGGTGTCGGTGGATTCAGCGAACACCGCGTCGGGTTCTGCTTTCGCCGATAGCGTGGGCGCTGTGGTGTCCGGCGGCGGCAACACCATCTACATGAACCACGACGCCATGTACGTGGGCACGACGGAGTATCAGTACTCCGATTCGGGTTCATCCAATGACACCCGCATCGACCGCTTCACCATCGACGGAACGAACGTCGCGTGGCAGGCCAGTGGAGTGGTCTCCGGGACGCTGATCAACCAGTTCGCGATGGACGAGCAGGGCGGCTATCTTCACGTGGCCACGCACACCACCGAGTCCCACTATGTCAATGACATCTGGAGTACCCGCAACGACAACGGCGTGTATGTGTTGGACACCGTCGGGGGCACCCTCGATGTGACGGGAAGTCTGACCGGATTGGCGCCGGGCGAGCAGTTGTACGCGGCGCGGTTCGTCGGCGATAAGGCCTACCTTGTGACCTTCGTGCAGACCGATCCGCTCTTCGCCGTCGACCTCAGTGACCCGGCCGCCCCGACGCTGCTGGGTGAACTGGTGATCCCGGGTTTCTCCAACTATCTGCAACCTGTCGGCGACGGTCTGCTGGTGGGTATCGGACAGGAGCGCGAGGCCGGTTCGTGGAACACCCACGTGCACGCGACACTGTTCGACGTCAGTGACGGCGCCAACCCGACCCAGATCACCCGGCAATTCCTGACCGAAAATACCCAGTGGTCGTCCTCCGATGCTCAGTTCGACCATCACGCCCTGCTCTACTCCGCCGAGGACGGGCTACTTGTGGTCCCGGTCTACGGCAGCGGGTACGACCCGCAAACCGGCAGCTATCGTTCAGAGCAATTGCTGAAGGTCATGCGCGTCACCGCGGCTGGGATCGAGGTGATCGGCGACATTCACACCGACCAGTCGGTCTTCCGCACCGTCCGCATCGGCGACGTGCTCTACGCGGTCTCCGACACCGCGGTGACGGCCTACAACATCAGCGACCTCTCATTGATTGGCAGCAGCGCCGCGCCCGTTGTGGTCTGACATCGGCGGCAGGTCGAGGGCACGTGATGGTCCCAATCGTGGCAAAGGCAGGACCGGTCGCTCAGTGAACCGTTCTAATAGGTCAAACGGCGGTTAAAGCGGCGGTCAAATTGGGGGGCGAAGCTCATGGAATTGATTGCGCCGCTGGATGCGATGTTTCTCCTCTCGGAGTCGCGCGAGCATCCCATGCACGTCGCCGGGCTCCAGGTCTTCGAACCCCCCGCCGGCGCCGGGGCGGACTACCTCCGCGACATCTATCAGCAACTGGTGGTCCGCGACGACGTCAGCCAGACCTTCCGTAAGCATCCCGCCGAACTTCTCGGCGGAGTCGTCAACCTCACTTGGGCCTTCGACCGCCAACTCGACCTCGAGTACCACCTGCGCCGATCGGCACTGCCGTCGCCGGGCCGGGTGCGTGAATTGTTGGAATTGACCTCGCGACTGCACGGAACTCTGCTCGACCGCCACCGTCCGTTGTGGGAG
>JAPLAO010000333.1 GCA_026393245.1 Mycobacterium sp. | reverse complement strand
TGCTCGGGCGCGCTGCCCGATATCAACGCCGCCTGCATGCAGAACCCCGTCGTCTGCCGGTGGATCACCGGGTTCTAGAAGCCCACTCGCGTATCGTCGTCGTGTTGAACGACCGGGGGCGGTAGCTCAGTTGGTTAGAGCCGCGGACTCATAATCCGTTGGTCGCGGGTTCGAGCCCCGCCCGCCCCACGTCAGAGGGTATTTTTTCGAAATTCGGCGGCTGAGTCATCGTTTATTCATCGTTTATGTCCACCGTTCGGTCCATCAGGTCGGCAACCTGCTGGTGAACGCGGCCGCGCTTCATGTAGCGGTCCTGGGTCATCGAGACGTTGGAGTGCCCGAGTTGATCGGCCCCGATCCGGGCTGAGAGGCCCTCGTCGTCGATGAGGGTGGCGATGGTCTTGCGGAAGCTGTGGCTGGTGACCTCGGGCACCCCCAGGTCGTCGCGGACCTTGCGCCATTGCTTGCCGAGGTTGTTCGGATCGCGCAGGGTGCCGACGGTGGAGGGAAAGATGAACCGCTGCTGACCCAGGAACTCCCGGCTCCGTCGGGCCTGGAGCACGGACACGGCGAACTTGGGCAGCGGCACCGTCCGGTAACCGGCGTCGGTCTTGGGTTCCGGTAGCCACTGAACGCCCACCCCCTTTGCCCGCACCAATTTGCCGGTGACGGCGAGGGTCGCCTCGTCGGCGTTGAAGTCCTCCCATCGCAGCGCGAGCAGTTCGGAGCGACGCAGGCCGGTGGCCATCAGCACGATGATCGGGTCCGCCAGGTCGAACTCTTGGCAGTATTTCGACTCCAGAAGGCTCCTCAGCAGCGTCCCGACCTGATTTGCCTCCAGGGCGGGTGCGCCCTTCGGCCGGTTTCTCAGCTTGATGGGTTGGACGTCGCGAACAGGGTTGGTGCTGATGGCATTCGCCATCACGGCCAACTGGAGGGCGCCGCGCAGGATGGTCTTGCACTGGCGCGCCATCGTCGGGCCGTGGGCGTTGTTCATGGATCTGATCGCGGCATCGACGCGGGCCGCCGTGGCCTCGCCCACCCGCAAACCGCCGATGAAGTTCTTCAGCTTGGTCACGTTGTAGCGATAGGTGGACATGGTGGCGGGGGAGCGACGTTCCTCCTCTAGTCGGGTCAGGTGACGTTCCACGAGATCAGCGACCTTGGTGTCGAGGGTGACATCCTCGGCCATCGCCATCCGCCGGCGTTCGGTGATCGCGGTGACAAGGGCGTCCTCGGCGAGCTTGCCGCGCTTGTCGTGCTCGTCGGCCGGGCCCACCCGTTGAACGACCCGGGTGACGCCGTCGAGGTCGCGGTAGCGGCACTTGGCCAGCCAGACACCTTCGCCCTGGTAGATCCTGGTGATCTTCCCGTGGGCGCCGATACGGAGCTGCGGTCTGCCGGGCATTGCGAGCGATACCCCTCCCGAGGTGGTGGTCTCCGGCAAACGCCGTCTCTATACAGAGTCAGGCATGTTCTGAATAACAGCAACACCCAGCTTCGGCGTCGTCCCGGACGGCTTACCTGCGCGTTCCCACTGATTCCCGCTAGTTCGATCCCAGCCGGG
>JAPLAO010000344.1 GCA_026393245.1 Mycobacterium sp. | reverse complement strand
GGCTGACTCCTCTCCGCCATCGGGTCGCCCCGGCATCCTGGCCGGGTTCATCGCCGCCGACAAGGCCATCCAGATCGGACAACTCAGTGTTGCCGAACGCCGCCGGATCATTATTGGCGCTCTCGTCCCCTACTTCGGCCCCCGCGCCGCCACCCCGAGTGACTACACCGATTTCAACTGGGGCAATACCGCCTGGGTCACCGGCGGCTTCACCTCGTTCATGACCCCGGGCGCCTGGACCAGCTTCGGGCCGGCATGGCGCGAACCCGTCGGGAGCATCGTCTGGGCAGGCACGGAATCATCGGCCCGCTGGGCCGGCTATTACGAGGGCGCCATCCAGGCAGGCCTCGATGCGGCGGCAAAAGTGCGCACCCTGTTGGCACCGGGGTAGCGGGGCAATGGGGCGTGAGTGTGAACTGCTGCGGGCAGCATGGCGCATGGCTATCCTTAACCCAACTGCAAGGCGAAGGAGTACGCGGTGGATTGGTTGGTGGGTTTAGGCGCAGCCGGCGCGGCTGGCTCGGCCGTCAGCGGCGGCGCGACTGTCGGCAATGCGGTCACTAGCTCCAGTGCCCGCACTGGGTCGACATTCGGGGCGGCAGCGGGCTTGACATCCGGCGTCGGGATGGGAGGCTTGGCCGCGGCGAACTTGGTGTATTCGAGCGCAGCTACTACCGCTGAGGCCGTCGCCAAGGCGGCCGAAGTGAATTCAGCAGTCTGGGCTGGGGCGGCCAGCCAGAGCGCATTTTTACAGCCACAGGCAGACGCGGCGGCAACAGCGGCAGCAACCGCACAGGCCGATGCAAACGCAGCGGCAGCCAAAGCTAAGAACACTAAATGGGTAACCCCGATTCTCGACATTGCGAACGTCATGCACATGTCGCTGAACTTGCTGAACGGGTTCAATGCCCCCAATAAGGGTGATTCGCTCGGTGGGGCGGCGGACAAGCTGGCCTTGGCCGCTAAAGATTTGGAATTAGCCGCTAACACGAGTGGGTGGGAAGGCGATGACGGCGAACCCACGTATACCGATGCGAACAAGGCACAACTAGCACGCGTCAAGAGCATGGCCGGGATCGATAAGGCGTTCAAGGACGTGCTGACGACGCAGGCCGATGACGTCTTGGATTTGCGAGAGGTCTTCGGGTACGTCACGGGATCGTTTGCGATCTGGAAACCCATTCTGGGGGCGTTGTCTCTTCAGGGGGAGGCGCAGAAAGCAGCGTCCTTGGTCACTCAGGGCATCGTCGGGACAGCACTCTTGGCCACCGACACGAGCCACCAGGGCATACACCACCAGAAAGCCGTAGCGAATAGCGCAGCGATACTGGGTTATGCCGCCGATTACCGGAATCTTTAACCCCGACCGCATTAGCGAGGACACCATGACTTCATCCAGCAGTGGCAGTTTATCCACCAGTGACAGCACCATGGACAGGTTGCGCGGGCACCAAGAGAATGCGGCCTTTAATATCGCCGCGAGCGATTCGTTCCAAACGCCTAAAACACCCAACGCCGAACTGGGGACTAACGTGAAGAACTCCCACGGCCCTGTTTCCCAGGCCTCGTTTGCGGCCGTGCGGGCCGCTCTGGCGGATCGCGGTAAAGCTGCAACCAAATTGAAAGCCGTGTCTCTCAGTTTGGCTGCCGACACGACAGTAGCGAACGCTAATTACAAAAAAGCCGACGACGAAGCCGATAAGTCCATCAGCGGCTCGATGCCCTCCACTTGAGCATGCCCGGCACCTACCCCGCCGGGCCGGCCGATCTGCACGCGGACGTCGTCGGTGTGGAGTTGACCATCGACGGCATGCTGGTGGTCGCCGACCGGTTGGATCTGACCGAATTCACCGCCCTGGGAATCCGGGCGAACATCGCCGACGAGGATGTCCGCACGCTGGTGTGGGATCAGGTTCGCCGCGACCTGACTGGCCAGGGCGTGCTCGACGGCCAGGGGTATCCCGACCCGGCCGTGGCACAGATGATCGACACCCTCGGCCGGGCCGAACGAACCCTGGAGTGCCGGTGGTTTCGGCACGCCGACGCCACGATGATCCGGTTCGTGCTGTGTCGCCGCGGTGAATGCCACGTGATCGCCGTGCGCGACGGCGAACTGGTGGTGCTGCAACGCTTCGCACCGCAGGTCGCTCTGGCGGACATGGTGACCACCGTGCTCGGGCCCGCCGAACCCGCCGAGGTGGAACCGTTGACCGGTCTTGCCGCCGAACTGGCCGACTGCACCACGGCCGCGCAGTTGGCGACCTACGGTGTCGGGGCGGCTTCGGCCCGGCGCTACGCCGAGATCACCGGTGATCCCGTCGGCTGGGTTGAGATCACCGCCACCCAGCGCCACCCCGGCGGCACCTCGACGGCGGCCGGTGTCGCGGCGGGTGTGCTGGACTCGACCTGGGGCAGGCTGGTGTCGCTGCCCCGCCGGGTGGGCGGCGAACTG
>JAPLAO010000187.1 GCA_026393245.1 Mycobacterium sp. | reverse complement strand
CGGGTGGCGACTGCCTCGCCGGCGCCCACCAGCGCCACCGCCATCATGTGAAAATCGTTGTCCGGTGCGGGGTTTCGGGTGCCTGTCTCCAGCAGTCGGGCCACCAGGTCGATGATCTTCTCCCGGCCGTCGCGAATGGTGTGCGCGAACGCCTGTGAACTGGTGGCCTGGGTGTAGAGCACGATCCACGACGCCCGGTTTGCGTCGATGTAGTGCAACACCGACACGATGGTGCGGCGCAGCAACTCGTGTGGACTCTGTTTGAGATCGATGTCAGCGCGGATCGTCTCGACGAAGCGGCTCAGTTCTCGGCCCAGGCAGGCGGCGAACAACTCCTCCTTGGAGCCGTAATACAGGTAGAGCATCGGCTTGGAGATGTCAGCCTGGGCGGCAATGGCATCCATTGACGTCTCGTGGTAGCCGTTCGCCGAGAACATCTGCACGGCGGCGTCGAGCATCTGCTGCTCGCGCACCGCACGCGGCAGTCGCTTGGTGCCGCCGGCGCCACCGGCCACGGCTAGCCGCCGCAGCGTGCGCTGGAACCCTTGATGCCGGCCATCCGCAGCACCGAACCCTGGACGGCGCCCATATCGAGTTCGCCTGCGGTGGCGGCCTTTTCCAGCCGATCCAGCACGGCGGGAACCTCGGCGGTGGTGATCCACAGCGCGACGTCGGTGCCTGCCTGCAGCGCCCGCAACACCGCCTCAGCCACTCCGTAGCGCGACGAGATGGCGGCCATGGACGACAGATCGTCGCTGAAGATCGGGCCGTTGAAGCCGGGGCCGCCGTAGCCACCGCTGCGCAGCAGGTTCACCGCTGCAGCACTGAGGCTGGCCGGGGTGTCACCGGTCAGGCCGGGCACTTCGAGGTGGCCCATCATCACCGCGACCGGAGCAACGGTAGTCAGCGTGGCGTAGGGCACCAGGTCGCTTTTCATCAGTTCGGACAGCGGCGGGGTGCTCACCGCGCCTGCGGTGTGCGAGTCACCGGAGCCGTGCCCGTGGCCGGGGAAGTGCTTGAGCACCGGCAGCACTCCGGCATCACGCAGTCCGCGGGCGAACGCACCCGCGTAGGCGGTGACGGTGGCGGGGTCATTGGAGAACGATCGGTCCCCGATGACGGTGTCCGCACCCTGGTTGGAGACGTCGACGACCGGAGCGAAATCGATGGTGATACCCAGGCCGCGCATCTGCTGACCGCGCGCCAATGCCAACTGGTAGACCTGATCGGGAGTCTGGGTCTGGGCCAGTGTGCGCGCCGACGGTGCCGCCCCGATCAGCGACGACAGCCGCGATACCCGGCCACCCTCTTCGTCGACACTGACCGCTAGCGGCAGTGGTCCGAGGTTCGCGATGTCGTTAAGGGTGCCGTCGGTGAGCATCGACAAATCGGTCCAACTCCCGATCATGATGCCGCCGACATGGTAGTTACCCACCACCGCGCGGGCGTCGGTGGCGTTCTTCACACCCACCATGAGCAACTGGGCCAACTTGTCGCGGGTCGACAGCGCCGACACGTCGCCGCAGAAGGGCGGCGCCGGGGCCGCCGGGACCTGCAGCGGCCCGGCCATCGGGGTAACGCTGTCGGAGGCGACGGCACTGACCTCCGCTGACGGCATCGAGGCGGTGCGGGAGGCAGGCGACGAGCAAGCCGCCAGTACCAGTGGCAGAGCCGTCAATGCCGCGACGGCGCGGAGGGGAAGCAGGCGAATGACCATCCGAACATGCTGTCATGACCCCGGTCGGCAGCAAACGCAAGGTCAACGGCGGGGGTGTCCGTGCTAGGTTCACCAGCGGGGTTGATCCCGGTTTGAGCCTGTTCCAGCGACCATAGGGAGTGCCGATCGTGACCCGGTTCGTGGTTCCAGCCGCAGCCTCCGTCCTGGTCGGTCTGCTGCTCGGCGCCGCCTCGGTTTTCGGTGTGACCCTGATGATTCAGCAGGACACCAAACCGCCGCTGTCCCCCGGAGACCCGGCGTCATCGGTGCTCAACCGCGTCGAGTACGGCAACCGCGGCTAGCCTGAGCACCCTCGCCCCGCCCACGGCCGTGGACGACACCGCCGGCGCAACGCCACTGTCACGTCGCTGGCTGGTCGGGATTTTCGCGGCCGCACTGGTGATGTGTCTGGCATCCTCGCCGGGATTGATCGCCCCGGACACCAAACTCGATCTGACCGCGGACCCGTTGCGCTTCCTGGCCCGCGCGGCCAACCTCTGGAACAGCGACCTGCCGTTCGGCCAGGCTCAGAATCAGGCCTACGGCTATCTCTTCCCGCACGGCGCGTTCTTTCTGGTGGGTCACACCCTTGGCGTTCCGGGTTGGGTGACCCAGCGGTTGTGGTGGGCAATCCTGATCACGGTCGGTTGTTGGGGTCTGATTCGGGTCGCCGAGACACTCGGCATCGGCACCCGACCGTCGCGACTCGTCGGCGCGGTGGCCTTCGCACTGTCGCCCCGGGTGCTGACCACGCTGGGATCCATCTCCTCGGAGACGTGGCCGATGATGCTCGCGCCGTGGGTGCTGCTGCCAGTGATCCTGGCGTTGCGCGGCTCTGAAGTCGGGGACACCACCGCGCGGGCGTCGGTGGCGTTCTTCACACCCACCATGAGCAACTGGGCCAGCTTGTCGCGGGCCGACAGCGCCGACACGTCGCCGCAGACGGGCGGCGCCGGGGCCGCCGGGACCTGCAGCGGCCCGGCCATCGGGGT
>JAPLAO010000279.1 GCA_026393245.1 Mycobacterium sp. | reverse complement strand
GGGAACCGCGACCGAGCCGACCTTCGAGCCGGTGGTCAGGCTGAATTCGGTGATGCTCGAGGCGACTTCGTCGGAAATCCACACGGTGTCGCCATCAGGTCCCACAGCGATGCCCTCGGAGTCTGATCCCATACCTGGGGCGGTGATGCCGCCGGTGACCTGGCTGGATCTGATCCGGCCGGTTCTGGTGTCGAGTGAGGTGTAGATCTGCCAGATCGAGCGGTCACCGTTGTCGCCTACGCCGTAGTAGGTGGTGCCGCCGGCGTAGGCGATACCGCTGAGTTCGGCCGCCCCGGTGGATCCGCTGCCAAGCCGGAACGGGCTCTGGCCGGACCGCGTGATCGTCAACCCGGGCTGCGCTGTCGTCTCGGGCTGGACCACCCCGCGGGGTGCTCGCACGCGAACCTGACGGCGCGTCCGCACCGCGGCTGATGGTGTCGCCGCTGCTGCAGCGAGAGGCTTGGCGAGCGAGTTTGTTTGGGGCTGAGCAGGTTTGACGACAGATCGCGTAACTGTGCCGCGTGTGGAATCGGGGCTACGAGTGTCTGCCGAGGCCGTCGGAGTCGCGGCGGCGATCGCGGCACCGAGACCCAGCGCTATCGCGAGCGCACCGAGGTGACCTGCGCGATGGCGCGTTGGGGATCCCACCGCTAGACCAGTGTTGTCTTCAGATTGGTCAGGTCGGTCTTCATCAGGACGACGTTGTAATTGCCCCACAGCGACATGTTCCAGTACAGGTTGCTGACATCGGGGGCACCGCCGGAATCGGTGAGCTGACCGGTGCCCGACAGCGGATGGATCATCGGCGCGTACAGGCCCGGGTACTGGATCGAGGTGGCCACGGTGGTGGGCTCCGACCACGGCCCCTCGGGGGTGTCGGCGGTGCGCAGGATGACGTTGTTGGCCCCGTTGCCGTACATCACCACGTACTTGCCGAGATAGTCGTTGTACTGCACGCTCATCTCGCTGACGTTGCCGCCGGTCTTGGCGCCGACGAGGCCGGCGAACCAGCCGCCGAAGAAGTTCGGGTTGTTGGCGATGTCCCTGACGAAGCCGAACAGTCCGCCAGAGTTGGGCGAGTCGCCGATCACCGGTGCGGCGACGGCGGGCTTGTCACGCACCCAGGTGTCGCCGTCCCAGTACTCGTACTGCCCGAGATCAGTGATGGTGCCCTCGGGCACCCGCGACAGGAAGGCCGACCCGGTGCGACCCGCCGGCGTGCCGAACGCGTAGACGTAGCGGGGGTCGCCGGAGGCGACCTTGCTCTCCGGTTGCAGCACATAGGCCATCTGCTGGAAGTTCTGGTCACCCGCGCGGTACCGCGTCGATGACCGGAACCAGCCCGCCGAGCGGACGGATGAGGGCTGCAGAACCCACTTACCGCCGCCTGTGCCCGGCACGAACTGCGAGATCGCCGAGTAGTTGGTGGTCCAGCGGCCGGGGGTGTCCCAGGACTTCACCGAGAAGTAGTTGACGTAGTTCTCGCCGTTGGCGTAGACGGCCGCCGACGGGATGTTGGTGACTTCGGAGCCGATGAAGAACACCTGGTTGCGGGCGGCTGGAATGAACTGGCCGGCAGGACCGGACCTCTCCAGCGTCAGGCCGTCGTACAACTGGGTGTCGGTGCTGAGCAGCAGGACGTTGGAGCGCCAGTCGCCAGACATGTTCGGCCCGCTGAAGGTGTCACCGAAGGCGAGTTGGGTCTTTCCGTTTTCACCGTTGATCCACATGACGCCCACGTCGGTGCCGTATACGTTGGCCCAACTGGTGTTATTGGTCTGAGACCAGCCGAAGCCCGGGTAGGCGGTGTTCCGCTGACCGGTCACCCAACCGGTCGGCGTCGACGGCAGGGTGGTGGGCGGGGTGGCTGCTACCGCTGCGGCGGGGACACGGCCGGTCGCCGCCGACGAGGCGGCCGCCGCTCGTGCCGCTACCGACCGGGCGCCGGACCCGGCGAGGTCCCGTCTGGTCCAGACCGCCTGTGTCCACGGGGCAGAAGAGTCCTTCGGGATCGACGCCGGCGCCTTTGCCGCGGCGGCGGCGGGGGATACGGCGCTGCGTCGTGCTTCCACGGCGGCGGCCCGTTGTTGTTGAGCAGGCCTGGTGATCGCCGCACTGCGGGGGGCACGCCGACTTGCGGGGGTATTGGTGGAGGGGGTCGATTGTTGCGACGTGGGGCCGGCGGATCCTTGATCCGCGGAGTCCGCCGATGCGACGGCGGTCCCGGAAGCCAGTGCATGCCCGACGCCAAGGGCGACTGCTAACGCACCGATCCGACCGACGTAAGTGGCCACACGCTTCGGGGAAGTCATCGGGCTCTCTCCTGCTTGTGGCTAACTGCGAATCCTGCGGCTGGCAAATCCGAAGCTCTGGTATTCAGGCGCCGTGTCTTCCAAACTCTACTCACACTGGCCCCAAACTTTCCAGAGCAGCTTCCTGCCCTCGAGGCCCTTTGAGGCGGGGAGCTGCGCGCTGAGATGGCCCGTTTGACGAGGTCGTCGGCATAGTCGGGGGCCGGGTGATTCAGCAAAACCTGAAATGGTGAATGGTCACATCTTGGCAACGCTCGGGCTCACTGAGCCGCGAGCAGCTCCGCCATCTTCGCGACCACAGTCTGGATCGCCTTGAACGGTCGGATCATGACCTTCACCGACGTCAACTGCCCCTCGTCGTTCCAGTGCAGGATGTCAACGCCCTCGACCGAAATCCCGTCGACCTCGGCGGCGAACTCCAGCACCGCGGAGTTGGCGTCGATCCACTTGTTGACGTAGTGAAAGCCGGTACCGGAGAACATGTGTTCCGCGGCGCGCAGATATGCCGCCGCCGTGGCTCGTCCGCGCTGGGGCGTGAAGACCGCGGGGGAGTAGAACACTGCATCCTGGGCGAGCATGTCGTCGAGGCCGGCGGTCTGGCCGTTCTCGATGACGTCGAGCCACCGATCGATCACTGGAGTGGTCACACGTCACCAGACCCAGAGCGACATGTCACCTGCCGGGTACCGCTGGCAGATGTCGGTGGTGTTGGCCGCCACACCCTTGTTGTTGAAGAACAGCTTCGAGTGGTTGGGCCACATGAATGCCACCGGGTCGGAGAAGGCGTTGGTGGCCAACTCCTCCGACCAGGCCCGGCGGTCGGCGGGCGACTTGGCGAAGAAGTAGTGGATGTAATCTTGGGCCGCCTGCTGGACCTCCGGCGGCTTGTTGTTGTAGTCGATCATGTAGCGCTCGTAGTAGACGGGCTCCACGTCGCGGGCGGCGGCCATGATCTGTTCGGCAGTACAGGTGGTTTTGATCATCCGATTCGGGATCGGGTAATCGTCGGATGCATCGGCGGATGCCGTCGCCGGTGCCAGTGCGGCAGCCACCATCGCAATCGCCGCCGCCGTGCCGGCCCATCGGCCGAGTCGTTGGGTAGCCATGTCTCTCATCATGCGCCTCCTCGCGAGCTTGCGCTCAGGGTCAGTTGATCCGGATATGCCGGAAGGTCGGGTTCGGTGGTGGACTGGGCCGGTGGCGGAGTCGGGTCGGGCCAGGGTTGCGGCACCGGGCGCGGCCGCACCACCTGCGGCCACCAGAACCACCGGCCCAGCAGTGCCGCAACGGC
>JAPLAO010000036.1 GCA_026393245.1 Mycobacterium sp. | reverse complement strand
CGTCGGCGAACCCTGGTTCGACCCGGAAGGACTCTTCCTGGCATTCGACGAGGCAACCGGGGCGCTGCTGGGATTCCACTGGACGAAAGTGCATGACGCGGCGGAGCAGGCCACCGGTGAGGTGTTTGTGGTCGGCGTCGATCCCGCCGCGCAGGGCCGGGGACTGGGACGGTTGCTGACCCTGATCGGCGTCGAGCACCTGGCGCGGCGCCTCGGTCCTGACTCGGCCGTGATGCTCTATGTCGAGTCCGACAATGTGGCCGCGGTACGGACCTACCAAACCCTCGGATTCACCGTTGCCAGCGTGGACACCGCCTACGCGCCGCGCTGACCAACGGCGCTGTTCACCTCTCGTTCACCTTCAACTCGTCAAGCGGCAACCCCGGCCGCATAGGTTTCGCAATGCCCTGATCTTTGCAGGGACCCTGAATTTTTTACGGAAAGTAGGCACGGTGGATCTGACCAGCTTCGGCAAGGTGTTCGTCGGTACGGCATCGGTGGTGGCGGTCGCCGCTCTCACCGCGTGCGGCAGTGACAACAACACAGCGTCGTCATCGTCGTCGGCGGGCGCGGATGGCGCCGGATCCTCGATTGCCTGCGGCGGGCAGAAGTCGTTGAAGGCCAGTGGCTCGTCGGCGCAGGCCAACGCAGTGACCCGATTCGTCACCGCCTATGAGGCGGCGTGTCCGGGGTTCACGCTGAACTACACCTCCAGTGGATCTGGTGCCGGTGTGAAGGAATTCATCGGGGGACAGACCGATCTCGGTGGCACCGACTCACCACTGAATGCTGATAAGGGCGAGATCGAGAAGGCGAAGGAGCGCTGCGGCGGTGCCGACGCCTGGAACCTGCCCATGGTGTTCGGACCGATCGCCATTACCTACAACGTGCCCGGTGTCGACGCACTGGTGCTGGACGGCGCCACCGCGGCCAAGATCTTCAGTGGTGCGGTGACCAGTTGGGACGCACCGGAAATCGCGGCGCTGAACCCCGGCAAGACGCTGCCGGCCCAGCCGATCGTGGTGATTTTCCGCAGCGACGAGTCGGGTACCACCGACAATTTTCAGAAGTACCTCACCGCTGCGTCCAACGGCGCGTGGGAGAAGGGCGCCGGGAAGACGTTCAACGGCGGTACCGGCGAAGGCGCCAAGGGAAACGAGGGCACCTCTGCCGCGATCACGAGCACGCCGGGTTCAGTCACCTACAACGAGTGGTCGTTCGCCAAGAACCAGGGCCTGTCGATCGCTCAGATCATCACCTCCGCGGGCCCTGACCCGGTGACGCTGTCGGTGGACTCGGTCGGTAAGTCGATCGCGGGCGTCAAGATCAAGGGCGAGGGCAATAACCTGGTCCTGGATACGTCCTCGTTCTATGAGCCGACTGAGGTCGGTGCCTACCCGATCGTGCTGGGCACCTACTCGGTGGTGTGCTCGAAGTACCCGGATGCCGAAGTCGCGCCCGCGGTCAAGGCCTTCCTGAGCGTGGCACTCGGCAAGGGCCAGGAGGGGTTGACCGATAACGGCTACATCCCGGTGCCGGATTCCTTCAAGAGCAAGTTGACAGCCGCGATCAACGCCATCTCGTGACTCTCGGAGTTCAGTGACGATAAAGCCCGATCCAAGCGCGGTGGGCTCACCAGCCCCGGTGGGGCCACCGCGCTCGGGGCATACTTCGATCATGGTGGCCGACGTGGTTCCGAAGTCCGGGCTGCGCAGCGGCGGCCGATGGGGCGACAGGGTTTTCGGGTCCGTGGCTTTGGCGGCGGGCGCAACCATCATCGGTGCGATCGCGCTGATGGCGTTGTTCCTGATCATTCAAGCGGTGCCGTCGCTGAAGGCGAACCATGCGAATTTCATCACCAGTTCTGAGTTCAATACGACCGATGCCGACAACCTTCGGTTCGGCATCGCCGGGTTGCTTCAGGTCACGATCTTGAGTTCACTTTTCGCACTGGCGATCGCGGTTCCGATCGCCGTCGGCATCGCCGCATTCCTGACCAACTATGCGCCCCGCCGACTGGCACGGCCCTTCGCAGTTCTGGTCGACATGCTTGCCGCGGTGCCGTCAATAGTGTTCGGTCTGTGGGGAATCTTCGTGCTGGCTCCGCAACTGGAGCCGATCGCGAAGTTCCTCAACGCCCACCTCGGGTGGCTCTTCCTGTTTGGTAGGGGAAACGTATCGCTGGCCGGCGGCGGAACGATATTCACCGCGTCGGTCGTGCTCGCGGTGATGATCCTGCCGATCATCACCGCGGTCACCCGTGAGGTGTTCGGCCTCACCCCGCGCGGCCAAGTCGAGGCCGCACAGGCGCTGGGTGCCACCAAATGGGAGGTCATCCGGATGACGGTGTTCCCCTACGGTCGAAGCGGAATGATCGCCGGATCGATGCTCGGCTTGGGCCGTGCGCTCGGGGAGACGGTGGCGGTCCTCATCATCCTGCGGTCTGCGGCTCAGGCCGGACACTGGTCGTTGTTCGACGGCGGCTATACCTTTGCATCGAAGATCGCCTCGGCGGCAGCGGAATTCAGCTCCAAGCTGCCGACCGGGGCCTATATCGCGGCCGGTTTGGTGCTGTTCATTCTGACGTTCATCGTCAATGCACTTGCGCGCCTCGCGGCCGGGGGCAGGGTGAGCGGCGGATGACGCAGTCCACGCTGGAATTGTCCGCGAAGGGTCCGACGTTTCATCCCCTGAGCCCGATCCGGAAGTTCAAGAACAATCTGGCCACGGTCCTATTCGCGGCGGCGTTCGCCATCGCAGCCGTCCCCCTGGTGTGGGTGCTCGTCACCGTCGTAGAGCGAGGATTCGCGGCGGTCATCAGGCAGGGGTGGTGGACCAAGTCATTGGCCGGGGTTCTGCCCGACCAGTTCGCCGGCGGTGTCTACCACGCGATCTACGGGACCGTGGTGCAAGCGGGAATCGCCGCACTGCTGTCGGTTCCACTCGGCATCATGGCCGCGATCTATCTCGTCGAGTATGGGCGCGGGACGTTCGCCAAGGTGACCACGTTCATGGTGGATATCCTCGCCGGCGTCCCGTCCATCGTGGCGGCGCTGTTCATCTTCGCGCTGTGGATCTCCACGCTGGGCTTCCAGCAGAGCGCCTTCGCCGTGTCGTTGGCACTGGTACTGCTGATGTTGCCGGTGGTGGTGCGAAACACCGAGGAGATGCTCAAATTGGTGCCCGATGAACTCCGCGAGGCTTCCTACGCTCTGGGCATTCCGAAGTGGAAGACCATCCTGCGGGTTGTGGTGCCGACCGCGGTTCCCGGCATCATCAGTGGCTTGCTGCTGGCGCTGGCCAGGGTGATGGGCGAAACCGCCCCTGTGCTGGTGCTTGTGGGGTACGCCCGGTCGATCAACTACGACGCGTTGAATGGCAACATGGCCTCTCTACCGTTGCTCATCTACACCGAGTTGACCAATCCCGAGGCGGCGGGCCGGGCACGGGTGTGGGGTGCCGCCCTGACCCTGATCCTGATCGTGGGTGCGTTGTACGTGGCCGCCGCTTTCGTGAACAAATACCTGACGCGGCACCGGACCTGACGGACGCGAAAGAAGACTATGGCGAAGCGGATTGATCTTGAAGACGTCAACATCTACTACGGCTCGTTTCAGGCTGTTGCCGATGTGAGCATGGCGGTGCAGCCGAGCAACGTGACGGCCCTTATCGGCCCGTCGGGCTGCGGGAAGTCCACGGTATTGCGGACGTTGAACCGGATGCATGAGGTCATTCCGAGCGGCCGCGTCGAAGGTTCGGTGCTGTTGAACGGCGAAGACATCTATGGCGCCGGAGTCGATCCGGTCAGTGTGCGCAAGACGATTGGCATGGTTTTTCAGCGACCAAATCCGTTCCCCACCATGTCAATTCGCGACAACGTGGTAGCAGGGTTGAAGTTGCAGGGTGTGCGCAAAGGGAAACTCCTCGACGAGACGGCCGAGCGGTCGCTGCGGGGGGCTAATCTGTGGAATGAGGTCAAGGACCGCCTCGATAAGCCCGGCGGCGGACTGTCCGGCGGTCAGCAGCAGAGGCTGTGCATTGCCCGGGCCATCGCGGTCCAACCGGATGTGCTGTTGATGGACGAGCCGTGCTCGGCACTGGATCCGATCTCGACACTGGCGATCGAGGACCTGATCGCCGAACTCAAGCGCGACTTCACCATCGTCATCGTCACGCACAACATGCAGCAGGCGGCCCGGGTCAGTGATCAGACGGCGTTCTTCAACCTCGAGGCCACCGGGAAGCCGGGTCGACTGGTCGAGTTCGGCGACACCGGGAAGATCTTCTCCAACCCCACCCAGAAGGGCACCGAGGATTACATCTCCGGCCGATTCGGCTGACCGGCGTCAGTAGGTCGCGATCTCTTCCTCGGCCGGCAGATTGCCGGTCACCTGGAAGATGACCCGGCGCGAGATCTCCACGGCGTGGTCGGCGAAACGCTCATAGAAGCGGCCGAGCAACGTGACGTCCACCGCGGCGGCGACACCGTGCTTCCACTCCCGGTCCATCATCACGCTGAAAAGATGACGGTGCAGGTCATCCATCGCATCGTCTTCTTCGCGGATCAGTCGCGCCTGATCCGGATCGCGGGACAATAGAACCTCCCGCGCGCTATTACCGAGATCGACGGGCAGCGTGTGCTGAGGATGGCGCCGACGGGCGATCTTGGCGACGTGCAGTGCCAGAGCGCCCATCCGTTCGACGTCGGCGACGATCTGGATGGACCCGACAATGGCCCGCAGGTCTCCGGCCACCGGCGCCTGCAGGGCAAGCAGCACGAACGCCGTCTCCTCCGCGCGGGCACTGGCGGCGATGATGTTCTCGTGATCGCCGATCACCTGCTCGGCCAACACCAGATCGGCCTGCAGGAGGGCCTGGGTCGCCCGTTCCATGGCGATACCGGCCATCCGGCACATCTCTGCCAACTGATTGGTGAGCGCGTTCAGCTGCTCGTGGTACGCCGTGCGCATGGGCCGAGTCTACTGACGAATACCCGTCGCGGGTGGCCCGTCAACCTGAACGGCGGATGAATCCCGGCTATTCGCAGGTGATGTCGGCGCCGTTGGTCACGGTGAGGTCCGACGGAAGTTTGGTGGGTGTGCTGCTTCCGGCATGTGTCACCGAGACGGTCAGGGCGGTACCGCTGGCCTGCGGGTACTTCACGCCGGAAAAGTCCGGACCAAGCACCACCTGAATCGTCTCGTTGAGTCCGCTGATCCGCTCGATGTGGGCGCCCGGCAAGCTGGCCGCCACCGTCGCGGCGGCCTGCTCGCTGCCCAGCGAGTAGAAGACGGTGGTTTCCGTCACCGTGCTCCAGTCGGAGTAGTAATCAGGCTCGAACGTATTGAATCCGTACAACCCCAGTTCGGTCGTGACGGTGTCGGCAAGGCCGCTCTGTTCGGTGGCGTTGGCGACCTGAACCGTCACGTCACGGGGGTCGGCAGCCACCGCTTTCACTTCTTCAGTTCTTCAGTGATTGTCTCGGTCGGCTCGGTGGACGTGGTCGAGTTGGTGCTCGGTTCGGTGCTGGCGGATTCAGTGTTCGTTGTTTCCGTCGTGCTGGTCGATTCCGTTGCGCTGCTTGTGGTTTCGGAATTATCTGTTGTTGTGGTCACCGTCGTCGTGGTCACCGGGCTCAGTGTGGCATTGTTGTCGTTTTCACCGGGCAGCGGCTTGTCCTCGATGATTGCGTCGAAGAGTGCACTGATGTCCTCGGTGCGCGGTTGTTCATTGCCCTCGTAGTCGGCGATCCCGGTGGTCGGCACGGTGACGAAGGTGATTCGGCCGGCGTTGACGCCCTGCAACGATTGCCCGAGGCGGACCAGATCCCGGGTCTGGATGTTGTCGACGTAGCTGTCGTCGATGAAGGTATTGACCACGTCGTCAAGCTTGTTGATGTCGAACAGTGTTTCGGTGGAGATCATGGAACGCAGCAGCGATGACAGGAAAAGCTGCTGTCGTTTGATCCGGCCGTAGTCGCCGTTGTCCTCGGTGGCGATGGACCTGGCGCGGACGTAGTTCAGGGCGCCTGGGCCGTCGAGTTTCTGCCATCCGGCAGTGGCCAGTACGGTACCCAGTTCGGCGTCTTCCAGCGGCGTCGTGCTGCACACCTCGACCCCGCCGAGGGCGTCGACCATGGCGGAGAATCCGGCGAAGTCGACCGCCATGAAGCGGTTGATAGCAAGCCCGGAGATCTTCTGAATCACCTTGACCAGACATTTCGGCCCGCCCAGGGCGTAGGCCGAGTTGAGTTTGGCTGTGGTCAGGCGCTCGTTGTCGCTCCACTCGTCGGTGTTCTGGTCGTAGACCGGACCGTACTTTCCGGTTTCCGGATCCCACGCCTGACAGTTCATCGGTGTGATGGCGAGGTCTCGGGGGAAGGACACGGCGACAACGCGATTACGGTTCGCCGGGATGTTCACCAGCATGATGGTGTCCGAGCGGGCACCTTGGGCGACGCTGGCGTCACCGGCCCCCATTTCACCGTTCACGCCGATGCGGCTGTCCACGCCGATGATGAGGAAGTTTTCGTCGCCGTTTTGAGCATTGCGGTCGCGGATGTCGCTGGAGTTGGGGTCGAGTGCGGCAATGGTGTTGAGCAGTTTGTTCTTAGCGCTCTGCCACTGCCACGCCGCACCGGTGACCGCCAGCGCGGACACCGCGGTAAGCACGGCGGCGGGCCGGGCGGCGGGCAGTGCGCGCCGGTGCGGTCGGTCCGGAGTGGTTGGGGCCGTCCTGGCTGCCACCGGGTCCGGGTTGGCGGCCAATGGGCGACGCGCGCGCGCGAGGCCCGCGAGGTCGGGCATCTCGTCGGCGATCGCGGCCACCGGCATGGGCACAGTGACGTCGGCGTCCGACGGTGCTTGCGCGTCGGCACTGCGCCGGGTCACCGGCGCGACCCGAGGGTCGCCGGTGACTTTGGCAATCAGGTCGGCTACTGCGATGCCTTCGGTGTGGTGCCCGGACGGCTCAGGGGCGGCGTCGCCGCCGTGCTGGCCTGAGTCGGCGTCGCCGCCGTGCTGGCCTGAGTCGGCGTCGCCGCCGTGCTGGCCCGGAGTGGCGTTCTCGCCGTCACTCATGTTTCAGGCAGCCTCCGGCTCAGGTGGATGTCGCGAGCGCGCCACTGCGCCACGCAACCATGGTGCTGGACTTCTTCGGCACCCGGGTTGGGACCGTCGGTCCGCAACAGGGATCCGATGTTACGTTCCCAACCTGAGAGGGTGCCAGTTCAGCCGCCGGAGTTCGCGACGTCCGCACCGGCAGGCACCGTGCAGTCGTCGGGGTCAGCCAGCCATCCCTCGGGCAGGCTCACCGCCGCAGCGGAACCCTGCCGCCCGCGGGGTCCGCCGGCAGCGGCCGGATAGGGCAGGTCGCGGTCAAGCTGGTCCAGCAGCCGGTCGAGGTCGTCGAGCGTGCTGACCATTGCCAGCGCCCGCCGCAGCTCGGATCCGGCCGGCAGACCATGCAGGTACCACCCGGTGTGCTTGCGGATGTCGCGCATCCCCTTGTCCTCGCCGAAATGGGCCGCCAGCAGTGCCCCGTGGTGGCGGATGATGTCGGCTACCTGGCCGAGATTGGGCGGGGCCGGTGCGGGGGCGCCGGCGAACGCCGCGGACAGTTCGGCGAACAGCCAGGGCCTGCCCAGGCAACCGCGGCCGATGACGACGCCATCGCATCCGGTGGCCGCCATCATCGCCAGCGCGTCGTCGGCTTCGAAGATATCGCCGTTGCCCAGCACCGGGATGGACGCGACGGCCGCCTTGAGCGCGCCGATCTGATCCCAGTCGGCCGCTCCTGAGTAGCGCTGGGCTGCGGTGCGGGCGTGTAACGCCACCGCGGCCGCGCCTTCCTGTTCGGCGATGCGCCCGGCATCCAGATGGGTGTGGTGGGCGTCGTCGATTCCGATCCGGAACTTCACCGTCACCGGGACCGTGCTGCCCTCGGTGGCGCGCACCGCTGCGGCGACGATCTGACCGAACAACCGGCGCTTATAGGGCAGCGCCGCCCCGCCGCCGCGCCGCGTCACCTTGGGCACCGGGCAGCCGAAGTTCATATCGATATGGTCGGCCAGATTCTCCTCGACGATCATCCTCGCCGCTTCAAAGGTGGTCGCCGGATCGACTGTGTACAGCTGCAGCGAACGAGGTGACTCGTCGGGTCCGAAGGTCGTCATGTGCATCGTCACGGGGTGGCGTTCGACCAACGCGCGTGCGGTCACCATCTCGCAGACGTAGAGGCCGCTGACGGTGCCGGCGCGTTGCAGTTCGAGTTCCCGGCACAGAGTGCGGAACGCGACGTTGGTCACTCCGGCCATGGGCGCCAAGACAACTGGGCTGCGAAGGGTCAGTGACCCGATCTGCAGCCCGAAGGCTGTTGATTGTTCGGCGACGACTGTGTGCACTGACGGCCTGCTGTCCGGTCGGCGTGGGTCAACGGCACTGCAGTGTGCCCTCGGGGTTATGACGCCAGGTGTGAAGACGCCAGGGGTTATGACGCCAGGGGTTATGACGCCGCGACGGCCAGCATGGATTTAGCTGCGCGCTTCTCGGCCAGTCGGGCGTCGCGTTCGAGCTTGCGGGCCTTGGCGTCCTCGAACTTCACACATGTCTGTTCGAGGTCTGCGATGAGTACTCCGAGTTCGTCGCGCATGCGCGCGCCCTCACCGGTGAAATCTTCACGTTCGAAGATCCGCCACTTCTTGAGTATCGGCATCACGACGTCCTCAAGATGAATTCGCGGGTCGTAGACCCCGCCGGTGGCGATGATGACGGCCTTGCGGCGAAACTCCGGGACCGTGTACCCGGGCATCTTGAAGTTGTGCAGGATCCGGTGGACCGACTTGATCGCCTGGTTGGGGGCAATGTCTAGACCGGCAGCGCTGATGTCGCGGTAGAAGATCATGTGCAGGTTCTCGTCATTGGAGATGCGCGCCAGCAACTGCTCGGCAACCGGGTCGTTGCAGGCTTTGCCGGTGTTGCGATGTGAGACCCGGGTGGCCAATTCCTGGAAGCTGACATACATCACCGAATCGAACAGGCCCTCCGCGTACATATCGCCCTGCTGGTTCTGGCCCGGGCTGAAGCCACGGGTCATCTGCTCCATCCGCAACTCTTCGAGTTCGATGGGGTCGCAGTTGCGGGTGACCACCAGATAGTCGCGGATCGAGATCCCGTGGCGATTCTCCTCAGCCGTCCACCGGTTAACCCAGTAACCCCACGCGCTGTCCATCGAGAAGTTCATTGCGATCTCGCGGTGGTAGGCCGGCAGGTTGTCCTCGGTCAGCAGATTCTGCACCATCGCGACGCGGGCCAACTCGGAGAGTTTGGCCTGGTCGGGATCCCAGTCCTGACCGCCGAGGGCGTAATAGTTCTTACCGTCCGACCAGGGGATGTAGTCGTGCGGATTCCAGTCTTTGGCCATCGACATGTGGCGGTTGATGAGCTTCTCCGCGACCGGCTCAAGTGCGCGCAGGAGATCTACGTTGGGCAGGTCTTCGGACATGGCCCCTCCGTGTTCTGTATCTCGTGGTGCCACCAATATATCTGTGTCCAGCGGTGACATTCAAGTTCTCAAAGCCTCGGGCATGTTGGTCCCGGCTGCGCCAGGGCAGTTCTGACGGTATATTTCGGCTATCGGTGTTCGAGATTGAGAGGTGTGATGCCGTGAACAAGACCCTGATCCGCTGCGTTGGTCTCGTCGGCGGTGCTACCGCGATGTTTGCCCTGTTCGGCTCGGGGTCGGCCGCCGCGATCAACGAATACGTCGGCCAGACATACAACGACGCGGCGACTGCCATTAGTCAGGCCGGTCAGAGGCCCGTCATCTCGACTCGGGTCGGGAGCTTCCTGCCGACCGGCGCGTGCATTGTCAACAGCTCGCGCACCGCGAGCTTTCTGGACTCCAGCGGCAATAACAACAGCAAGGTGCTGCTTGGCCTGAACTGCAACTACATGTTTGCTCTTGCTGGCGTGCCGGGCAACTCGCTGGGCAGCCCGGAGGGGCGGACGGCCCGGGCAGCGGCCGAGCAGCAGTATGCCGAGCAGCAGGCCGCAGCCCAGGCGGAGGCCGATGCGGCGGCTGCGGCGGCGGCCGGAGGCGGCGGCTAGGCCGTCGGCTTCGGAAAAGCGCGACGATGTCCGCAGGCTGCCCGGTGAGCGGCGGCGGGTACGACGCTCCGCCAACGCCGTTGGGACCGGATTCATTGACCTGGAAGCTTTTTGGCGACTGGCGAGGACTCCTCCAGGGGCCGTGGGCCGGTTCGATGCAGAACATGCACCCGCAACTGGGCGCGGCGGTCACCGAACACTCGATCTTCTTCACCGAACGCATCCCGCGGTTGTTCCGATCGCTCTACCCGATCGGCGGCGTGGTGTTCGACGGCGACCGGGCGCCCGAAACGGCCGCGGAGGTCCGCGACTATCACATTCCGATCAAGGGTGTCGATGAGCAGGGCCGTCGCTACAGCGCGTTGAACCCGGACGTCTTCTACTGGGCCCACGCCACGTTCTTCATGGGCACCATCCGCACCGCCGAATACTTCGGTAGCGGATTGACCGAGGCGGAAAAACGCCAACTGTTCGACGAGCACATCACCTGGTACGCGATGTATGGAATGAGCATGCGGCCGGTGCCGACAAGCTGGACAGAGTTCGAGGCTTACTGGGACCGGATGTGTCGCGACGTGCTGGAGAACACCGGCGCGGCCCGCGAGGTGCTCGACTTGTCGACGATGCCGAAACCACCTACTGCACAGTGGATCCCGGACCGGTTATGGTCGTCCTACCTGAGAGTATCTGGTCCGTTCGTGGTCTGGGTGACGGTGGGTCTTTACGACGTGCCGGTGCGGGAGTTGATGGGGTATCAGTGGTCGGCGCGTGACGAACGGCTGCACTTTCTCTTCGGCCGGGCCGTGAGTCTGGCGTTCAGGTGTCTGCCGCGGCGACGTCGGATGCACCCGCGGGCGCGCGCCGGCTGGGACCGCGCCGAGGGCCGGATCGCAGCCGACGCACCGCTTCCGCAGACACCCGCGCGGCACCTGCCTCCGAGACCGGAGTGGGGCAGGGGGATCCACTACGTGGGTGCAGTGCACGCGGAAGCTTCATCACCGGTGCAGGCAGACACACGCTGACCGGCGCGCCAAGTAGTACAAGCCAAGTGGTACCCCCAGTAGGACTCGAACCTACGACCTGCGGATTAAAAGTCCGTAGCTCTACCAACTGAGCTATAGGGGCGCAGGGCACAGGATAGGCGACCGCTTCCCCGAGGCGCGGTTTGGGGATTGTCGCGACGGTGTCCTAAGCTGTTAATGCTCCAAGCTTGCAGCAATTGTGAGTTCCCCGGAGAGATTCGGCTCAGGCCCCCTTCGTCTAGCGGCCTAGGACGCCGCCCTTTCAAGGCGGTAGCGCGGGTTCGAATCCCGTAGGGGGTACCCACGACGCGTCAACGCGGAGTGGAAAGCAAGGCCCTGTGGCGCAGTTGGTTAGCGCGCCGCCCTGTCACGGCGGAGGTCGCGGGTTCGAGTCCCGTCAGGGTCGCCATTACGGCGAGGCATGGCGTTGTTCATCTGCAACGTGCCTTCCGGCCAGGTAGCTCAGTTGGTACGAGCGTCCGCCTGAAAAGCGGAAGGTCGCCGGTTCGATCCCGGCCCTGGCCACCACGCACGCGGGCGCGTAGAAATTCGGTGTCACTACAACTACCAACTTGGGTTGCGTTTGGTGGGTAGTGGCATGTCAGCGCCTCTCTCGCTGCGCCGCCTTGACCAGTCCGCCCCCGATGATCAGACGCTGGATCTCGCTGGTGCCCTCGTAAAGCCGCAGCAACCGGATGTCGCGGTAGATGCGTTCCACCGGCACGCCCCGCATGTAGCCGGTACCACCGTGCACCTGCACCGCGAGGTCGGCCACTGTGCCGGCCATCTCGGTGCAGAACAGCTTGGCCACCGACGGGGCGATCCGGCGGTCTTCGCCGGTCAGCCACTTCTGTGCGGTATCGCGCACCAGTGCGCGACCGGCGAGTACCCCGGTCTGCTGATCGGCGATCATGGCCTGGACCAGTTGAAAGGTACCGACTGCCGATCCGCCCTGGGTCGCCGAGGCGGCGAAGTCGACGGATTCGTCCAGTGCGCGTTGCGCGGAGCCGACGGCCACTGCGGCGATGTGGATTCGTCCCCGTGAGGGGGACCCATTTGGTGGTCCAGTCGCTGTGCGGCTTGGGGTTGGTGGGTCGTGGTCGATTGTAGAGCGAATTCGGTCGGGGTGAGTTCACCATGGGCGGAGTGGGGTCTGTTGGCGTTGTAGTCGCAGCGCCAGCCTTCGAGGATCACGCGGGCTTCCAGGAGCGAGTCGAAGCGCCACGAGTGATGCCGCGGCGATTGC